>JBBROG010000168.1:0-19644 GCA_038229635.1 Gemmatales bacterium
GGTAAAAACGAACTCGGGCAGGGTTTCCCCTGCCCGCGTGTCGAGAAGTCAGTTGCAGGGGCAGGATTTGAACCTGCGACCTCAAGGTTATGAGCCTTGCGAGCTACCGGGCTGCTCCACCCTGCGAAATTATTCTAGCACCGGCCACATCCCCGTCAACCCCACATTCCGGGCGTGTCATACAATCAGAGGAGCCTCGCCTCGCCTGGCGACGAACCTGGGGCACGGGGGGACCGCGACGGTGTCGATCCTCGTTGACGACTATCACAAGCACTACGGCGACACGGTGGCGGTGGCGGGCATCACCTTCGCCGTCGAGCCGGGGGAGATCCTCGGCCTTGTGGGGCCGAACGGCGCCGGCAAGACGACCACGATGCGCGCCCTCGCCGGCATCCTGACGCCGACGCGCGGCCGCCTGGCCGTCGCCGGGCACGACCTGGCTCGCGACCCCGTCGCCGCCAAGGCCGCCCTCGCCTACGTCCCCGACGACCCCCGGCTGTTCGACCAGCTTACCGTCTGGGAGCACTTCCGCTTCGTCGCCTCCGCCTACCGTCTGGCGCCCGGTTGGGCGGCGCGCGCCGACGCGATGCTCGTCCGCTTCGAGCTGGCGGAAAAACGCGCCTCGACCGCCTCGGAGCTGTCGCGCGGCATGAGGCAGAAGTTGGCCATCGCCTGCGGCTACCTGCACGAGCCGAAGGCGATTCTGCTCGACGAGCCGCTCACCGGCCTCGACCCGCGCGGCATTCGCACCATGAAGGACACCATCCGCGAGCACGCGGCCCGCGGCGCCGCCCTCATGGTGTCGTCGCACCTGCTGTCGCTCGTCGAGGACCTGTGTACGACGCTGCTCGTGCTGCGCAAGGGGCGGATGGTCTGGCACGGGCGCCTGGCCGACCTGAGCCGCGCGGGCGATGGCCGCACGGAATCCCTCGAAGACGTCTTCTTTCGTCTCACGGAAGACGCGCGGCCCGAGCCCGCCGGGGCCGCCGGGGAGGCGGCCCCGTGACGCGCGCCCTCGGGTTCCTCTTGTGGCTCCGCTGCCGCGCCTGGCTGCGCCGCATCGGCCGCAACGCCGGCAGCGTGACCGGCGTCCTCACTCTCGCCTTCGGCGTCCTGTTCGTCGCCGCGGTCCTCGGTCCGAACCTCTTCGTGCGGCTGATGCCCGGCGTCGACGCCTTGCTGCCGCCGCTGGTCGAGCCGACGCGCCGCTACGGCCCGCTGGTGCTGTTCGGCTACTGCCTGGCGGCGCTGCTGTTCGCCTCGGGGGAGCAGGCGCTTCCCTTCACGCCCGCGGAAGTGCAGTTCCTCTTCGCGGGGCCGTTCGGCCGCCGCCAGGTGCTGGCGTACAAGCTGACGGGCAACGCCCTTTTGTGCGTCGTCTACGGCCTATTTCTGACCGGCTTCCTGCTGCCGCACACGGCGCGGCCGACGACCGCCTTCCCCGGCCTGGTGCTGATGCTCTGGTTCATCATGCTGTTCAGCACGGCGGTGTCGCTGTGCGTCCAGGCGATCGGCATTCGCGCCGACAGCCGGCCGCGCAAGCTGCTGCTGGCGGCGCTCGCGGTGCTGGCGCTGGGCTGGCTCACCTTCGCCGGCGGCGGGCTGATGTCCGGCGGGCCGGAGGCGGTCGTGGGACGGTTGGAGGCGAGCCCCGTCGCCGTCGCCCTGCTGGCGCCGCTGCGCTGGTTCGTGGAGACGTTCACCGCCGAGCGCGTTTGGCCCGATTTCGCCGCCGGCGCCACCCGCTGTCTGGCCGTGGACGGCGCCCTGCTGGCGCTGATCTTCCTACTCGACGCGCAGTACCTGGAAGGGGCGGCGGCGGCGAGCGAGCGGACTTACGAGCGCCTCCAGCGCATCCGCAGCGGCGGCGCCTTCAACGCCGGCGCCTGGACGGCGGCGCGGCCGCGCCTCACCCTGCCGTCGTTCCCCTGGCTCGGCGGCGCCGGGCCGGTCGCCTGGCGGCAAATGCTTTCGGCGATTCGCAATATCCGTCCCGTGCTGATCTTCCTCGGCCTGTTCGCGCTCATCAGCGTCGCGGCGCGGCTCGCCTTCGACGCCAACGCGGCACAGCCGCCGACGCCGCCGGGCATGCCCCTGGCCGTCGGCGAGCTGTCGATGTCGCTGGCCGTGCTGACCACGGTACTCACCTACGACTTCCGCGGCGACGTCGACCGCATGGACGTCCTCAAGTCGCTGCCCGTGTCGCCGGCGGCGCTCGCGGTCGGCCAGTTGGCGACGCCGGTACTCTTCCTCAGCGGAATTCAGCTGGCGCTCGTCGGCCTGGTGCAGGTCTTGTTGGGGGGCGTCGAGCCGCTCCTGGGAGCCGTGGCCCTGTACGGGGTGCCGTTCAATTTCCTATCGCTGGCGGTCGAGAACGTGCTGTTTCTGTGGTTCCCGGCGCGGTTGGTGCCGGGGGCGCCGGGCGACTTCCAGCAGATGGGGCGCAACGCGCTGATGATGTTCGCCAAGTTCGCGCTGGTGGGCCTGGCGGTCGGGCCGGCGGCGGCGGCGGGCGTGGTCGGGTACGCGCTGGCTCGGGCGCTGGGGGTCGACGGCACCGTGCCCGCCCTGGCGGCGAGTTGGGTCGTGCTGACGGGCCTGGCCGCCTGCCTGGTGCCGCTGCTGGTCCGGGCGTTTCACTCGTTCGACGTGGCCCGCGACACGCCGCCGTAAAAGCCGCCGGAAGGAACTCACCACAGAGGCACAGAGGACACAGAGGAAAGGCCAAGGGGAGTAACGGCCGATCCCGCGGTTGCTCCTCTGCTTCTTTGCCTTTTCTCTGTGTCCTCTGTGCCTCTGTGGTGAGTTCTTTTCTTCACTTCGTCGAGAAGGCGTACACCGTCGTCTGCCGGTACGTCTGCCCCGGCCGCAGGATCGTCGACGGGAAGTTGTCGTGGTGGACCGAGTCCGGGTAGTGCTGCGTCTCCAGGCAGAAGCCGGCGTGCTGCGCGTAGACGGCGCCGCCCTTGCCCTTCTGGTCCTTCAGGAAGTTGGCCGTGTAGAGCTGCACGCCCGGCTCGGTCGTGCGCATCTCCAGGACGCGGCCGCTCTTCGGGTCGTGGACGCGGGCACCCAACACCAGCGACTTCCCGCCCCCGTTAATAACGTAATTGTGGTCGTAGCCGCCCGGCAGCCCCTCGCCCTTGAGTTGGGCGATGCGGTCGCCGATCTTCGCCGGACTCGTGAAGTCGAGCGGCGTGCCCTTCACCGGGACGATCTTCCCCGTCGGAATCAGGTCCTTGTCGCCGGGGGTGTAGTTGTCGGCCATCAGCGTCACCTCGTGGCCGAGGACGTCGCCCGACGCATGCCCGCCGAGGTTGAAGTAGCTGTGGTTCGTCAGGTTGACCGGCGTCGCCTTGTCGGTCGTCGCCTCGTAGGCGATGCGCAGTTCGTTCTTGTCGGTCAGCGTGTAGGTGACGGCGACCTTCAGATTACCGGGATAGCCTTCGTCGCCGTCGGGGCTGGTGTGGGTGAGGCGTAGGGAAGCGCCGTCCTTCGTGTCGCGCGGCTCGGCGTGCCAGACGGCCTTGTCGAAGCCCTTCTTGCCGCCGTGCAGCGAGTTCGGCCCGTTGTTGACGAAGAGGGTGTAGTCCTTGCCGTCGAGGGTGAACTTGCCGCCGGCGATGCGGTTGGCGTAGCGGCCGGTGAGGGCGCCGAAGAAGGGGTGGCCGGCGGCGTAGGTCTTCAGGTCGTCGCAGCCGAGGACGACGTCGCCGGACTTGCCGTCGCGGTCGGGGACGTGCAGTTCGGTGAGGATGCCGCCCAGGGTGATGACCTTGGCGGCGGCGCCGTTGCCGTTCGTGAGGGTGTAGAGGTCGACGGCGGTGCCGTCGTCGAGCTTGCCGTAGTCGGACTTCTTCACGGTGGGTTTCCCTCCCTTGGCGCGCTCGGCGGCGGGGGCCGCGGCGGCGAGTCCAAGGATCAAGACGGCGGTCACGCACACGACACGACGGAACATGGAGAGTCTCCTTGTCGGTATCCGGTTGGCGCGGGAACCGAGGGGATTGCCGCCGCTCATTGTAGTGAAGAGTTCTAACGGTGTTCGCGGCGCGCGATTCGCTAGTATGACTACGCCGATTCCCTCCGGCGGTCCTTGTCCCCCGAGGCGCACCATGTCGAGACGAATCCTTCCGGCGGTCGCCGCACTGCTGAGTGTCGTCCTGCCCGCCTACCCCCAGTATCCCTACGAAGGCTTCGGCCTTCCTCCCGCGGGCAACGCGGTCTACGTCCGCACGCTCCTCACCGCCGTCGACGGGCGCGAGCGCGTCGAGGCGGCTCGTCGCCTCGGCCGGTCCGGCGACGAGCGCGTCATTCAGGCGCTGGCGCGGGCGGCGGTGTCCGACGACGAGCCGCGCGTGCGCCAGGAGGCGAGCGAAGCCATCACCCGCATCCGCCGGCAGACGGGGACCGCCGTCGTCCCCGAACAGGGCTTGCCCGGCGGCTTCCCCGGCTTCCAGCCTCCTGTCCCGCCGGCGCTCGCCGACCCCCACGCCGAACTGGTGCAGGCGTGGTATCAGCGCTACCTGCGCCGCTCCGTCGACTGGAACGGTCTGCAAAACTGGGTCGGCCAGTTCCGCCGCGGCATGACGCAGGAGCAGGTGCAGGCGGCTCTCCTCGGCAGCGACGAGTATTACCAGGCGCACGGCGGCCGCCCCGCCGGCTTCGTCCGCGGGCTCTACGAGGACGTGCTCGGCCGCCAAGCCAGTTGGGGCGAGGTGCGCGGCAACGTCGACCGGCTGAACCGCCTGCGCGGCGACCGCGCCGCCTACGCCGAACAGTTCCTCAGCGCCGCCGTACCCGAGTTGCTCCGCCGCGGCGCGCCGTGACTCGCCCCGGACCCTTCTTCCCGCCAGGAGTTCCCGATGACGACCCGTCTTGCTTTGTTGGCGACCTTGTTCACGCTGTTCGGCGCCCTCGTCCTCGTCGCCGACGAACCCGGCGCCCGCCCCGAGGCCGCGCTGCTCGGCGAGCTGAAGAAGCTCGCGCAGCCGCCCGAAGCCGACAAGACGAAGGACCTCACGCACGAGGAGGCTCTCGACCTCCTGAAGAAGCGCGGCGAGACGGCCCTGAGCCTGTTGAAGGACTTCGAGGCGAAGTACCCGAAGAGCGCTGACCTGTCGGCGGCGCGGACGGCTGCGCTGGCGGCGGTCGGCCACAGCGACGACGAGGAGCTGCACACGCGCGGCGTCCCGCTGGCGCGGCGCCTCAAGAAGGAGGCGCCGAAGGGCTCCGACGACGCGGCGCGGGCGGACCTGTACCTGCTCGGCCGCGAGTATCACAAGGTGATGAACGCGGCCAGGTCGCCGGAGGAGCTGCGCAAGGCGTATGACCGCAACGCCGGCCGTATGCGCAAGGTCGTCGCCGTTTACCTCGCGGAATATCCCAAATACCGTCCCGCCGCGGACGCCTTCCGCGTCCTGGTCCGCCTGGCCGAGTCGATGGACGACGACGAGACGCGCGACGCCATCGTGGCCGCGGTAGCGAAGAACTTTCCCGACCACCCGATGGCCCGCGTGCTGCGCCGCAAGGAAGCGACCGGCAAGGAGATCGACTTCGACTTCACGCCGTTCGGCTCCGACAAGACGACGAGTCTGAAGGAGTTGCGCGGCAAGGTGGTCGTCGTCGACTTCTGGGCGTCGTGGTGCCTGGCGTGCAAGGCGGAGGAAGCGCACCTGAAGGAACTGTACGCGAAGTATCATGCCCAGGGCCTGGAGGTGGTCGGCGTCAGCCTCGACGAGAAGGACGCGGCGGCGAAGAAGTACCTCGCGGCGCATAAGAGCGCGTGGGCACAAGTAGTCGGCGCGGCGGCGCGGAAGCTCGGCGAGGAGTGGGGCATCGAGCACCTGCCGCACCAGTTCGTCATCGACCGCAAGGGGCGCCTGCGCAACGCCGACGCCGACGGCAAACTCGACGACCTGGTCCCGGAACTGCTCGCGGAGAAGGAGTGAGCGGCTCGCCCCGCGCCGCGACCTTCCGGGATTCATCCCTTGCCGAGGATCGTCGCGTTAGGCGGCGGAGGCGGTCGCCGTCTGGTACAATGGCAGCCGTCTCAATCCCGGAGTTGGCCATGCCGTTGCTGGATCACTTTCATCCCCCGCTCAGCCGAACGCACCCGTGGCGCGGGTTCCACGGCGCCTGGGCCGCGGCCATCGCCCGGCTGCTCAACGGGGGCGTGCTGCCGCCCGGATACTACGCGGTCCCGTTCCTCGACCGCGACGGCCCCGTCGAGATCGACGTCGCGGCCTTGCGGGAGTTCGAGGCCGCGGGGCTGGTCTGTGCGCCGGGCGGTGGCCGGCCGTGGGCGCCGCCCGCTCCCGGACTGGCCGTCGCCGTCGACTGGCCGGGCGCCGACGACGTGCGCGTGGAGGTCCTCACCGACGACGGGGATCCGCGGTTAGCAGCGGCGGTCGAGTTGGTCAGTCCGCGAAACAAGGACTGGCCGAGGGCGCGGGAGGCGTTCGCGGCCAAGTGCGCGGACTATCTGCGGCGCGGGTGCGGGGTGGTGGTCGTGGACGCGGTCACGACCCGGCGGGCGGACCTGCATGCCGATCTCCTCGCCGCGCTCGGGGCCGACCCGGTCGCCGCTGGGCCGGGGACGTTATCCGCCGTGTCTTATCGGTCGGTCGGCCGGGAGAGTGAGGGCCAGCTTCTCGCCTGGCCGGCCGCGCTGGAGGTCGGTCGGCCCTTGGCGACGGTGCCGCTGTGGCTCGGGGAGGATCTGGCGGTCCCGTTGGACCTGGAGGCCAGCCACACCGCGGCATGCGTGGATCTGCGCGTCCGACAAGCGGGTTAGCCCTCCGCCGCCTGTTTGTCGGCAAACCAGGCGGAGAATGAGGAGCCAAAGTGTGCCATCAACGGCCTTCCAGACATGGGCCAGTGTCCGGTCGGCGGCGCTCGACGACGTGGAGAGTGCTCACCGAGCCCTTCGAGGCACAGGCCCTGGCGTTCGTACCGCGACGCAGCAGGTCAATCAGGCATATGCCCTCCTCCTCTCGGCCCAGTTTCAGGCGTTCTGCCGAGAGTTGCACACCGAGGCGGCGGAGAGCTTTGTCTCTCGAGTTCCCGATCCTGGGGTGCGCGTAATGGTACACCTCAACCTCCTCCTGAATCGCAAACTGGACCGGGGCAACCCCAATCCCGGCAACATCGGCTCCGACTTCAACCGTCTCAACCTTTCGTTCTGGTCGCTCGTGGACGCCCATCGATCCCAGAACCCGGATCGACGCCGGTTGCTGGGAGAACTCAACGAATGGCGAAATGCCATCGCCCATCACGAATTTTCCGAGGGTATGTTGCGCGGCGGCCGTCCCGCCCTCGCGCTCGGCCAGGTGCAGGGCTGGCGCCGGGCCTGTGACGGTTTGGCGCGTTCCTTCGACGACATCCTCAAGGCCCACGTCCTCACGTTGACCGGCAAATCCCCCTGGTTGAGAGGAAGACGCCATGAACCCCTTGGTCCAGAACCCGAATCTGAAGCCGGGCCGTTTCCGCGTCGGCGACCTCGCGCGCCTCAAGAGCGGCTTCTCGGGCCTCGCGCGGGCCGAAATCCTGGAAGACCACGGCCCTCTCGGGGCCGCCGGCCGGCGCTACTACACGGTACGACTGACGGTCGAGGGCGGCGAAGACATGGTCGTCGACTGGGCGGAGGACGAGCTCGAGCCGCTCGAGTCGCCCTGAGACCCGCGCCCCCGGACCGCGACGGCCCCGTCTCCTTATCCGGTTGTCGTACCGAGGCTCTGCGGGAATGATCGACTTCCGCCCGAGCGTCGGCTACCCTGGGCGGAGGAGGACCGCCATGAATCACGTTATCGACACCACCACGCCGCGCTACCAACTTCCCTTTGAGGAACTGCCGAAGGGCTTCGTGCCGTGGCCCAAGATCCTCGTCGACTTCCTCGAACGCGAAGAAGCGAAGAAGGGCTTCCGCTTCGCCGAGGAGTACCGCGCGCGGACGCTCCTCCGCAACACGTTGCGCTACTTCTACGAGGATCTCCATGTCGCCTACCGCCCCGCCGAGGGAGGCCTCGACGTTCTGGCCGTGGGATGGCGGGATGCCATCGCCTTCCGGAACGATCCGAACGTGAAGGTGGTCCAGGCATGAGCCACTCAGACATGGCGTTTGATGGGAGTAATGCCCCCGAATCTATCCTCAGGCAGAATGCCTGCGACCGGAGTCGCAGGCTGAAAATCGGGCGAATTGCGGATTTAAATATCTAATAAATGTCTTTTCGAGGGGTGAAGAATGGCCCTGGTTCTGTTGACCATTGCCGCTCTCGCGTATCTGCTCCTTTATCGGTTCTTTGTAATTCGATTGCCGGCCGGCACCCCGCCGCCGTCTCCCGCTCCCGCCTCCCCCACCCGGCTTGAGGTGGTAGGACTCGCCGCAGCCCTGGGCCTGACGCTCGCCCTCGGGGTGAGGGGGATCGACCGAGGCCTGGGCTACGACGAACTGTTCACCGCAACCTATTTCGTCGAGGCAAGCTCTTTTAAGGAGACTATGTCCAGGTACATTGTCTTTAATAACCACATTGCCTATTCCCTCTTGGCCAGGTTGTCCCGACTGGGGGCGGGGCGGGCGGAATGGGCCTTGCGGCTCCCCGCCTTGGTTCTCGCACTGGCAGGCGTCGCCGGCCACTGGTGGTTTAGCCGGCGCTTGCTGGGGCCTGCCGGGGGGCTAATCGCGGCGGCCTTGCTTGCGGACTCGCCAATGCACGCCGAGTACAGCCACTCGGCAAGAGGCTACACGGGACTCTCCTTCTTCACAGTCGCCTCGAGCTTCTTCTACCTCCGGCTGCTCCGGCGGCCCAAGCGCTCCGACATCGCCTGGTATCTTTTCGCCAGCGTGCTGGGGATCTACTTTCACCTTTACGCCGCCTTGGTCACCATGGCGCAAGGGGTTTACTTGGTACTCCTGGCGACCCGTGGGGCGCTTCGGCCCCGGAAAGCCGTGATCTCCCGGGCGGCTTTCCGTTCCCTTTGGGCGGCCTTGGGAGCCGTCCCCTTTCTGTCCGGCATCTTATACGCTCCCGTCGCCACCGCCCTTTTCACGACGATCAGGGGCCGTGGACGTGGCCCATTCCATGCCGAGTTCCCGCTGACCGTCTTGCAAACCTTCGTTCCCGGTCCGGGCGTGGCCGTGCTCATGGCCGGGACCTTGATGCTTGTGCTCGGCGTTGCCGCACTCTACCGACGTCGGCCTGTTGAGGCCGCATATCTGCTCTTGCTCCTCCTACTCCCCCTCGCAACTGTGTGGTTGTCTTGTCCCGCCGACTTGTACCCGCGATTCTTCATCTTCTGGTTACCGTTCTACACACTGTTCCTTGCGGCGGGGCTGAAGTTATTCTGGGAAGCTTTTGTTGAATATTATCCACCGATCCGTTTCATGGGAAAGGCCGCTGCCATTGGCCTGTTGGCGGCCTGGGGTGCCCTTTCCCTTGCCGCGGCGTGGGCCGGGCCGGGTGAAGCGCCGTTTCGAACGGCGTGTCGTACCCTCGAAGACAACTCCTCCGAAGCCACTACCTGCTGTGCCATCGGGGGAGACCCCGGAATGCTCCAGTGGTATTGCCGCCACAAGCTGCACGTCTTGCGCTCGGTTCCCGAAGCCGAGTCACTCGTCCGGGGTCGCGCCGATTTTCGCTGCATCTACAATCGCATGGAGTGGGAAGCCCCGGAACAGACGCGAATCGCACAATTCTTGGCCGAGAGGGCGACGGCACAACATTTTGAGAATATAACCATTTTCTCAACAAGAGAAGCAGTTGCTCCTTAGAGCCACTATCTTTTTGAGCTTTCCCTGGAAAACCCGGGGCTCCGGCTTCATTAAGCTGGCCTTCGCGCCCCGCCTGTCCCTTCCTGACACCATCCCGGACCTTTTCCGGCCCCGGCGCGGGCGGGTACAATTAGCGATCGGGCGGCGACGCGGCGGAAGGCCTGTCGCAAATTGAGAATGAGGAATTGAGAATTGAGAAGGTACAAGGGAGATCGGGCGGCGACGTCGGGGGAGGCTCGCGCGCCGCACGGGGGTAGGTTCGGGGGCGGGAAAGGGAAGCGAGCGCCGGGAACGACTCACAGGCGCTCACGACTCACACCCCCGCGAAAAGCCTGGAAAAAGCAGCGAAAAGGGGCGCGGCGGGGTGTGAGTCGAGGTGTGAGTCGGTGTGAGTCCTTCCCGGCCCGCACCAAGGACCGGCTCACCCCTTGCCGAGAATGGTCAGCTTCGCATGAGCCACCACCAGCGTCTTCTCGCCGCCGGCGCCGAAGCGCACCTTGACGCGGCGCATCGCCCCGTGGCCGCTGACGTCGGTGACGCGCCCCTTGCCGAACTTCTCGTGCTCGACCGCGACGCCCACCGCCAGGCCGTCGCTGCCGGCGACCGGCGCGATCGGCTCGGTCCGGGACGACGCCTTCGGCCGCACGCCGGCCTCCTCCCAGCCCTGCTCCGCCGCCTTGCCGCCGCCGCGCCACTCGTCGATCATGTGCTGCCGACCCGCCGCGCTCGACGACAGGTCGAGTTGCTCCGTGGCGTCGGCGGGCAGCTCGTCGAGGAACTGGCTCGGGATGGCGTACAGCGTCTGCCCGCGGAACTCGCGCAGGCGGGCGTGCGTCAGGTAGCACTCCCGCATCGCCCGCGTGATGCCGACGAATGCCAGCCGACGTTCTTCCTCCAGCTGGTCGTCCTTGCTCAGGCTGCGCTCGTGCGGCAGGATGCCCTGCTCCAGCGCCGCGACGTAGACCACGGGGAACTCCAGCCCCTTGGCGGCGTGCAGCGTCATCACCGACACGCAGTCCTGGCGCTCGTCCCAGCCGTCGACGTCGCTCGCCAGAGTAATGTTCTCCAGGAAGTCGCCGACGGTGCGGCTCGGGTCCTCGTCGGAGAACTGCTTGGCGGCGGTGATGAGTTCCTCGATGTTGGCCAACCGCTCCTGGTCGTCCTCGTCGCGGCTGTCCTTGAGCATCTGCCGGTAGCCCGACTGGTCGAGAACGGCGCGAATCACCTCGTCGGGCCGCGCCTCCAGGACGCCGCGCAGTTCGCGCATCAGGACGAAGAAGTCGAGCAGGCCCTTCGACGCCTTGCCCTTGATCTTCGGGACGTTCTTCACCTGTTCGGCCGCCGCCAGCAGGCTCAGCTCGCGCGGCTCGGCGTACTCGCGCAGGTATTCGAGGGACTTGTCGCCGACGCCGCGCGCCGGCTCGTTGACGGCGCGCAGGAACGACAGGTCGTCGCGCGGGTTGACCAATAGGCGGAGGTACGCGAGGACGTCGCGGTTCTCCTTGCGGTCGAAGAACGCCAGCCCCTTGACGATCTGGAACGGGACGCGCTGCTTGACGAACGCCGACTCCAGCGCCCGCGTCAGGGCGTTCATGCGGACGAAGATCGCCACGTCGCGGTAGCCGTGCCGCTTCTCCTTCACGCCCGCCACGACGCGCCGGACGATCCCCTCGGCCTCGTCGACGCTCGACTCGAAGGTCAGCACCGTCACCGGCGCCCCCTCGGCGTTGTCGGTGACGAGGTCTTTTTCCTTGCGCTTGACGTTGTGCGCGATCAGCCCGCTCGCCGCCTTGAGGATGTTCTTCGTGCTGCGGTAGTTCTGCGAGAGCGTCAGCACCTTGGCGCCGGGGAAGTCGCGCTCGAAGTCGAGGATATTTCTTATGTCCGATCCGCGCCACCCGTAAATCGACTGGTCGGGGTCGCCGACGACGCACAGGTTGGGGTTGTCGAGGGAGAGCTGGCGGGCGATCGCGTACTGGGCGGCGTTGGTGTCCTGGTACTCGTCGATGAGGACGAAGCGGAAGCGGGCGTCCATCTCGGCGCGCCACTCGGCGTCGTGCTTGAGGGCCAGCGCGGGGAAGTAGAGCAGGTCGTCGAAGTCGACGGCGGCGCACTCGCGCATGCGCTTCTCGTAGGCGGGGTAGACGCGGGCGACGGTCTGGCCGAAGAAGTCGAGGGCACGCGCCGCGTACTTCTCGGGGCCGAGGAGCTGATTCTTCGCCTTGCTGATCGCCCCCTGGAGCGTCTCCGGGGTGAAGCGGGCGTTGTCGACGCCGGCGTCTTCGAGGGCCATCTTGACGACGCGGGTGCGGTCGGCCTGGTCGTAGATGGTGAAGTTGCGGTCGAGGTCGAAGCGCTCGGCGTACTGGCGCATCAGGCGGGCGCCGAGGGCGTGGAAGGTGCTGACCCAGACGCGGTTGCCGGGGACGAGGGCCTCGACGCGCTGGCGCATCTCGCCGGCGGCCTTGTTGGTGAAGGTGATGGCGAGGATGTTCTGCGGCCGCACGCCCTGCGCCAGGAGGAAGGCGACGCGGCGGGTGATGACGCGCGTCTTGCCGCTGCCGGCGCCGGCGAGGATGAGCAGCGGACCCTCGACGTGCGTGACGGCCTCGCGCTGGGCCGGGGTCAGGTCGGACAGCAGATCCTTGTCAGGCATGGGGCACTCCTCGCGGCGTTCGGCGGCACGCAGGGATTGTACACGCCGCACGGCCCCCTAAAATCATTTCATGGAAATCGTTGGCATCGGCACCGACATCGTGGAGTGCGTGCGCGTCGGCCGCATGATCGAGCGGCACGGCGAACTGTTCCTGACGCGCGTCTTCACCGAGCGCGAAATTCGCTATTGCCAGTCGCGCCTGCGCGCGACCGAACACTTCTCCGGGCGCTGGGCGGCGAAGGAAGCGATCCTCAAGTGCCTCGGCACCGGCTGGCGGAAGGGCCTCTGTTGGACCGACCTGGAAGTCCGCAACGACCCGAGCGGGCAGCCGCGCGTCCTGCTGTGCGGCGCCGCCAAGGACGTGGCGCAACAGCGCAAGATCAACGACATCCTCGTGTCGATCTCGCACTGCCGCGCCTACGCGACGGCGCACGCGGTCGCGGTGCGGACGTAGCCGCGCGCGGCTTCGCACTCCCGCGAAGCCGCGCGCGGCCCGACTACTTCGACACGTCGACGACCATCTGCCGCGCCAGCTTGTACGCGGTGCGCAGGGTGATGACGCGCGCTTCCATCTGGCCTTCGGTGAAGTTGCGGCTGGGGTCCGAGCGCGGCAGGCCGGCGACCTCGATCGTCAGCGGCAGCAGCCGCAGGAACTCGGTCACCTTTTGCTGCTGGACCTGTTGCGGCGAGGCAACGTCGCTCATGACTCGTTCCTCCAACGGGGCTCCGGGACGCGGGGCGGGGTCTGATCTCCCCAGCCTACCCGGCCGGTCGCCGCCGGTAAAGGCGCCGACGCCGCGTCCGTCGTCAGCGCGGCCGGCCCTGCCCGAAGTTCGGCGCCAGGACGACGCCCCAGCCCGCGTCGCCGCGGCGCAGGGTGACGGCGTCGCGGTAGTGCCGCCCCTTGCCCGCCGATCGGCCGTCGAGGGTGACGTGGGCGACGGCCTCGGCGCCGCGCTCCTCGCAGGCGCGGACGTGGACTTTTTCGGCCTCGAAGCCGAGGTCGCGCCGGTACGCCTGCGCCCGTTGCGCGAACTGCTCTCCGCCAAGGCGCTTGCGGCTGTCGGGGTGAAGCGCCGCGTAGGCCTTGGGCCAGTCGCGCCGCAGCAGCGCCTCGTAGTAGGCGTGAGCCGCCTCGCGCGCCCCGCTCCCCGCCGGCGCCGCCGCGCGGTCGCAGCCCGCAAGGACCGACGCGAGAGCCAGGACGGCGGCGCCGGCGAGGCGCCGCAGGGCCTCAGTACGGGTAGCTGCCGTCCTCATCGAGCACCTTCTTGTCCGGGTACATGTCGCGGACGGCGTCGGCCCAGGGCAGGGTGGTGGCGTGGCCGTCCAGGTAGAGATAGTTGGCGACTCCCGTATGACGGTCGTGGGCGATCCACGGCTTGATGATGCCGGTGCCGAGCCAGATGTCGTAGTCGTCCTGGCGCGGGTCGCCGTCGGCCGGGGGCGTGAACGCCGCCGCGTTGCGCTCCGAGAAGGCGACGAAGTTCGACGTGCCGACCTCGTTGACGAAGCGGTTCAGCGTCCACAGGCCGTAGCGCCGCGACTTGTGGCTGAGCAGCGAGTTCATGAGGTAGCTGGTGCGCTGCTCGATGCCGTCGATCTCCCCGCCGTCCGGGTCGACGAAGGGGCGCCGCTCGGACGGGTCCGCCCGGCAGCGATAGATCTTCTCGCTGGCCGTCTGAATGCCCTGCCGCGCCAGCGCCTCATTCGCCTCCTGGGAGCCGCCGATGAACGGCATCAGCTTGTCTTCCCAGTAGATCTCCGCGAAGGAGTTACTGGCGCCGACGTTGGCGACGACGTCGGCGTCGAAGGGGTGGTGCAGGAAGAAGCGGCCGCCGTGGGCGTCGTAATACTGGTGGACGGCGAGGCCGATCTGCCGCAGATTCGACTGACACTCGGCCTTGGCGGCGGCGGAGCGCACCTTCTGGACGGCGGGGACGAGCAGGCCGATCAGCACCGCGATGACGGCGATGACGACCAGCAACTCGATCAGCGTGAAGGCGGGGCGGCGTGGTGCGTGCGTCATGGCGGCTCCTCCCGTCGGGCGCGTCGATGTTACGCTTCCAAGAAATGTAATAACATGAGCCGCGGCCGTCAAGGACTATCCCGCGCCTCATTGCGAGGGGTGTGCCTCTCGATTTTAGCCGAGGTCGTTGGCGGGTGACGCGCACCCCCATGAGATGCGGGGCGCGAAAAAGCCGTCTAGCCCTCCCCCGCCGATTCTGGCATGATGCCGCCGCGCGGAGGCGTTCCGGGAGCCACGAAGGCGGACCGGCCGGCCGACGCCCGGACACGGTGGCGAATGGAGTTGCCTTCGACATTGCCGATGACGCCCCGGCGCTCGCTGCCGCGCGCCGTCGCGCTCGGCTGCCTGATCGGCCTCGGCCTGACGGCGTTCGCCGAGGCGGGGCGCGTCCTCGTCGGCCACAACTTCCACACCGTCGAGCCGGGCCGCGTCTACCGCACCGCCCAGCCGTCGCCGCAGCGCCTCGAACGCCTGATCCGCACCTTGGGCATCCGTACCGTCGTCAACCTGCGCGGCCGCTGCCTCGACGCCGACTGGTATCGCGACGAGTGTCGCGTCGCGGCGCGCCTCGGCGTTTGCCAGGAAGACCTCTGCTTTTCCGCCGGGCGCCTGCCGTCCGTGCCGGAAACGCGGCGGCTCGTCGAGGTGCTCGACCGCTGCGAGTACCCGATCCTGATGCACTGCCAGCGCGGCGCCGACCGCACCGGCTTTGCCGCCGCCGTGTCCGCCCTGCTGCACGGCGACCGCCCTTACGCGGAGGCGCGCGGCCTGCTCGGCCTGCGCTACGGCCACCTCGCCCTCGGCCGGCCCGCCAACCTCGACCGCTTCTTCGGTCTGTACGAGGAATGGCTGCGCGCGGGAGGACAAACGCATTCGCTCGCGACGTTTCGCGCCTGGCTGCTGAACGACTACTGCCCCGGCGAGTGCCGCGCCGAACTGTCGTTGGCAGAGACGCCGAAGCCGACGCTCCTGGAACCGTTCGCCTGCCGCGTGCGCTGCCGCAACGTGTCGGTGCGGCCGTGGCGCTTCAAGCCGGGGAGCAACGCGGGGACGCACCTGACGTTCGTCGTCGTCGACGCCGACGGCGGGCAAGTGGCGTGGGGCAAGGGCGGCCTGTTCGACGCGGAAGTTGCCCCCGGCGAGAGCCTCGACGTGACGCTGGCGCTGCCGGGGATGCCCGCCGCCGGGCGCTACCTCCTCGTGGTCGACCTGTGCGAGGAGCAGCATTGCAGTTACTTTCAGGTCGGTTCGGAACCGCTGGAGTGGGAGTTCGAGGTCCGTGACTAAGACGCTGCGAATGACGGCGAGCGTGGCCCTGCTGGCGTGGCTGGCGTGGCGGACCGACTGGGCGCAAGTCGGCGGGGCGTTCGCGCGCCTCGACCTGACACTGTGGCTGCTCGGCGTGGCCCTGTACGCCGCGACGCAGGTCGTCAGCAGCGTGCGCTGGGCGCAGCTGGCCCGGCCGCTCGGCTTCCGGCAGCCGCTGGGGCGCTTCGTCAACTTCTACTTCGTCGGCATGTTCTTCAACCTCGTGCTGCCTACGTCCGTCGGCGGCGACGTGGTGCGCGCCTGGTATCTCGACGGTCGCTCGGGGCGCAAGCTGTCCGCCTTTCTGAGCGTCCTGATCGACCGCGGCAGCGGACTGTTGGTGCTGCTGCTGCTCGCCTGCGCCGCCGTCGCCGTCGCGCCGGTCGAACTGCCGCCGGGGCTCGCCGGGGGCGTGTGGGCCACGGGCTTCGCCTCACTGGCGGGCCTCGCCGTCCTGGCCGTCGTCTCGCGGCGTTGGGCGGGACGGAGGGCGCTGGCGACGCGGCCCGGCTGGCGCGGCCGCGCCGGACGTCTCCTCTCCGCGATTGGCGATCTGCAAACCGTCTTCCTGCCGCGCCGCGGGCTGCTGCTGACGACGACGCTGCTGTCGGTCGCGGTGCAGGCGGCGAACGTGGTGCTGGTGTGGCTGATCGGCCGGGCGCTGGGCGCGCCGGTGCCGGCGGCGTATTACGCGATCCTGGTGCCGGTGGTGACGCTGCTGACGCTGCTGCCGGTGAGCCTGAACGGCATGGGCGTTCGCGAAGGGGCGACGCTGCTGCTGCTGCGCCCGCTCGGCGTCGACGACGGGACGGCGCTGAGTCTGGCGTTCCTCTGGTTCGCCACGTTCACCGCCGTGAGCCTGCTCGGCGTCGGCTGTTACCTCTTCGGCCGGGTGCCCCGTTTCGAGGTGCGACGCGATGACGAAGCTGTCGGTCGTGATTCCGATCAAGGACGAGCGCGACAACTTGAGGCCGCTGCATGACGCCCTGTGCGCCGCCCTCGACCCGCCGGGGCTGGCGTGGGAGGCCGTCTTCGTCGACGACGGCAGCGCCGACGGCTCCTTCGCCGTCCTGGAGGAGTTGGCGGCGCGCGACCCGCGCGTCAAGGTGGTGCGCCTGCGCCGCAACTTCGGCCAGACGGCGGCGCTGCAGGCCGGCATCGACTGGTCGTGCGGCGAGGTGATCGTCACGATGGACGGCGACATGCAGAACGACCCCGCCGACATCCCCAAACTCCTCGACACGCTCGACGAGGGCTACGACGCCGTCCTCGGCCTGCGCGCCAAACGCCAGGACGCGCTGGTGCTGCGCAAGCTGCCGTCGTGGATGGCCAACTGGGTGATCCGCAAGGCGACGGGCACGTCGATCAAGGACATGGGCTGTACGCTGCGGGCGCTGCGGCGCGACCTCGCCGAGGCGCTGCCGCTGTACGGCGAGATGCACCGCTTCGTGCCGGTGCTGTGCCAGCAGCACGGCGCCCGCCTGGCGCAGATCCCCGTCACGCACCACCCGCGGACGAAGGGGACGACGAAGTACGGCAGCCTGTCGCGCACGCCGCGCGTGATTCTCGACCTCATCACGATCAAATTCCTGGGCACTTACCTGACGCGGCCGATGCACGTCTTCGGCGGTGTCGGCCTGGCGGCGATGGGCCTCGGCGTCGTCAGCCTGGTCGTGACCGTCCTCATGAAGTGGTGGACCGGCAGCGAGCTGTGGATGACGCGCAACCCGTTCCTCTATCTCAGCGCGCTGCTGGAGATGATCGGGGCGCAATTCATCTCGATCGGGCTCCTCGGCGAACTGATGACGCGGACCTACTTCGAGAGCCAGGGGAAGTCGCCGTACACGGTGCGCACGACGCTCAACGTGGACGAGCCGGTGAGGCGGCACGCGGCGTAGAGCCGCTTGCGGCCTTATCGATTCGTCACCACGACGACCTCACAATTCCGGTAAAGGTCGCGGTGCCGCGCCACGGCCCGCCACGGCGTCGTCACGCGCTCGCGCAGCCCCTCCCACTCCGCCGACGGCAGGAACACGTAGACCTCCATCGGGTAGCGTAACAGCTCGACGACCTGCTCGTCGCTGTCGAGTTGCCACACTTGTCGATGGGCGTAGAAGACAAGGCTCGGCTGAAAATAGCGATAGCAGGCGACGCGGATCTCGGGGGCGTCCTGCTCCCGCCTCACGGCTTCCACGAGCGGCCGCGGCGCCTTGAACGCATCGACGGCCGCGACGCCCCAGCCGGCCAGCGTCCCGAGGAAGACGACCGCCGCGACGCCCAGCACGCCGAGCGCGTGCGTCCGCTTCTCGGCGCGCGTCCACCACCACGCCCCGAACGCCCCGGCGACGGGCAGTATTCCGAGGACCGCCCACGCCTCCAGCCCCGGCAGGCGTTGCCCGCGCAGCCACGGCACCTCGACCGCCCCGCCGACGACCATCAACCCGACCGCCATCAGCACTCCCACGAGGGCGAAATTGCCGAGTCCGACGAGGACGAATCCCCTCATCGGCGCGACGTCCCCTCGGCGCCAGCGCTCCAGGTAGCGGCCGATCAGCAAGGCCAACGGCGCGTAGGTCGGCACGACGTAGTTGGGCAGCTTCGTCCGCCCGAGCGAGAAGAAGAGCAGGTAGACCGCGACCCAGCACCAGAGGAAGCGATACGCCGGCGGCAATCCCTCTCCGCGCAGGGGCAAATCCGCGTCGGCTCGTCCTCGTCGTCCCGCCGCGTACCACGCCGCCAGGCCGAGGAACGCCGACCACGGCGCCAGGCCGACGAGCAGCACAAGCAGATAGTAGTACGGCCCGCCGGCGTGTCCCTCCATCGCCTCGGCGTAGCGCCCGAGGTTGTGCCGCAAGAAAAAGCCGCGCAGGAATTCGGCCTTCGTCTCGACGCCGACCCAGGCGTACCACGGCGCGACGACCAGCGTCCCCAGGAGAATCGCCCCGAGGACGTGACGGCTGAGGAGGACGCGCAGCTGGCGCGACCAGGCGAGAAAGAGGAGGCTGACGCCGAGCGGCAGGACGACGGCGACCGGCCCTTTCGCCAACATGCCGGCGCCGGCGGCGACCCCGCCGAGGAGGAACCACGCCCCCTGTCGGCGCGAAAACGCCTGCCAGAAGGCGAAGAAGTTCAGCACGGTACACAGGTTGAGCAGCGCGTCCGGGTTGGCGAAGTGGGCGGCGGCGCAGAAGAGCGTGGCGCTCGCCAGCACCAGGCCGCCGAGCAGCCCCGTCGCCGCGTCGAACAGGCGGCGGCCGAATTCGTAGGTGAGCAGCACCGTCAGCAGCGCCGCCAGTGCCGACGGCAGCCGCGCCGCGAACTCGCCGACGCCGAAGGTCTGATAGGCGAGGATTTGCAGCCAGTAGAGCAGCGCCGGCTTGTCGACGCGCAGGACGTAGTTGAAGGTGGGGACGACCCAGTTGTCCGCGTCGAGCATCTCGCGGGCGCACGCGCTGTTGTTGGGCTCGTCGATGTCCCAGAGGCTCGGCCCGCCCAGGTTCGGCAGGAACAGCGCCGCCGACACGGCGACGAGGAGCAGGTAATGACCGGCGCGGTGCTGAAAGAGGCGGACCATTCCGTGTCCTCGCGGGGCGGGCGCCCCGATTATAAGAAGCCGCGCGGATTCCGCGAGTCCAGGATTCCGGGGGTGCGCGAGTACGCGACCCGGCGTAGGATTCCGGGGGTGCGCGAGTACGCGACCCGGCGTAGGATTCCGGGGGTGCGCTGCGCGACCCCCGGCTGTGCGATACAACCCCTTCGGGGCAGGGCTTCCAACATGGTTGTAAACCCAAGGTATCAAAGGCTTTGCGGCAACAGATCATGTGAACTAACGTCCACTGTCAGTCGGGCCTCGCCGTGGCCGAGGCGGGACATGCCGAAAACCAC
>JBBROG010000169.1:0-19595 GCA_038229635.1 Gemmatales bacterium
TACTCCGCGAATACGCTCCGTGCGCGGCTCGGACGAACAACCGCCCCCGACCTACGAAGCCGGTGTCGTCGTTCTTGCCCGCCCCTGCTCGGCGAGCTGACGGTGGCGGACGGCGAGTTGGGCCTGACCCGCGTGCGCGTAGTGGTCCGCCAGCGCCTCATGGGCGGGCACCAGGAGCGGATCCTGGCGCACCGCGCTCAACAACCAGCGCACGCCTTCTGTCTCCTTGTCGAGGCGCAGGCAGATCAGCCCCGCCTCGCAGCGCTTGTCCGGGGCGTGCGGCCGCTGGACGATCTGCCGCGTCAGGGCCGCCAGGCGCTTCTGATCGTGGTCGAGGCGCTCGACCCATTCCAGTTGTTGACGGGCGAGGTCGCCGCGCCCGAGCTTCTGGTAGCACTGTCCCAGGGCGTAGCGAGCCTGCCGATCCCTCGGGAGTAGGCGCACCGACCGCTCCAGGAGCCGTTCGGCCTCCGCGACCCGGTCCTCGTCCAGGGCGAGCGCGCCGCGCTCCCGCAAGACGAGCGGCTCGTCCGGCGCCGCGGCCAGCAGCTCGTCGAGAAGCGCGCGCGCCTCCTCGACCTGCCCGACGGCGCGGCGGCAGCGAGCCAGGCCGAGGAGGACGGCGGTGTTGTCCGGCCGCGGGTGTTCGGCGAGGTAGACGAAATGCTCGAGGGCCTCGCCCGGCTTGTTCAGGTGCAGCAGCACTTCCCCGAGGCTCAGGCGCGCCCAGGCGTCCCCCGGCCGCAGCGCCACCGCCTTCCGGTAGTCGTCGACGGCCTCGTCGAACCTCTCCAGGTGTTCCTTCGCCCAACCGCGCCACACCAACCCCTCGACGTGCTCGGGATCGCGCTTCAGCAACTCCTCGGCGCAGTGCAGCGCCTCGGGGAGGCGGTGGGCGCGGGCGTAGGAGGGGGTCAGCACTTCCAGGATCGGCGCGGCGCCGGCGGGGTCTTGGCGGACGCGCTCGACGAGGTACTCCTCGTTGCCCGATAAGTCCGCCTGCTGAGTCCGGAGCAGGCGCCATTCGAGGGCGAAAGCGTCGGATTCGCCGTGCCGCTCGCGGTAGGCGCTCAGGCGCTCCTCGGCCTCGCCGAAGCGCTCCGCGAGGCGAGCCGCGCGGGTCGCCAGCAGGAGGACGTCGGCGCGCTTCGGCCAGGCTTCCAGGCAGGCGTCGAGGTGGGGGCGGGCCGCGTCGAAGTCGTGTCGCCGGCAAGCGTCCTGAGCCGCCTGCCAATGGCGGCGCGCGGCCAGTTCGCGTGTGCCGAGCCACCCCGCCGCGGCGACGGCGACGAGTCCGGCGAGCAGCAGGGCATAGCGGAGCGGACGGCGGCGCACGCATCACCTCCCCGGCGGAACGGCCGGCGTCAGCAACCCCGCGCCCGCCAGGCGGCGGTGGTGGGAGGCGAGGTCGGCCTGGCCCGCCTGCCCGAAGTGGTCCGCCAGGGCGGCGTGCGTCGGCCGATGGCTCGGGTCGACTTGCAGGGCACTGTCGAGCCAGCGCAGTCCCTCCTTTTCCTGCCCGTTATGGAGCATGAGCAGCCCGGCCTCGTGGCGCAGCCCGGCGTCGCGCGGATCCTTGTTAATCGCGCGGACGACGTCCTCCATGCGCTTCATGTCGGCGTCGATTTGGGCCAGGCGCGCCTCCCAGCGGCGAGCCTCGTCTTTGCGGCCGAGCTTGTTGAGGAGGCCGCAGTAGGTGTAAACGACCTCGCGCTCGAACGGCGCCGCCTCGACGGCGCGGCGCAGCCAGCCCTCGGCCTCGGCCTCCTGGCCCGCGTGCTGGGCCAGTTTGCCGCGCTCCGCCAAGGCCTCGGCGTCGCGCGGGCGCAGCTCCAGCAGGGCGTCGAGCAGCCGGGCCGCCTCGTCCGGGTCGCCGAGGGCGTAGCGGCAGCGGGCCAGGCCGAGGAGGACCGCCGGGTTGTCCGGCTGCCGTCGGTAGAGTTGTTCGTAGTGCGTCGCCGCCTCCGGCGACATCTGGGCGCGGACGAGGAGGCTCGCCAACCGCAGCCGGGCGTCGTCGCGCTCGGGGGCCAACTCGACGGCGCGGCGGTAGTCGGTCATCGCCTCCTGCGGGCGGTCGAGGCGGTCGAAGACCTCGCCGCGCCAGAGCAGCGCCGGCACCGCGTTCGCGTCGCGTTCGAGCCAGCGGTCGAGGCAGCCGCGCGCCGCCACCAGGTCGAACGTCGTCAGGTAGCCTTGCGTGAGGGCTTCGAGGATCAGGAGGGTGTCGGGGTGGTCGCCCTCGACGCACTGGAGCAGGTAGCCCTGGACGAGCGCCGGCTCGCCGCGCTGCGCCTGCGCCAGGGCGCGCTCCAGGGACACGGCTTCCGGAACCCAGCCGAGGTGCTTGGCGCGGGTGAGGTGTTCTTGCGCTTCTTCGTAGGCCGCGCCGCGGCGCGCGGCCCGCGCCGCGAGGAAGTGCGTCTCGCCGCTGTCGGGCCAGACGTCGAGGCAGTCGGCCAGGTGCGCGCGGGCGCCGTCGAAGTCGCGGCGCGCGAGGGCCTCCCCGGCGGCGCGCCAGTGGTAACCGGCCCGGACCTGGCGATAAATGCGCTGTCCCATGACGCCAATGACGGCGAGCAGGGGCAGCGCCAGGGCGGCGACCAGCAGGGGGCGCCAGGACCGCGCGTCGTGTCGGGGGGGAGACGCTCTCAACGGACGACCCCGCAGGAGACCAAGGGCGTGACCCGAAGGAAGGACGGTTGTGCCCTCATTAGATACGCCGGCCGGCCGAATTGCAAGAGCCGTGCCCGGCGCCGCGCCGGGGGTCTCGTCACGCCGAGCGCGAGACGGCCTCCGTCGCGGCCCGCTTCGCCCGCCCGTCGGCGGCGGGGAGGACGGGCTCGGTAATGAGATAGCGGAAGTCGCGGAAGACGAGCTTGACCACCCAGCCGTTGCTCAGCAGCGCCTCCAGGGTACAGCGCTTCTGACGGTCAACGTCCCACTCCTCGTACAGCCAGTAGACCGGCCTGCCTTCGCGGGCGTTGTCGATCGTGCCGGTCCGGATCGACGGCGCCTCCCCCAGGGTGAAGGTGAGGACGACCGGCTTGGACCCCGGCGGCTCGGTCTCCAGCACCCAGACGAAGGTATCGCCGTCGCGGCCCATGCTCAACACTTCCGCGTCGTGAAGGCAGACGGGGGCCTCCTCGAAGCGCCGCAGGGACTCGGGAAAATCCTTCAAGATCCGCTTGATCCGACGATGGTAGCGCTTGACGGCGAGTTCCCACTCGTCGTGCGCGGCCCAGGAGATGTCTTCGTCTTCCGAGCGGGAGCGGTTCACCAATTCGGGTGAGAAGTATTTCATCTCTGCTTTCTCGCTTTCCGCGCCGGGTTTTCCGTCTCGTAGAAGGAGTGGCCCGCCGGGGGGCGCTCGGCGGGCTGATAGTGCGGCAAGGCGTGCGGCCCTGCGCTGGCGTGAGGCTCCTGCGGCTCATAAGGTCCGACGGCGGTTTCAATTTGTCGAGCCAGGTTCTTGTTGGCTTTCCGGTTGCCCTCACAGACGACAATGTCGAGGCCCGCTTGCCGTCGAGTGACGGCTTCCGCGACGTCGATCTCAACGCCTTTGAAGACGACGCCGGACGGCCCCGAGGCCAGCGTCGCCTCGTGAATCTTCGGCGGCTCGGCGGACGGTTTCCGCTTCGGCTTCTTCCGCCTGGCCATGACGCCCCTCGCGTGTCCGCCGCTCTTCCTTTGACCCACATGGCGACGGTCATTTGGGCGGTGTCAGCCGAATCAGCCCGCCCCCGGCCGGGGCCAGCGTCAGCGCGATCGTACTGCGAGCCGTCACGGCCTCCCGCCGGGTCGCCATCTCGAACTTCGCCGGCAGGTCGTCGGAATACACCTCGGCCGCGTAGTCGCCCTTCCCGAGGAAGTCGAGCGGGATCTTCAGTTCGCGCCCCTTCCGGCCCGCCATCGCCCCGACGTACCAGTCCGACCCGTTCCGCCGGGCGATCACCACATGCTCCCCGACCTTGCCGTCCAGAACGCGGGTGTCGTCCCATGTGGTCGGGATTTTCACCAACATCGGCAGCGCCGGGTGGCCCCGGTACGCGGTCGGGTAGTCGGCGACCATCGGCAGGTGGTTCTGGAAGACGACGTAACTGGCGAGCGTCCGACTGGGGGTGCCCATCACCAGCGGGGCGTCGTTGCGGGGCTTGAAGGCTTCCGGCCGGACGGTACGAAAACTGCCCTGGTGGAAGTCCAGCGGCCCCGCCAGCATCCGCGTGAACGGGACCGTCACCTCATGTTCCGGCGGACACCCGACCTTGTCCCACTTGTCGTACTCCAGGTTCAGCACCCCCTCGTTGGTGAGCAGGTTCGGGTACGTCCGCTCCAGGCCGGTCGGCTTCGACACGCCGTGCAGCGTGACCGTCAAACGGTTCTCGGCCGCCAGCTTGATCGCCCGGCGCAGGAACGCAATCATCTCCTGGTCGTCCCGGTCCATGAAGTCGAGCATCACCCCCTCGACGCCCCACTCCTTGTACAGCGGGAACGCCTTCGCCATGTGCTTCTCGGCCGCCCCCCAGTGCATCCACATCCGCAGCCGCACGCCTTTCGCCTTCGCGTACCTCAGAACTTCGGGCAGGTCGAGGGCGTCGACCGCCTTGGTGATCTCGGCTCCCTTGTACGGGACGATGGGGCCGCCGTACCAGGCGACGTTATCGATGCCGTCGAGCGAATGGTAAGGAATTCCGGCCTCGGCACAGAAGTCGAGGTAATGCTTCATCGTGGCGGTGTTCAGCCCCGGCTTGAACGAGACGTTTTCCTCGTAGTACCCGTTCCACCACGGGAACGTGGTCTTTCCCGGTTTGATCCAGGAAATATCCTTGAGGGCGCACGGGTCGCTCAGGTTGAGCACCAGGTCGGACTCGACCAGGCGGCCGACCCGGTCGCCGACCAGGACCGCCCGCCACGGCGAGGCGTGGGGCAAGGCCGCGCGGACGGCGACCTTCGGCTCCTTGGGCAGGGGCGAGAGCCGGGCGGCGAGGGAGCGGTCGCCGGACCGGGCGAGGTACATCCCGGCGTAGTCCGTCACGTTCGCCTCGGTGAGCGCGGCCCAGACGCCGCCGGGGTATTCGAGCAGCAGTGGCAGGCCGAGCAGCCAGTCTTTCGGCAGTTCGCCGACAGGTTTCGTCTGATACAGCTTCTCGAAGGACGTGGTGAAACCGTTCAACGGCTCGGCGACGGCGCGCAGGGCGGACGAGAGGTCGAATTCGGTCCGCTCCCCGGCGAGGACCAGCTTGTCCCACCCTTCCGCCGCCGGGAACCGATACCGGAACGCCGCCCCGTCGTCGTAGGCCCGAAGGACGACTTCCCACTTCCGCCCCGGCCCCGTCGTCTCCCGCAGCCGGACGACGGCCTCGTCGCAGTGGTCGACGACCTCCCGCCGCTTGCCGGGGAACTGCGTGTACGACGTTCGCCGGGACTGGGTTTCGACCCCTTCGACCGCGCACGGCCCGCCGAGGGCGGTGTTGTCCCCGAGCAGGACGCCGAGTCGGGAGAAGCCGACGACTTCCGTACCGCCGAAAAGCACCCGGTAGTGGGGCACCGCGTCGGCCTCCCCGGCTCGGCGGAGGGTGAGTTCGATCTTGACCCGGCCGTCCGGCGACGACACGGATATCGGTTCGACGGCCGGCAGCGGCAGGACGCCGAGCAGCGCGAACAAGACGGCAAGGAAATTGACGCGGGACACGGTGTATACCTCCAAGTAGTGTCGATGTTCTCCTCGACCGGCCCCGAGCGCGAGCGAGGGACCGCGTACTGAGTACTCAGAGTCAGTACCGTAAGCCCCTCGCCCCTGTACTCAGGGGAGAGGGGTTGGGGTGAGGGGTGCCTTTCCGCCCCGGAAAACCCCTCACCCCCGACCCCTCTCCCCTGAGTACAGGGGCGAGGGGAGCAGAGGGGACAGACTCTGAGTACTGAGTACCGAGTACTCAGCCCTCGCGGAGGCGCTGGCGCACCCGCGCCAGCCATTCGTCCGACGGCAGGCTGTACGGCCGGAACTTCTCCGGCACGCCGCGGTCCTCGCTGTGGTACAGCGCCCGGTGGACGCCGAGCTTGCTCGCCAGCGGGTTGTCGATCAGTGTACTCGAATCGGCGGCGCTCATCTGGAACAGCACGCGCAACTCGAACTCGCGCAGCGCCGGCCGGTCGAAGGCGCGGTTGAGGTTATTCAAGCTGTCGCACCACACCAGGACGTGGACGCCGAGGCCCGGCCCCTCGCGCAGGACCGTCGCCAGTTGCTGCGCCGGGTTCGCCTTCTCCTCGCCGCGGCGGCCGAAGCCGAAGTCGTCGTCGCCGCGGCGCAGGTCGCGGAAGCGCTGCAAGCCGTAGACGGCCAGGTAGACCGACGGGTACGTCTCCTGCGGCGCCTTCTGGCGGCGTTCGACCTCCGCTGTCACCTCGGCGACAGACGTCGCCACGTCGCGCCAGCCGGCGAGCTTCGTGGTGCCCGGAAGCGCGTCGCGCAGCTTCTCCAGGAAGCCGACGTGCGGGCTGTCGGTCGGGGTGCCGTCGAGGAGGTAGAAGCTCGCCGATACCTGCTGAGCCGCCAGGCTGACCAGGGCGGTCGTCAGCACCGACATCGCCCCCTCTTCCTGCTGGCCGACGACGAGCAGGTTGTTGCCGCTCTGCGACTGGAAGACCGCCGCCGTCGGGTCCTTGATGGCGATGGCCTCGCCCAGCCACGCCTCGTGGCTCCGCGCCGGCTCCGGCCACGCGGGCGCCTCCAGCAGGCGCGTCAGCAGGTCGTTGTGGCCGACGTCGGCGGGGACGTTGCCCTCGAAGACGATGGTCGGCCGCGGCGGCACGTAGCCTTTTTTCTTGGCGAGGTCGCGGACGCGGCGCAAATACTCCTCGCGGCGCTCGTCGGAGAGCCAGACGATCTGAAAAATGTCGTTGCCCTCGACGAGGCCGTTGGCGTCGTTGTAGATCGCCTCGCCGGGGCGCGACAGCAGCCGGGCGGCGGCGTTGTCCTTGCTGAGGATGACGTAGGCGTCCGACTCGCTGCACTGGAGCGCGATGCGCACCGCCATCTGGTCGATGGTGCTGCGGGCCAGCGTGTAGGCACCCGAGAGCGTTTGCGACCCGAGATGGACGTGAATGCCGAACGCCCGGCCCTGGCGCACCAGCCGGTCGAGCAGCAGCGCCGCCTCCTGGGCGATGCGGTCGTCGTCGATGAAGAACTCCTGGAACTCGTCGACGATGAGCAGGACGCGCGGGCACGCGGCGCCGTTCGCGTCGCGGAAGCCGGCGATGTCCTGCGCGCCCGCCTCGCGGAAGCGGTCGCCGCGCGCCTTCAACTCGGCGTCGAGGCGCTGCAGCACGCTCAGGCCGAACTCGCGCTCGCTCTCGACGGCGATGACCCGCGCGTGGGGCAATTCTTCGGTCGCGTAAGTCTTGAACTCGACCCCCTTCTTGAAGTCGATCAGGTACAACTCGACCTCGTCGGGGCCGTACATCAGGGCGAGGTTCGTGATGAGGGCGTGCAGCAGCGTCGACTTGCCGGAGCCGGTCTTGCCGGCGATGAGGACGTGCTGAGCCGTCCCCTGGCCGAGGCGCAGGTGCTGCAAGCGCGTGGCGCCGGCGCGGCCGAGCGGAACGTCGATGCCGTTCTTGCTGCTCGACGTCCAGTAGCGGTCCGGCGTCGGGGCGACGTGCTCGAACGGCACCTCGACGCGCTTGACGCCGCGCGCCGCCTCGCCGGCCGCTTGCAGCAGGCGCGTCCCCGCGGCGTCGTCCGGCGGCGCGTCGAGGCTCAGCGGGTACGGCCCGAAGTCGGCGTCCCTCCAGGCGAAGCGGCCGTCCTTCCAGACGAGGTTGACGCTCGGCCCTTCGAGATCCTTCAAGGAGAAACCCTGCGGCATCTCGGCGCGCGTGTCGACGCTGACGAGGGTGTAGACGCCGCAGCGCGCCCCGCTGCCGGTGATGCTGACGAGCCGCCGCGCCGCCTCGGCGCTGAAGTTCGCCGGGAAGTTGGCGACGACGAGGACGCGGAACGGCTCGGCGACCTCGCCGGCCTGCGCGTTGTACTCGTCGATCGACTGGAACTGGTTGCGCAGGTACTTCTGGATGACGTTTTCCATGTGCGCCGTCAGGTCGGCGAGGCGCTGTTCGAGGTGGGCTTGCTCCGTCCAGATGCGGCCGGCGACGAGGGCCTCGTCGTAGTCGGCGAGGTGCATGAAGGCGGCGAAGTTCTCGCCGAGGCCGACCGGGTCGAGGATCGTGAAGCGCACCTTGCCGGGCGGCAGCGACGTCAGGAAGCGCATCATGACGGCCTGGAGGACCTTCACCGCCGCCGCCCGGCCCGCCTCGCTCGCCTTCAACAGCAGAGAAGAGCGGTAGGGGAAGGGCAAGAGCGCCGGCAGCGTGAAGCCGTCCGGCATCCCCTCGCGCAGGCGCTTGTCTTGCGGGACGCCGTGCGGCAGTTCGGTCATGGCGACCGACACGTCGCCGAAGCGCATCCCCGGCGGCACGGCGCTCGGCGGCGACCAGGCGGCGCCGGCGGTCCAGTCGAGGAAGCAGGCCCGACTCTCGCGGTCGATCTCGGCGACCTCCGCCCGCGCCGCCGCCAGGCCGTGGCGCCAGGTCTCGGCCGTGTCGTTCCAGGCGCGCTCGTGGCGGTCGCGGGCGCCGGCGGTCGCCTCCTCGAAAATGGATTCGGCCCGTTCGAGATCGGTCTGGTAACTATCCTCGGCGGACGAGATGGCGGCGTGGAAGGCGGTTTCGGCGTCGCGCAGGGCGGCGTCGCGGCGGCCGCGCACCTCGGCCAGGCGCGGCGGGTACTCGGCCTCGACGCGGTGCGACTCGTCGCCGCGCACGCGGTCCAACTCGGCGAGCCGTTCGTGGGCCTTCTTCTGCGACTTCTTCAGGTCGTGGTTGCGGCGGTCCTTCACGGAGGCGATTTGGACGAGGAGGCGCTTCTGCTCGGCGCCCGCCTCGCGGTCGCAGCGCGCGCTGACGGCGGCGCCGTCGGCGACGGCCTGGCACAGCGGCTCGTAGGCGCGGCGCAGCTGGCCGCGGGCGATCAGGTAGAGCGTGGCGGAGACGAGGCCGCCGAGGGAGAGGGCCGCGCCGACCGCCGCCAGCGCCGCCGGCAGCGGGCGCTGGCCGGTGAGCAGCCACGCGGGGAAGGCCGCGGCGAGGCCGAGGAGGAGGAAGAGGAGGGCGAGGCGCCCGCCCTTGCACCACTTCGGCAGGGGCAGGCCGCACAGGTCGGCGAGGGCCGCGCGCGCCCGCGCGGTGCTCTCCTTGAGGACGTCGAACGGGTCGGCGTTCCCCGGCAGGACCGGCTCGGGCATCATCGCCGTGAGGTGGACGGCCGACTGGTGACAGGCGTCGAGGTAGTCGACCGCCTGCTGCCGCAGCGTGTCGAGGCGGCCGCGCCGGTTGCCCGCCTTGTGCAGCGTGTGCCGGAGGTCGCGGAGCTGGCCCTTCAGTTCCTTCCGGCTCGCCTCGTAGACCGTCTTGACGGTCCAGCGTGCCTCCTGGAACTCCTCGCGCGCCTTGTCGCGGCTGCGGCCGTAATCCTCGCTGACCTGGCGGCGGGCGCCGAAGAACTCCTCCTCGATGGCCTGGTACTCGGCGTCGAGGGCGGTGGGGATCGTCGCCCGCGCCTCGGCGAACGCCTGCTCGGCGGCGGCGCGCTCGGCCGCGTAGCGGGCGCTGATCGCCTGTCGGGCGTCGTCGAATTCGCGCCGCGCCGCCTCGGTGGTGGTGCTGAAGTCCTGTTCGACGTCCGCCTCCGCACGAGCGCGGTCGGCGGCCAGTTGCGTGAGATGGCGCAGCGCGGCACGGGTGCGCCGCAGCAGATGGGGTTCGGTCATCGTCGGTTCCCGGGTCACGAGCATTCGTGCCGCGCCTGCCGCAGCGCCATGGCGAGTTGGTCCATTGCCCGCATCGCCGACTGGGCGCGCACCTCCAGGGCGGCGAGGTGCGTTTCCTCGAAGTCGCGGCGCACGGGGTCGTCCCACTGGGTTTGCACAAGCTGCCAGTGGACGCGCAAGTCCTTGAGGAGGTCGTTCAGCTTTGCGCGATCCGTGGTGACGTCCATCGGGATCCTCAGCCGGGCGGGGTGTCCTTGGGAGGCTCCGGCGACGGAGCCGGCATCCGCGGCGCCGCGAGACCGATGTAGGCTTCGAGGGTGTCGGTCTTCTGTAGGAGCAGCGCGAGGGCGCGGGGCTGCTCGCCTTCGAGGACGCCGGCGAGCTGACGGGCCGGCCCCTGGTATTCGTCGACCTCGCGCCGCAGAGCCGGTAGCCAGCGCCGGGTCGCCGCCAGTTTTTCCTCGGCGTGTTCCAGGCGCGCCAGCGCCCGCCGCAGCGCCTTCTCCTGCTCCGTGGTGTCGGCGGCGCGGTCGCCGACGCGCATCATCTTGCGCCGGGCCAACTCCGTCTTCGCCTCGGCGACGGCGTCCTCTGCGCGGCGCGTCTCGTGCTGCCAGAGCTTGGCCTGGCCTTCGAGCCAGTCCTGGGTGCGCTGGATCGCCAGCTGCACGCCGGCGAGCGTCTCCTTGGCCTCCTCGCCGAAGGTGCAGAGGGCGGCCCGGAAGTCGACGAGGGCCTCGATCGACGCGACCCGCGCGGATTGGCTCATGGGGAGGTCCGCCCGCCGCTCGCGGCTTCGCACTTGCGAAGCCGCAAGCGACATCAACGATGGTGTAAATAATCCTCGATGCGTTCCGCCTTGTGCAGCAGGATCGGGACGTGCTGGTCGGACGCTTCGAGGAAGCGTTCGACGACCTTCATGGTCTGCTCGAATTCCAGGCGGAATTTCTCGTGTTCCTGGTCGCGCCAGGTGTCGCCGAGGCCGATCATTTGGGCGTGCAGAGCCAGCACCGAGTCGCGCAACTCGCCGTTGAAGCGCTTGAGAATCTGGGCGAAGCGGCGCAACTCTTCCGGGTTGACGATGGCTTGGGGCATACGAGGCTCCCTCGGCGGCGCGGCGGGCGGCATCTACTCTAGCAGGCGCGGCCGGGCTCTGCAAAGGGGACGGCGACTCAGCCGCCGGAGCGCTTGCGCCGCCGCGGCCGCTCGCGCCGCCCCGCGCGGCGCAACAGGTCGTCGGCCCAGCGGGCGTCGGCGCGGTCGAGCGGCGGGTCGGGGTCGCGCTCGTAGTCGGCGTCCTCGTCGTAGCCGCCGTTGCGGTAACACTGGTCGATGAGCGCCTGCAAGTCGAGCGGCGCATCGTCGTCCGTCTCGCGAAGGGGAATGCCGATCACCGGCAGCCGCTCGCGCAGCGGCACCTTGTAGACCTCCGCCTCGACTCGTCGCCAGCCGCGGCGCGCGCACACCTGATACGCCGTGCGATACTCCTGCGGCAGCCGTTCCACGGGCACGGGCAGCACGCGGCCGCCGGCGCGAAGCAGGTCGATCTCGACGAGGCTGACGCCGCCGTCGCGCAACTCCTCCTGCTTGCGGAGGTACTTGTCGCGCCCTTCGCCGCGCACCTTGTTCGTGAGGCTCAGCACCTCGACGACGGTGACGAGCCGCCGCCCCGACCCCGCCTCGCGGATCTCGATGAACCCCTCCGCCGCCGGCTCGTCGAAGTGCAGGACGAGCGGCTCGGCGACGGCCAGCGCGCCGTTGGAAGTCGCCGGCTTCTTCTTGCCGCCGCGCCGCTCGAAGACGCGCAGGTCCGGGACGATCGCCCGCTCCGGCCCGAGGGAGGACTCCACGAAGACGCGCTCCTCCATGCGGGCAAGCAGCCCTCCCGGCAGGCGTTCGTGTAGCTGGTCGCAGCCGTAGGTCACCAGACGGTGGTGGATATCACCCCAGTGCTGTTCGAGGTACGGGTCCATCCCCGGAAAAGGACTAGGCATTTTTTCCCTCCCTTCCTCACGACCAATAGCCGACTCGTCGAAGACGCGCTCCTCCAGCCGGGCCACCAAGTCCCCCGGCAAAAAGTCGCGAAGCCGGTCGCGCGCGTAGGTGACGAGAGCGTGATGAATGTCGCCCCAGTGCTGCTCAAGATAGGGATCCATCCCCGGAAACGGACTGGGCATCACTCGCCTCCTCACGATCAATTGCCGACGGCGGCGCCGACATCCAGACCGGCCTCGACGCCGCTCAGGACTGAGCGCACCTGCGGCAGGGCGAAGTACAGCCGCAGCAAATTGTCCTGGACGCGCGACGGGATCATCAGCCCTTCTTCAAAGCGCCGCAGGAGGTCAGCCTCCACGCCGAGCCGAAACGCCAAGTCCTCCTGGCTCTGCCCTAAAGCGGTCCTGTTTACCCGAATCTGCTCCGGGGTGAGCAGGCGCATTCGCGCCCGGATAGCTGCCGTGATCTGCTCGTCGGCGTAGGCGTCGAAGTGAAGCTCGCCGCACGTCTCGCAGCGCGGGACGACGAGTCGCGGCACCTCGACCTCGTGCGGCCGTCCCTCGTAGTTGACGCTCGTCCGGTGCGCGACGGTGACGGGCCAAACCGTCTTGGTCCGACAGCGGGCGCACCAGCGCGGGAAGGGCTTGCCCACGACCGTGACGCCGTTCGGCAGGAGAATGGCTTCAGGCATCGTGAATGCTCACAACGTAGAGGGTCGGGTCATCGGGGTCGTCGTCCAGCAGGAGTGTCTCGACGTATAGGACGCGGCCGGCGACCGGCACGCGCAGGTCGTAGTGGAAGTCGCGGTCGTTCCACTCCGGCCGCCGTTCCGGCACCTGATCGATCTCTCCCCCGGCCTGGACGAACCTGTGCATTTCCTCGGCGACGGCGCGGGGCGTCCAACCCGGCAAGCTCCGGCGGACCCACGCCTCCGCGAACTCCTTCCACTCGACGTACCCCGTGTATCGCCAGTTGGCGAGGGCACTACGGTATCGCGCCAGGATCACCGCATCTTGCAGCCGAGCCATCGGCGTCTCGCCTCACGCCCCGTGGTAGTCGATGTCCTTCCCGTGCCGCCTGAAGTGGGGTCCATCCCCGGAAACGGACTCGGCATCCTGAATCTCCCCAACATGTGTCAGCCGGCGGCGTCTTGTCGCCGGCCACTACTTGCTTTCGCCTCGCGCAGATAATCCTCCATCAAGTCCTCGCCGTCGAACGCAATCCCGTGGGCGACGCAAAGTCGTTTCGACTCGCGCAGCAAGGCGAGGGCTTGGCGCCTGTCCCCGCTATCGTGATACAGGACCGCCAGCAAGTCGAGGCGGTCACTCAGGGCGTCGTAGCCTCTTCCGTGCCTCGCGATGTACTCCCACGACTTGCCCTGCGAAACCTCGTGCAGCCGTCGCATCAAACGGACCTCGTTCTCCCGGTGCAGGATCGCTTTGGACAAGTCGCCGCGGGCTTCCCACAGGAGCGACCGGCATTCTTCCGCGAGAATGGCGCTCTCGTCGGGAGAAATCGCGTCCAGCAGCCGCTCCAGACGGCCGCCGAACGCGCGAGCCTTCCGAAGGCTTTCGCGCTCGTAGAGCCAGTAGAGAAGCTTCAGGCGAAGGTACTGGACCTCGTCCCAGCCGGAAGCGAATTTACGCCTACTAATAGGTATTTTAGTCTTCATCGTTCGGCCTCGGTCCTTTCGGCTGCGCGGCCGGCCCGAGCAACCTCTTCGCCTCGTCTTCGAGGTCGTCCCACTCCGCCCAGGCTTTGCGCGCCTCGTCCTCGGCTTGCTGGCGCTTCCGGGCGGCCTTGCGCGCGAACCGCTTTTTCTTCAGCGGGCCGCTCTTGGGGTCGTGACCTTTGCCGGGTTGATGCTTGACGCCCCCCTTCGGGCCGCGCTTCTTCTCGCCTCCCTCAGCCGCGCTCATGCCCTCCTCCTCGGGATCTCGTTCGCGCTGGCGGCGGTGCTCCTCGGGCCGCGAAGTCGCGAGCGGTCTTCGCTCACGCCCCGTGGTAGTCGATGTCCTTCACCTCCAGCGCGTGCTTCTGGATGAACTCGCGGCGCGGCTCGACCTTCTCGCCCATCAGCGTGCGGAACATCTCGTCCGCCTTGAAGGCGTCGTCCAGCTGCACCCGCAGCAGCGTCCGCCGCTCCGGGTCGAGCGTCGTGTCCCACAACTCCTCGGCGTCCATCTCGCCGAGGCCCTTGAAGCGCATGATCGACAGGCCCTTCTCGCCCAGCTTGCGCACCGCCCCGACCAGGTCGCGCAGGTGCGGCAGCGCCGCCTTGGCGTCGGCGTGTTCCAGCAGGAAGCGCACCGGCGGCTCGCGCCCCGCCAGCCGCGGCGCCTCCACCAGGTCCGTCGGCCCCAGCTGGAACTCGCGCAGCCGCTCCAGCCCGCGGTTGACGCCGCGCACCTCGTGCAGCTCCTGCACCACGAACGCCGTCGCGTGGCCGTTGCCGTTGCCCGTCGCGCCGCTCGTCGCCACGTCGGCCACCACCAACTCCCGGCCCAGCCGCTGCCCTTCCTGACGGCGGAACTCGTCGACCTGCGCCATCGTCGGGAACCAGTATTCGCGCCCCGTCAGCAGCACGCGGAACATCGGCAGGCCCTGCGGCCCGAGGCGCGCCAGGAACGACGACAGGTTCAGCCCGCGCCGCTCCAAAATACTCAGCGGACCCTCCAGGTCGCTCAAGACCTTCAGGAGCGCGATCAGCCGGTCGCCCTCGAACGCCCGCGCCTCGCCGCCGTCGGGGGCGAGGACGAACAACTTCGTCGACTTCAGGCCGCGCGTTTGCAGCTCCTGGTTGATCTCCTCCGGCGTGTTGACGTAGCGCACGTCCTTCTTGTGCGTCACCTTGTACAGCGGCGGACGGGCGACGTAGACGTGGCCCTCCTCGATCAGCTTCGGCATCTGCCGGTAGAACAGCGTCAGGAGCAGCGTGCGGATGTGCTGGCCGTCGACGTCGGCGTCGGTCAGGATGACGATCTTGTCGTAGCGCAATTTCGTCAGCTCGTGGAACTCGCCGATGTCGACGCCGACCGCCGAGATGATGCTGGCGATCTCCTCGTTCTTGATCATGTTCTCCATGCGCGCCTTCTCGACGTTGAGCGGCTTGCCGCGCAGCGGGAGGATCGCCTGGTACATGCGGTCGCGGCCGCCCTCCGCCGAGCCGCCGGCCGAGTCGCCCTCGACCAGGAACAACTCCGACTCCTCGCGGTTGCGGCTGGTGCAGTCCATCAGCTTGCCGGGCAGGCCGCCGCCGGACAGGATACTCTTGCGATCCCGAAATGCCTTCTTGGCCTTCGCCGCCGCCTCGCGCGCCTCGGCGGCGAGGGCGACCTTCTTCATGATGCGCTGGGCGTCCTTCGGGTTCTCCTCCAGGTAGCGCGCCAGGTTCTCGCCGACGACGCTGGCGACGATGCCCTCGACCTCGGGGTTGTTGAGGCGGATCTTGTTCTGCGACTCGAACTGCGGGTCGGGGTGCTGCACGCTGACGACGGCGGTCACGCCCTCGCGGAAGTCGTCGCCGATCGGCGTGACGCCGCTCTTGAACAGGTTCGCCTTGTTGCCGTAGGCGTTCAGCGTCCGCGTCAGCGCCGACCGGAAGCCCGACAGGTGCGTGCCGCCGACGGGGTTGTAGGCGTTGTTCGTGTAGCAGCGGACGCGCTCCTCCTCCGTCGTCGTGTACTGGAAGGCGACCTCGACGCGGACCTCGTCGACGGTCTTGTCGACGTAGATCGGCTTGTGCAGCACCTCCTCGTTGCGGTCGAGGTAGACGACGAACTCGGCGAGGCCGCCCTCGTACTTGAACGTCTCGTCCTTGCCGGTCCGCTCGTCGGTGAGGCGGAAGCCGATCCCCTTGTTGAGGAAAGCCAGCTCGCGCAACCGCGGCTCCAGCGTGTCGTAGTCGAAGGTCGCGTCGTGGAAGATTTCGGGGTCGGGGAGGAACTGCACCGTGGTGCCGGTGCGGCCGCCGGCGGAGCCGATCTCCTTGACCTCGGTGGTCGCCTTGCCGCGCTCGTACTCCTGCGCGTAGGCGCGGCCGTTGCGGTAGACGCGCGCCTCGGTCCACTCGCTCAGCGCGGTGACCGCCTTGGCGCCGATGCCGTGCAGGCCGGCGGAGGTCTTGTACGTCCGCTTATCGAACTTGGCGCCGGCGCCCATGACGGTCAGGACGACTTCGAGCGTCGGCCGCTTCTGCTCGGCGTGTTCCTCGACGGGGATGCCGCGGCCGTCGTCGGCGACGCTGACGGAGCCGTCGAGGTGGATGGTCGCGTGGATGTGCTTGCAGTAGCCGGCGAGCGCCTCGTCGACGCTGTTGTGGATGAGTTCGTAGACGAGGTGGTGCAGCCCCTTGACGCCGGTGTCGCCGATGTACATGCCGGGGCGCTGGCGGATGTGGGCGGCGTCGCGCAGCACCTGCACGTTTTCGGAGCCGTAATCGCCGTTCTCGGGGGTGCCGCCGGTGGCGGGGTCGAGGTCCAGCGTCGCGGTCGTATTTTCACTCATGACTCTTTGACCTTTCCGTACGCGGTACTCAGTACCGCGTACTCAGGACTGCTCTTTCACCACGCCGGCGCGGAAGCGCAGGTCGGTGAGGGTGGTGCCGGCCAGCCGGCGGCGCAGCTGTTCCAGCAGGCGACGTTTGTGGAAGTGGGCCAGCTCCTGCATCAGGACGCCGTCGCCCACGACCACCTCCAGGACGCCGCGGCGCAGGGCCGCGACCTGCGTCCGGTTCGACGCCAGGCCGCAGGCGGCGACGGCGTCGGCCCACGCCTCCTCCAGGCGCAAGCGGTCCTGTCGACGGCCCCAGCCGCGGGCCGTGAACAGGCGGGCGAGGATCTCGCCCAGGGCTTCGGGTCCTTTCGGGTCCATCGCACTCGTCCCCGTCCTTAGCCCCGGAGGGCGGCGGATCGTAACCCCGGGTGGAGCGTACTCGCGCAACCCGGGGAATCCATCCGTGGCCACGATCATTTGTTGAACCCGCGTAGCGGGTGACGGATCGTGGCCCCGCCTGTGTCCCGGGGTTTCGCGAGTACGCTCCACCCGGGGCTACGATCCGCCGCCCCTCCGGGGCTAATCACGTCAGCGGCATGACGAGGTACGAGTACGTCCCCCCGTACTTGAACAGCGCCGGGCTGGCGCCGTCCACCATCTCCAGGAGCAGGTCGGCGTCCGCCGGCAGCACCTTGAGCATGTCGATCAGGAACTTCGGGTTGAAGTTGATGGCGATCTGTTTATGGTCGAACTCGACCGGCATCTCGACCTTCGACCGCCCCGTGTTCGCCCCCTGGGCTTGCAGGGTCAGCTTGTTCGCGGCGAACGTGAAGGTGACGCGGTTGGTCTCCTCGTCGGTCATGATGGCGGCCTGGCGCACCGCCGCCATGAACGGCGCCACCGCTAGAGGCACCTTCACCGTCTGCTTCTTCGGCAACACGTCGCGGTAGCTCGGGAAGCGCCCCTCGACGAGGCGGCTGTAGATGACGGCTCGCTCGGTGCGGAACAGCACCTCGTTGGGCCGGATGCAGACGCATACCTGCTCGCCGTCGTCGTGCAGGTTGCGCTCCAGCAGGTTCATCGCCTTCGTTGGCACGACCGGCATGGTCCCCGCCGTCGTGTGTCCGCCGTGGACCGTTGCCGTTCCCTCGGTCAGGGCGAGGCGTCGGCCGTCCGTCGCCACCAGCTTGACTGTCTCGCCCTCCATCTCCCACAGCACGCCGGTCATCGAGTAGCGCGTACTCTCGTCGGCGGCGGCGAAGACGGTGCGGCGGATCATCTCGCGCAGCACGCCGGCCGACATCTCGTGGTACTTCTCCTCGTTGAACGTCGGCAGGTCGGGGAAATTCGCCGGCTCCTCGCTGGGCATCTCGAACTCGACGTGCTGGCCGCGCACCGTGCAGGCGGTGGCGTCGGCCTCGATGGTCAGCTCTTCGTCCCGGGCCTCGCGGAGGATCTGCGTCAGGCGCGACGCCGGCAGGATCGCCTCGCCCGGCTCCAGCACCGTCAGGCCGCGCACCTCGATGCGAATGCCCAGCTCGAGGTCGGTGGCCATGAGCGTGAAACGGCCGTCCTCGGCGATGGCCTTCAGGTTTTGCAGCACCGGCTTGGTGGCGCGGGCCGGGATGGCCACGCTCGCGAGCTGGCACGCCGAGAGTAACCCTTCCCTGTGGCTGATAGTCTTCATGACGTCCTCCCGTGCGAACGACCGTCGGATGACAGAACAAACTTCTTGTGACTCTTTACTCAGCAGCAGTAGTTAAGAGTCGACCGTTTTCGGTTCACAACTCCCCGGAGAGTTCAATCTGCCTTGACGGCGCCACGACTTGCGGCGCGACGTCCGTCGTGGAAAACCCGTTGCCGGCGCGTCGCTTTCGCGTCGACGGCCGTCGAGCGAAGAAGCGTCGTCCGTCGTTTCTCCGTCCGAGGGCGAAAGCGTCATCGGCGGTCGACGCCCGGCCGACAGAGGGTCAACGGCCTTTACACAGGGTGGCGTCACCCCAAATCGGCGTGCAGTTGGCGGACGGCTCCCGACAGCGACGAGTCGTGGGCCAGCGCCCGTTCGACCTTGCGGCAGGCGTGCAACACGGTGCTGTGGTCGCGGCCGCCGAAGTAGGCGCCGATCTGCTGGAGCGACAGCGGCGTGAGCGTCCGGGCGAGGTACATGCCGACCTGACGCGGCAGCAGGGCGTTGCGGCCGCGCTTGCGCGAGCGGATTTGTCCCGGCTCGACCTGGTAAAAGCGGCCGACGCGCTCGATGATCCGCTCCACGCTCGGCCGGGCGACGCTCGCCTCGGCCTGAAACTGCTCCGCGACGGCGGTCAGGTCCGACGTCCGTCCGTCCAGCCGCGCCAGAGCCTCCAGGCGGTTGAGCGCCCCGTCCAACTGGCGAGGGCTGCCGCCGACGTGCTCGGCGAGCCAGGCGAGGACGTCGCGGCCGACGGCGAGTCCGCGCCGCTTGGCCCGGTCTTGCAGGAACGTCAGGCGGCTCATCGGCGACAGCGGCTCGATGCCGATGACGAGGCCGGCGGCGAGGCGTCCCGCGAGGCGGCGCGGCAAGTCGGTCAACTTCCCTGGCCCCGCCGACGCGGTGACGACCGTCTGCTGCTGCCGAGCCAGCCGGGCGTCGAGGACGCGCACCAGGGTGCCGACCGCCGCCTCGCGCAGGTGCTGCACGTCCTCGACGACGAGCAGGTCACAATCGCGTGCCGCCGACACCCATTCCGGCGCCTCTCCCGGCGGGCCGGGAACACAGTCGCTCGCTTGCACGGAGGAAACGATCAGGTCGGGACAGCGGCGGGTGACGTCGGCGGCGAGGGCATCGACGAGGTGCGTCTTGCCGTTGCCGGCGGGTCCGTGCAGGAAGAGCGGGTTGACCTCGCGAAGTCGGCCGCGCGTGCAGACACAGTCGACGACGCGCTGAACGGCGACCCGCGCCAGACGATTTTCCGGGGTCGTGACCCACGGTGCGAGCGGCTCGACGCCTCGCGGTAAGAGTGAACTCATGATCACGGACACGGCCCTTTTGCCGTGGAATCCCACCCCGTCATTGTAGCGAAAAAGGCCCCCCGCCTCAAGCGCAATCGGGGCGGCGAAAGTGCTTGAAAAATAAGGAGATAGGGTGAGCAGGAGGGGGAGGGGATGAGGATAGGCCGTATATTGTCCGGGGGTGCATGGGTAGGCGACTCCGTTGTGATGCGGGGGTGCGCTGCGCGACACCCGGCTTTGTTATTTAACCCCTTCGGGGTAAAATGCCGCCAGCCCTACCCCGAAGGGGTTACA
>JBBROG010000170.1:0-19539 GCA_038229635.1 Gemmatales bacterium
CTCGGCCTGTTGAAGCCACTGCTGACGAAGACGATCCCGTTGAGCGGCCGTCATGGTGCCATCCTCTAGCCGGTGAACGAAACTCTCTCCGCAGTCCAGATTAACCCGCCCGCCCGCGCGCAGCTACAGAAATGGACCCGATTTGCCCGTTCGTCCGCGCGCCGGTGTACAGTGTATCTGACTCACGTTGAGCCCGCCGACAGCCTACCCGCCGCCGCCGCCCTCGCAAAGCCGTTACGACCCTCCCGCAGGTTCCCGCCATGCGCCTTCCGCTCGCCGCCCTTTATCCGCTCCTCCTCGCCTATGGCAACGCCGTCGGGGCGGAGCCGGCGCCGACCTTCGAGCGCGACGTCGTCCCGCTCCTGACGCGCCACGGCTGCAACGCCGGCGCCTGCCACGGCAAGGCCCGCGGCCAGAACGGCTTCGCCCTCTCGCTCCTCAGCTACGACGCCGACTTCGACTACCACGCGATCGTCAACGAGGCGCGCGGCCGCCGCGTCGTCGCCGCCGCCCCCGACTCCAGCCTCCTGCTGCGCAAAGCCTCGGCCCAGGTGCCGCACGGCGGCGGTAAGCGGCTCGACCTCGCCTCGCCCGCCTACGACACCGTCCGACGCTGGGTCGCCGCCGGCACGCCGCGCACGCCGAAAGACGCGCCCTTCGTGCGGAGTATCACCGTCGAGCCGGCCGAACGCCTCCTCGCGGCCGGGGGCGAGCAGCAACTTCGCGTCACGGCCCACGACTCCGACGGCCGCACCCGCGACGTCACGCACCTGGCGACGTTCCAGTCGAACGAGAGCGCCGTCGCCGCCGTCAACGCCGACGGCCTCGTCAGGGCTGGTCCCGTGCCCGGTGAGGCGGCGGTCATGACGCGCTTTATGGAGAAATTCGCGGTCTGCAACGTCACCATTCCGCTCGCCGGGGACGTGCCCGCCGTCGTCTACGACAAACTGCCGCGACGAAACTTCATCGACGGTCTGGTTTGGGCGAAGTTGCGGCGTCTGGGCCTCACGCCGTCCGAGCCGTCGGGCGACGCCGCCTTCCTGCGCCGCGCCCACCTGGACGTCATCGGCCGCCTGCCGACGCCCGACGAAGTGCGCGCCTTCCTCGCCGACAAGGAGCCGATGAAGCGGGAACGCCTCATCGACCGCCTGCTCGAACGCCCCGAGTACGCGGACTTCTGGGCGAACAAGTGGGCCGACCTGCTGCGGCCGAACCCGTACCGCGTCGGCGTCAAGGCGGTCTACAACCTCGACGCCTGGCTGCGCGACGCCTTCCGCAAGAACCGGCCCTACGACCAGTTCGTCCGCGAACTCCTCACCGCGCGCGGCAGCACCTTCCGCAACGGGGCGGCGGTCCTGTTCCGCGACCGCCGCGAGCCGGACGAGATCACCACGGTCGTCAGCCAACTCTTCCTCGGCGTCCGGCTCGAATGCGCCAAGTGCCATCATCATCCTTTTGAAATCTGGGGACAGGACGATTTCTACAGCCTGGCCGCCTACTTCGGGCGCATCGGCCGCAAGGGCGTCGGCCTGTCGCCGCCGATCTCCGGCGGCGAGGAAATCATCCTCGCCGGCACGCGCGGCGAGGTGCGCCACCCCGTCAGCGGCAAGGTGCTGCCGCCGCGCCCCCTCGGCGGGAAGGCGGCGGCGCCCGACGACGAGCGCGACCCGCGCGAGGCGCTCGCCGCGTGGGTCACGGCCGACGACAACCCGTACTTCGCCCGCGTCCTCGTCAACCGCGTCTGGGCCGACCTGATGGGCCGCGGCCTCGTCGAGCCGGTCGACGACCTGCGCGCCACCAACCCGCCGAGCAACGGACCGCTCCTCGACGCCCTCGCCGCCGAGTTTCGCGGACAAAAATACGACCTGAAAAAGCTCATTCGCACGGTCGCGACGTCCCACGCCTACGGCCTGAGTTCGGCGCCCGACGGACACAACGCGGCCGACGCGCGCAACCACTCGCGCCACTACCGCCAGCGGCTGCGGGCGGAAGTGCTGCTCGACGCCATCACCGACGTCACGCAGGTGGCGGAGACGTTCGCCGCGGCGCCGATGGGAACGCGGGCGATGGAGCTGTGGACGGTGCGGACGCAGTCGGTCTTCCTCGACAGTTTCGGCCGGCCCGACCCGAACCAGGATCCGCCGTGCGAGCGGACCAGCGACACGACCGTCGTGCAGGCGCTGCACCTGATGAACGCGCCGAACCTGCACCGCAAAGTGACCGCCGACGACGGCCGCGCGGCGCGGCTCGCGGCGAGTGCGAAGACGCCTCGTGAGATCGTCGAAGAGTTGTATCTGCTGGCGTATGGGCGGCTGCCGGCCGACGACGAGAGGGGCGTCTGCCTCAAACTGTTCGAGGAAAAGGGGAACGGCCGGCGGCGGGCGGCCGAAGATTTGTTGTGGGCGCTGTTGAACACGCCGGAGTTTGTGTTCAAGGATTGACGTGGCCGCTTGCGGCTTAGCAAGGATCTTGCGAAGCCGCAAGCGGCGTTGAGGGGGTTACATGTCCACCTACTCGAACTGCCAGGGTTTCACGCGCCGCGACTGCTTGCGCTTGGGACTGGGCGCCCTCCTCGGCGGCGGACTCGCCGGCGCCCTCCGCGCCCGCGCCAGCGACGGCCTCGCCCCGAAGGCGAAGGGCTGCATCCTCATCTGGATGGACGGCGGGCCGACGCACTACGAGACGTTCGACCCCAAGCCATCGGCGCCGAAGGAGATCCGCGGCGAGTTCGACGTCGCCCGCACGAAGAGTCCCGGCGTCGTCTTCTCCGAACACCTGAAGCGCTTGGCCGCGATCAGCGACAAGTTGGCCGTGGTGCGCTCGATCCGCCACGACCAGGGCAACCACGGCGCCGGCAACCACTACATGATGACCGGCGCCCCGCCGCGCATCCCGGTCGGCTGCGGCGCCTTCGTCAGCTTCCACCCCAGCCTCGGCTCGGCCGTCGCCCACGAGCGCGGCGCGCCCGCCGGGCTGCCGGCCTACTTCTCGATGCCGGAGATGTCGCGCTCCGGCGGGCCGAACTTCCTCGGCGCGAAATACGCGCCTTTCGTCGTCTCCGACAACCCCAATAACGCCGGCTTCCGCGTCCGCGACGTCGCCCTGCCCCAGGGGCTGAGCGAGGGGCGCTTCGACTCGCGCAAGGAAATTCGCTCCCAGGTGGATCGCATGTTGCGCCTCCGCGACAAGGGGTCCGGCGACCCGGTGGCGGCGCTCGACGAACACTACCAGCAGGGGTACGAGTTGGTCGCGTCACGGCAGGCGCAGGCGGCGTTCGACGTCTCGCGCGAGCCGGATCGGGTGCGCGCCGCCTACGGGCGCACGCCGTTCGGGCAGCGTGCCTTGTTGGCGCGGCGCCTCGTCGAGGCCGGCGTGCCGTTCGTCACGCTCTACGAGGGCGGCTGGGACCACCACACCAAGCTGTTCGCGACGCTGAAGAATCGGCTGCCGGCGTGGGAGGCGACCGTGGCGGCGCTGGTCGAGGACCTGCACCAGCGCGGGATGCTCGAAAGCACGCTGGTCATCGCGCTGGGCGAGTTCGGGCGGACGCCGCAGGTGAACAAGGACGGCGGCCGCGACCACTGGTCCAACGCGATGTCGGTGCTGTTCGCCGGCGGCGGCACGCCGGGCGGGCAGGCCGTCGGCGCGACCGACAAGAGAGGGTACGCGGCGGTCGAGCGCGTGCTGTCGCCGGAAAACTTCGCGTCGACGGTCTACGCCAAGCTCGGCATCGACCCGGCGAAGATGCTGTACATGCCGAACGGCCGGCCGGTGCATCTCGTCAGCGACCCGGCGCCGATCCACGAGTTGATGGGTTGACGGGCCGGTTCGCCCTCCCATTTCGCCCTTCCCGCTTCCCCGTCGCAATCTCTTTTTCTTGCGCCCGCATTTTTCCCCCTCCAGGTGTCATGAAGGGCGCCGGGGATACCGATAATACAACCACTTCCTCCGACACGACAGCGACGCCTCGTAAATCCGCGCCGGTCTCCTCGTGAAACGGGTATCGACATGAACAAGCGTTATGTCAGTTCGCTGGCCTTGCTTCTCGTCAGTCTCGGGCCGGCGTTTGCCCAGCAGGTCTTCCCCGCCGGGTCCGCCTCCTCTTACGGGGGCGTTCCCTCGGCCGGCGCGCCCGCGACGGGCGTCGCCGCCCCGGCGTCGTGCGCGACCGGCGCCTGCGCGCCGACGGCGTGCAACGCGGGCACCGTCGACGGCTGCTTCTCGCCCCTGGAGGGGATCTGCGGCCCGACCGGGCGGGTGTGGGCGAGTGCCGAATACTTGCTCTGGTGGACCAAGAGCGCTCCCGTGCCGGCCCTGGTCACGTCCGGGCCGGCCGCCGGCCGCGGCGTGATCGGCACGAACGGCACGAACGTCGACTTCGGCGACAGCGGCGACCACCCCACGCGCAGCGGCGGCCGCTTCACGGTCGGCGGCTGGGTCGACTGCGACCACATCCTCGGCCTCGAAGTCAGCTACTTCTTCCTGGGGTCGGAGTCGAAGAAGTTCGACGCGGGCGGCACCGGCGCCGCCGGCACGAACGCCGTCGGCCGGCCGTTCTTCGACGTCACGAGCCGCTCCGCCAACGCCCAACTGGTCGCCCTCCCCGGCGTCGTGTCCGGCACCGTGAGCGCCCGGACGTCGAGCGAACTTCAGGGCTGGGCGCCGAACCTCCTCTACAACGTCTGCTGCGACTGCGACTACCGCGTCGACGCCTTCGCCGGCTTCCGCTACTTCCAACTCAACGAGTCGCTGCGCGTCTCCGAGAACCTGACGACGCTGTCCGGCTCGTCGATCCCGGCCGGGACGAACTTCGCGGTCCGCGACGAGTTCGACACGCGCAACGAATTCTACGGCGGCGCCTTCGGCCTCAAGGGCGAGTATCATTTGGGCAAATTCTTCGTCGGCGGGACGACGAGCCTCGCCCTCGGCACGACGCACGAGGTCGTGAACGTGCGCGGCAGCTCCCTGATTACCACGCCCCCCTCGACGATGCCGACCGTGAACAACGGGGGCCTTCTTGCCTTGCCGAGCAACTCCGGCCGCGCCAGCCGCGACGAGTTCGCCGTCGTGCCGGAGGTCGGCGTCCGCGTCGGCTACCATGTGACCGACAACGTCCGGGCCAGCGTCGGCTACAACCTCGTCTACTGGAGCGACGTGGCCCGCCCCGGCGACCAGATCGACCTGAGCGTCGACCCGCGCCAGCTGCCGCGCAGCGGCCAGACGAACGCCTTCGCCGGCGCCGTCAGCCCCGCGTCGCGCTTCCATTCGAGCGACTTCTGGGCGCAGGGCCTGTCGTTCAGCGTGGAGTTCCGGTACTAACGCGCCACACTTGACCGACTCTCCGCCGCTTGCGGCTTCGCGCTCTTGCGAAGCCGCAAGCGGCGTTGCGCTCTCCCGGTGCCGAAGGGCGACGAAATCGCTACTCTGGCTGGTGCGTCACCCAGGACGTATCCTCCTCGGGCCGTGAGACCTGTCATCATGCGAACGCTTCTCCCGAGCGCCGTGCTGGCGCTACTCCTCGTCCTCGTCCCCGCCCCGTCCCGCGCCGAACTGCCGCGGACCGTCGCCGAGACGAGCGACTACAAAGCCACCTCGCGCCACGCCGACGTCGTCGCCTTCTGCGAGCGCCTGGCCAAGGAAGCGCCCCTGGTGCGCCTCGGCGAACTCGGCACCAGCCAGGAGGGGCGCAAGCTGCCCCTCGTCATCGTCGCCGACCCGCCGGTCGCGGGCGCCGCCGAGGCCGCGAAGACGGGCAAGGTCGTCGTCTTCGCGCTGGGCAACATCCACGCCGGCGAGGTCGACGGCAAGGAAGCGCTGCTGATGCTCGCCCGCGACCTGGCGACGACGAAGGGGCATCCGCTGCTGAAGGACCTCGTCTTCGTCTTCGCCCCGATCTTCAACGCCGACGGCAACGAGAAGATCGGCAAGGGCAACCGCCCCGGCCAGAACGGCCCCGAGGAGGGCTCCGGCGTCCGCGCCAACGCCCAGGGACTCGACCTCAACCGCGACTTCGTCAAACTCGATAGTCCCGAAGTGCGGACCCTCGTCCGCTTCCTCAACGAGTGGGACCCCGCCGTCGTCGTCGACTGCCACACGACCAACGGCTCGTACCACCGCTACACCCTCACCTACGAGGGGGGCGGTTGCCCCGCCGGCGACCCGAAGGTCGTCGACTACGTCCGCGACGTCCTCCTGCCGGACGCCGGCAAGCGCCTCGAAAAGGCGACCGGCTTCAAGTCGTTCTTCTACGGCAACTTTTCCCGCGACCGCAGCCTGTGGGAGACGGTGCCGCCGCAGCCGCGCTACGGCACGCACTACGTCAGCCTGCGCCACCGCATCGCCGTCCTCTCCGAGTCGTATACTTACGCTTCCTTCAAAGACCGCGTCCTCGCCACGCACGCCTTCGTCCGGAGCATCGCCGAACACGTCGCCGAGAACAAGGACGCCGTCCGCAAATTGCTGTCGTCGGCCCGTTCGCCCGCCGGCGACGCGGTCGCCCTGCGCTTCAAGGCCGCGCCGCACGGTCGCCCGCAAACGCTGCTCGGCTACGAAGAGGAGGTCAAGGACGGCCGCCGCGTCCGCACCGACCGGCCGAAGAATTACGAGGTCCAGTACACGGGCGGGGCCGAGGTGACGCTGGCGGTGAAGCGCCCCTGGGCCTACCTCGTCCCGGCGGCGCTGGCGAAGGCGACGGAAACTTTGCAGCGGCACGGCGTCGTCGTCGACGAGTTGCGCGAGGACCTCGACCTCGACGTTGAAGCCTATCGCGTCGACAAGGTCGCCCGCGCCGGCCTCTACCAGAAGCACCAGCCGGTCGCGCTCGAAGCCACGCCGCGCAAGGAGAGCCGCCGCGTCGAGGCCGGCACGTTCGTCGTCAAGACGGCCCAACCGCTCGGCAACTTGGCGGCGTTTTTCCTGGAGCCGCAGTCGTCCGACGGCCTGGCGACGTGGAACTTTTTCGACGCGGCGCTGCAAGAGGGGAAGGACTTCCCCGTGCTGCGCCTGCCCGCCGCCCCGGCTCCGCTGACGACGAGCCGCGCCCGCCCGTTGCCGGAGGACCGCAAGACCGGCAAGCGCATCACCTACGAGGCGTTCACGCGCCGCGCGCTCCCCGACTTCAACGGCGCGCCGGCGCAGGCGCAGCGCTGGCTCGACGACGACCACTTCGTGCAGGTGAAGGACGGCCGCCCCTGGAAGGTCGACGCCGCGACCGGCCGCTGCGAACCGCTGCCGGACGAGCGCGACAAGATGGCCAAGGGACTCGCCGCGCTGCCGACCGTCGGCCGCGCCGCCGAGGGCCTCACGCGGCCGCCGCTCGCCCGCTATAGCCCGCAGCGCGGCGCGATCGTGGCCCAGCACGGCGGCGACCTGTACCACGTCACCGCCGAGGGGAAGGCGGTCCGCCTGACGAAATCGCCCGGCCCCAAGGAACTCATCACCTTCAGCCCCGACGGCCAGTTCGTCGCCTTCGTGCGCGGCAACAACCTGTACGTCGTCGACGTGAAGACGCAGACCGAAAAGGCCCTGACGGAGGACGGCAGCGACCTCGTCTTCAACGGCAAGGGCGACTGGGTGTACACCGAGGAAGTCTTCGACCGCCGCGAGGGCGCTTACTGGTGGAGCCCCGACTCGACGCACCTCGTCTTCCTGCGCATCGACGACACGCCGGTGCGCAAGTTCACGGTCCTCGACCAGCTGCCGGTGCGCGGCCGCGCCGAGACGACGCCGTACCCGAAGACCGGCGACCCGAACCCGACCGTCAAGGTCGGCGTCGCCGCGGTCGCCGGCGGCGGCGTGCGCTGGGCCGACCTGGGCCGCTACTCCGAGAACGCCAGCCTCGTCGCCCGCGCCGGCTGGACGCCGGACAGTCAACGGGCCTATTTCTACGTCCAGGACCGGGCTCAGACCTGGCTCGACGTCTGCACGATCCCGCGCGACGGCGAGGAGGTGGCGTGCCTGTTCCGCGAGACGACCAAGGCGTGGGTCGACGAGCCCGGCGTCCCCACTTTCCTCAAGGACGGCTCCTTCCTGCTGCCGAGCGCCCGCACCGGCTACAAGCACCTTTATCACTTCGCCAAGGACGGAAAGGTGTTGAACGCACTCACGAGCGGTCCGTGGGAGGTGACGGGCGGCCTGTTCGCCGCCGACCCGGTCGAGCGCGTCGACGAGGAGGCCGGCTGGGTCTACTTCACCGGCAAGCGCGACAACCCCGTCGGCACCAACCTGTACCGCGTCCGCCTCGACGGCAGCAGCCTGGAGCGGTTGACGAGCGAGCCCGGCGACCACCGCGTTAGCCTGTCGCCGAAGGCGAAATACTTCGTCGACACCAACAGCGGTTACTCGTCGCCAACGCAGGTCCGCGTCGTCCGCAACGACGGCACGTTGGTCCGCCGCCTCGACACGAACCCGGTGTACGTCCTGGACGAGTACCAGTTCGGCAAGAGCGAGTTGGTGAAGGTCCCGACGCCGGACGGCTTCGTGCTGGAGGGGAGCGTGACGCGGCCGCCGGACTTCGACCCGGCGAAGAAGTATCCGGTGTGGTTCATGACCTACGGCGGGCCGGCGGCGCCGACGATCCGCGACACCTGGGGCGGCGGGCACACGCGCGACCAGATGCTCGCGAGCCTCGGCTTCGTCGTCTTCCACTGCGACCCGCGCAGCGCCAGCGGCAAGGGCGCCGCCGCGACCTGGACGGCGTACCGCCAGCTCGGCGTGCAGGAGCTGAAGGACGTCGAGACGGCGGTGACGTGGCTGTGCAAGCAGCCGGGGATCGACGCCGCCCGCGTCGGCATGAGCGGCTCGAGCTACGGCGGCTTCATGACTGCCTTCGCGCTGACGCACAGCAAGCTCTTCGCGGCGGGCGTCTCGTCGGCGCCGGTCACGGACTGGCACAATTACGACTCGGTTTACACCGAGCGCTACATGAACACGCCGCAGGAGAACCCGGACGGGTACAAGAAGACGTCGGTGGTGCGGGCGGCGGCGAACCTGCACGGGCGGCTGCTGCTCGTCCACGGCCTGATGGACGACAACGTCCACGTCCAGAACGCGCTGCAGTTCGTCGACGCCTTGCAGCGGGCGAACAAGGACTTCGAGGTGATGTTCTACCCGCGCTCGCGCCACGGCGGCTTCGGGCCGCATTACGCGCGCTTGGAGATCGACTTTATGAAGCGCGTGCTCAAGCCGGAGGCGCACTAATTCTCCGGGCCGCTTGCGGCTTCGCACTTGCGAAGCCGCAAGCGGCTCACCGCGCCTTTCCCGGCTCCCACAGGTACATAAACGCCGCCCCGCCGGTGTTGTTGAACAGCGGCACGTCGAGCTTGACGTTGATCTGACTCGGGATGTGCGGCGCCCCCGCGTAGATGCTGCCGCGGTAGCCGCCGCAGCGGTCGTAGGCGACCACTTTCGCGTCCTTCACGCAGGCCAATTGCTTCGCGCAGGAAATGGCGTCCTCCAGGTAACCGACCTCGTCGACGAGGCCGAGCTTGTGGGCGTCGAGGCCGGTGAAGACGCGGCCGTCGGCGAGGGCGCGGACGCGCTCCTCCGGCATCCCGCGGCCGCGAGCCACCACCTGCACGAACTGCCCGTAAAAGCCGTCGACCATCCCTTGCAGGATGGCGCGTTCCTCGTCGGTCATGGCCCTTGCCGGGTTGCCGATGTCCTTGTTCGGCCCGGACTTGATGGGCGTGCTGGTCACGCCGAGCATCTGGAAGAGTCCGCTGGCGTTGTACAGGCTCATGATGACGCCGATGCTGCCGGTGACCGTCGTCGGGTGGGCGAAGGTGCGGTCGGCGGCCATCGCGAGGTAGTAGCCGCCCGACGCCGCCACGTCCATCATGCAGGCGACGACCGGCTTGCCGGTGTCCTTGCGGAAATTGAGGATATCCTGATACATGATATCGCTGGCGGTGACGGCGCCGCCGGGGCTGTTGATGCGCAGCACCACCGCCTTGACGCGCCTGTCGTCGCGGGCGGCGTCGAGGCGCTCGCGGAAGGTCGACATCATGTTGTCGCCGCCGCCGAGCAGCCCGCCGGCCTTGGCGTTGAGGATCATGCCGTCGACGTCGATGACGGCGATCTTGTCGCGGCAGAAGGTGCCGCGCGCCTCGGCGACGAGGGTTTCCTGGACCGGCGTGTCGCTGTTGACCGGCGTCAGCAGGAGGCCGTTGAAGCAACCCGTGAGGGTGAGCGGGACGAGGGCGAGCAATAGTCTGCGCGTCATGGCGGCGCCTCCGGGGCCACAAGGGACGCGGACTATAGGCGCGGCGGCAAGTCGCGTCAAGGCGTTCCGGGGGTGCGCGAGTACGCGACCCCCGGCTTTGTGATGTAACCGCTTCGGGGTAAAAGGCTCCCGGCCCTACCCCGAAGGGGTTGCATCACAAAGCCGGGGGTCGCGTACTCGCGCACCCCCGGACAACCACGACGGGCGTCGCGTACTCGCGCACCCCCGGACAACCACGACGGGCGTCGCGTACTCGCGCACTCCCTGGAACATACCGCCCGGCGTCGCGTTCCCGCGCACCCCCAGAACGCCTACACGCTCCTCTCGTTCGCCAGGAAGTACCGATCGACGTGCGTGTCCGGCGGCGGCTCGGTCAGCAGGCTGACGACCACCGCCAGGGCGAACGACAGGACCAGGCCCCACAGCACCGGGTCGAGGTCGAACAGGTAGACCGGCGCCATGGGCTGCGCCGCCGGACCCGTCTTGCCCTCCTTGCCGACGCCGTACCGACCGAGCAGGTACAGGGCCGTCACCGTCCCGAAGCCGCCGACCATCCCCGCCAGCGCCCCCGCCCGCGTCGTCCGCCGCCAGTACAGCCCCAGCAACGTCGGCGCCAGGAACGTGCAGGCCATGCCCGCCCCGGTGAACAGGATCAGGTATTGCAAAAACTCCGGCGGCCGCAGCGACAGCGCCGTCACCAGCACCCCCACCACCGCCGTCGTGGCGTAACTCACCCGCTTGACGCCGCGCTCGCCGACGTTGGGGTTGATGTTGCGCTGGTACAGGTCGCGCACCAGGCTGCTGCTCATCAAGAGGAGGAAGCCCGCCACCGCCGACATCGCCGCCGCGTAGGGCGCCGCCAGGATCAAACCTCCCAGCAGCGGCCAGTCCTCCGTCAGCCGCAGCGCCATCGCCGGCATGATCTTGTCCGTCTGCTGCATGTACTCGACCGGGTAGAGGGCGCGGGCGCAGACGAACGTCACCACGAGAGGGAAATAAATCAGGGCGTAATAGACGCCGATGAGGAACAGCGACACGCGCAAGGTCGGCGTATCGCGGCAGGCCATCAGCCGCACCATGCCGACCGGCTGCCCCATCGACCCGACCGTCCACAGGAAGAAGTACGAAATCGCCAACCCGAGAGGGAGGAATTCGTCCGGTCCCGGCCCCGACACCAGGTCCGGGTCGGCGGCGCGCAGCGTCCGCGTGGCGTTCTCCAGCCCGCCGACCTTGCGCAGGGCCAGCACCATCAACAACACGGCGCCGAGGACGATGACGACGCCCTGCAAGACGTCCGTCCAGGTGACCGCCCAGAAGCCGCCGTAGGCCGTGTAGGCGACCACCGTCAGCGCGAAGACGAGCATCCCAAGGACGTAATCGGGGTAATCGAGGTCGTAAAACTTGCCGGGTTGGTCGGCGTCGGACGCCGCCCACAGGCCGGAGGTTTCGAGGGCGCCCGCCGTGCCCGCGCGCGCCGTCTCGTAGACCGCCGACTCGCGGACGCCGCCGCACGCCTCGCGCAGGATCAGCCCGCCGGCCTTGAACTGGCCGACGAGGTTGAACACGAGGAAGAGGAGCAGGAAGACGCTAGCGAGGACGCCGAGGGCCGGGCTCTGGAAGCGGTCGCGCAGCACGTCGGGCACGGTGATGGCGCCGGTCAGGCGCGACACCTGGTTGAGCCGCTTGGCCAGGGCGCCCTTGCTGACGAGCCCGCCGACCATGTAGCCGCCGATCCACAAGGCCATGATCCAGCCGTGGCGGTAGATCAGCGACGGGAAGCCGACGAAGCTGCCGGCGCTCACCGACGTGGCGACGTAGGTCAGGCCGAGCACCCAGGCGTTGAGCTGGCGGTCGCCGAGGAAGTATTCCTTGAGGAACGAGCCCTTTTTGAGGAGTTGATGCGACAGGGCGCCGAGGACGAAGACGCCGACCATGTAGCCGGCGAAGGCGACGAGCGTGGCCGGCGTGGCGCCGCCGGCGGCGAGGAGCGGCTCAGGCATGGTCGGCCTCCTCCGGGTCGTGGCCGAGGTCGTCGTCGGCCATGAAGGCGAAGCAGAACCAGGCGGAGAAGACGAGGCTCAGGCCCCAGGGGAAGACGACGCTCCAGAAGACCCAGGCGGGCATGCCGAGGATAAGAGCCATCTCGTCGGGAGGACGTCGATAGCCGAGGAGGTAGCCGACGACGACGCTCCAGACGAGGGCGACGGCCCAGACGGTCATGATGACGAGGCCCTCGCGGCGGGCGTTGCGCAGCAGGCGCTGCTCCTTCCCGGCCGGCGGGGTTGGCGGGTTCATGGCGGGAGACCTTTGCGCGAGCCGGGGCGAGTCTCGGGGGCAAGGTCTGTATTAGAGCATCGGCGCGGCGGCGGCGCCCGAATAATCGGGGGACGTGCCCCCTGCGGGGGCGTCACTCATCGGCCAGTCGCTTCCACTCGCGGCGCTCCTCGGGGGTCAATTCCTCCCAGAGCTTCTTGATGCCGACGGCCTTGATGAAGCGCCGGGTCCCCATCGCCTCCATGAGTCGCTCGGCCCCGAGCTGATCGATAAGCCAGTCCATACCCATCGCGTCGATGACTTCCTGGAAAATCGGTTTGGACTTGGGTCGCGTTGCCTTGGCCATGCTCTTGACCTCCTCGTAGGCGCCGAAGTGAAGGGCGGACAGCCAGGCGCCGTAGCGGTCCCAGAGATCCTGCCGGCTCGCCACGAATTCGGCGACGGCCTTGTCTTTTTGCGACGAGTCCCGGTCGAGCAGCAGGAGCGGCAGATTATCCTCTTGATCGGCCGGCAGGTCGTCCCCTCTCACTACAAATACCAGGCGTCCCATCACCTCACAACGCCAGACGCCCTGGCTCTGTTGCCGGAGTCCGCGGAGCCGACGCCGACCCCAGGAACTCAGCAGGCGCCGGCCCAGGTGATTGGCCAGATACCAGAACGACACCTGCTCCGGGCCGAGCGGCGGCCGCTTCTGCCTCTCGCGCTCCTCGTTCAGGCGGCGATGGATGCCCAACCCGACCTCGACGAATTGGTCGGGATCCTCTTCGCGCGGGGAGACGGTCGGCCCTTTGAACTCAAGAACGTTCCACGCCGTCAGGTCGCGCCACAAGCCCTGGAACGGCAGTCGGCCCGACCGCCGGCGCCGCAACAGCACCACGTCCGCCTCGCGCGGCTTGTCGCCGACCGGCATGTCCGGCTGCACTTCAAAGTACGGCTCCACCAGCAGCCGCAACAGCGCGACGAACGCCGGGTGCCATTGGGTCTTTTTCGCCATGACCTACTCCCGCGCTGGCGCTTCGCGATAGTTCCTCGCTCACCGCGGCCGCTTCACCCGCTCGCGCATCAGCTCCGGCTTGGCGTCCTCCACCTCGGACGCCTTGGGGGTGGGAGTGACGGCGCCCCACTGTACGCCGCGCTGGCGGCGGCGCCAACGGGGCGATAGGATGTCGGCACCTTGACGGAGTTTCCCATGACCGCACAGCCGCGCATCCTGGTCCTTTCGGCGTCGGTCGGCGCCGGCCACCTCCGCGCCGCCCAGGCCGTCGAACTGGCCCTGAAGCAGACGCGCCCCGACGCCGTCGTCAAGAACGTCGACGTCCTCGACCTGACCAACGCCGCCTTCCGCCGCCTCTACGGCAAGGCGTACCTCGACCTCGTCAACCGCGTGCCGCACGTCTTCGGCTACTTTTACGACCTCATGGACCGGCCGAGCCCCTCCGGCAAGCACCGCGGCGACCGCCTCCGCCTCGCCGTCGAGAAGCTCAACCTGCGCGCGTTCATCAGCCTCCTTACCGAGGAGCCGTGGGACCTCGTCATCAACACGCACTTCCTGCCGGCCGAGGTCATCGCCTCGCTACGCAGAGGCGGCGAGTTGAAGGTGCCACAGGTGACGGCGACCACGGACTTCGAGACGCACCGCCTCTGGGTCAACCAGCCGTGCGACCACTACTTCACCGCCACCGAGGAGGGCGCCCAGTACCTGCACCACTGGGGCGTCCCGAAGGGCGACACGACCGCGACAGGCATCCCCATTCATCCCGTCTTCAGCACTCCGAAAGATCGGAAAACGTGCCTCGACAGGCACGGCCTCGCGGGCGGCCGGCCGGTGCTGCTGCAACTGGCCGGCGGCTTCGGCGTCGGGCCGATCGGGCAGATCTACCGCGCCCTCCTCGACGTCGAACGGCCCTTGCAGGTCGTCGTCGTCGCGGGCAAGAATGGAAGCGCGAAAGCGGAGCTGGAAAAGGTGAATGTGCCGGAGAGGCACAAGGCAAAGGTGATGGGCTTCACGACGGAGATCGACGAGCTGATGGCGGCGGCCGACCTCGTCGTGTCGAAGCCGGGCGGGCTGACGACGTCGGAGACGCTGGCGCGCGGGGCGGGCATGGTGGTTGTCAACCCGATCCCCGGACAGGAGAGTCGCAATAGCGATTATCTGCTGGAAAACGGCGCCGCCATCAAGGTCAACAACGTCGCCACGCTCGCGTACAAGCTGTCGGAAGTGCTGGGCGACGACGGCCGCCTGGGGCGACTCAAGGAGAACGCGCGGCGCCTCGCACGGCCGCGGGCGGCGTTCGACGTGGTCGAGCGGGCGCTGACGTTTATCCGATAGCCGCTTGCGGCTTAGCGAGTGCGAAGCCGCAAGCGGCGGAAACGCGCTTCACGACCAGCGTCGCGTAACTGCCGCGCGGCAGGTCGAACGACAGGTCGAGCTTCTCGCGCCCGGCGTGGCGTTCGTCCGGCGCGGCCTGAGCCCGGAGGTCCGTCGGCACGCACCGCGCCGCCCGCTCGCCCTTCGAGAAGAACAGCTCGCGCACCCCTTTCACCTGCATCTGGCGCAATTGTAGCCCTTCCTCGGCCAGCACCGACGTCGCCAACGGCGCAAGTGGGTCGTCGTCGGCCAGGTGCAGCCGCGCCGACGGCAGCGGCAGCGACAAAGACGCCAGTTCGCGGCGCTGCTCCTCGTCGAGGCCGCGCGGCATCGGCACCTCGCCGAGCTTGAGGCCGACGCGCAGGATTTGCTCGGGCCGAAAGCGACCCTCGACCCAGCGGGCGAGGAGGCGGTTCCACAGGTGGCTCTGGTACGCCGACAGGTACAGGCCGCGCAGCTCGGGGTGCAGGCGGACGACGGCGCCGCGGAAGTCGTCGGGGCGGTGTCGCAGGTAATCGACAACTTCCCCGGCGTGGCCGCGCGGCAGACGTGCCTTCAGCAGCGCCCAGTCGCCCCAGTGGGCGAGCAGCAGCGCTTTTTGACGCTTCTCGGCGGCGCGGTCGTGTTCGTAGGACTCGGTGAGGGCCAGGCGCAACGCCTCCTCGAAGCGGCCCAGCACGAGGAGCTTGGCGATGAATTCGCCGCCGGGCGCGACCGAGCCGAAGCGCTGGTCGTCGAAGTAGTTCGGCACGCCGTCGGCGCGCACCTCCTCGAGCGCCTGGCGAATCTGGGCGGCGTCGTCGGCCGCGAGGGCGCGCACCGTCACGCGAAAGCGGTTGGCGCGGATGTCGGTCGAGGTGTAGGGACGTTCGCACTGGCCGAGGTAGTCAACCTGGATCTCGCCCTGCTTCAGGCCGCGGCGCGGGCCGTGGAAGATCGTCAGATACTGGCTTGTGACCGCGTGCCGATCCTTCAGTCCGCCGCAGGAGAGCCGGCGCGGCTCGATCTGCCAGCGCTGACGCACGGCGGCGAGAGCGTCGGGCGTCGACCAGCCGCGCTTGCGCAGCCGGTAGAGGGCGAACGGCCCCGTCGGTTGGGGAGCGACGTCGGTCAGCTCCTCGACGAAAAAATCTTCCGGCTGCTGCTTGAGCTTCATGAAGGGATGTTACCGCGGACGCGGCGGAGATGTGGACTGCGCGCAAAAAAAGTGAGATCGGGAGTCATGGAACTCGAAACCGTCGCCCAATCAGCTTCGAGTCCCCAACGATCTCCCGATCTCATCGGTACGAGGTAAGGTGGGTGCCTTGCCTCTAACTACATTTATACCGGCCGAATTTCCGATTGCAAGGGCTGTTGGCGATTTTTCCCAAGATTTTTGAAACTCGGCGTAAAAATCGATGGGGAGATGCGTAGATGAACGGGGCGTGTCTGGGTCCGGTCAAAAACCCAGGCACGCCCCGTTCCGCCGGCAAACGATCCGATCCCGCGGGACCGGGGATGAGGAGAGTACGATCAGGCCGCGGTCTTGCGGCGGGCGAACAAGCGGCGCGCCCCGAAGGCGCCGAAGGCCACACTCAGCAGTGCGAGCGTCGTCGGCTCAGGGATGGCCGGGGGAGGAGGCGGGGCGAACGGGGTAAAGTTGTAGGCGAGCGACACGTTACCGCCGGAGTTGGTGGTGAAAGTGGACGCCTGGTTACCGGTACCGTTCGCGCTACTCGTGTTGTTCGAGTTGCCCGCGAAGTTCACATTGCCCGTGCCGATGAAGGCCGCCAGGGCCGCCCCGGTCAGGACGGTCGACTGGTTCGCCCCGGTCGCCGACAGGCCGTTGAACGAGCGGCCGGACGTGCCGCCGAAGTCCAGCGTGCCGTCGAACTGCGGCAGCGTGATCGTCGGACCGGGCGGGGTGGTGATGTCCAGCAGGGTGCTGGGGATGAACGCCCCGCCGCCGGGGAGGTTCAGGTTCACCGAGCTGTTGTGGGTCTGCGAGATCGTGTTCGAGGCGTTGGGTTCGAGGTTCTCGAACCCGTGCGACCCGCCCGTGAACACATTCCCGGTGACGGTGATGCTGTTCAGCGTCCCTTGGGTCGGATCGAACTGGCCGACCGTGACGTTGAAGGCGCCGGTGCCGGTTCGCGAGCCGGTGCCGGTTCGGGTGATCACGTCCGCGAACGCGACCCGCGGGAGGGCGGCGAGCGCCAGGACCGCGACCAGCGTCGCGAGTCGTGACGGGGGACCGCCAGACTTCCTCAAAAGACGCATTAAGAAGACCTCCTACCAAGGGAATGCCCGAACGGCGCTGGCGGGTGAACCACCCGCGCAACCCTTTACGCCGTTCTTCAATTGTGAAGCGGCGAAGTGCGAGGAGACACTTCGTTCGCCTGGGCAGACCCAAGGGTCAGTCTGCCCATACCTAGGATCGGCCTGGCCACGCGGGGGAGGAAGGAACGTTCCTACCCTCCGAACAACGCATCTCCGCGCGGTATGGGGAATCATCTACGGGTTACAGGGGGTCTTTCTAACGCAATTCTCAGGCCGAGAAATGAACGCCGGTCGCTTGAAAACTCCTGAGGTCCGCCCGCCGTGCCGTGCGGAGCGCGGCCGCGTGCCGCGATCGAGGCTGTCTCCCGAGGATGTCACGAAACGTTACCGGCGTTGACGACGTGTTAACTCGTTCCTCGAATCTCGATAAGTCTTCTCCACCCTGCCAGTTGCGTTTTCGCACTCCGGGAAGGAGCGCGTGCGCGGCCCGTCGTCCCAAGTATCATGAGAGCAAGCACAAGCGAATCAAGACATGTTGTTGGCTGTGGCCAAGGCCGTTCCGAAGCGACCGGCTGGATTCTCCGTTTCCTCATCTCCGGCGCGAACGCGCGTGCTAGGGGCGCTTCCGATTCCTAACAAATGCTTCCATCTGTTAGCGCGGCGCGTAATCCGGCTCTTTGAGGTGCTGCGGCAAGAAATGCGAGGGACCGGCGGCTCTCAGCGCGACCCGCCCAGCCGCGCCGTCGGCTTGAGGAAATCCCACTCGGGAGACACTTCCACGGGGGCGGCGTTCGGGAGCGGCGGCGCCAGGGACGTCGTCTCCTCGACGACGCCGTTTCCCGCCACGACGGCCAACTCCCGCGCCAGCACCTCGAGCGTGCGCGGGTGGGACGCCGAGCCGAAGTGGTAGACGTCGGTTTCGTGAATGTTCTCGGCGCGGTCCATCCAGGCGCCGTTCCAGACGGCGCCCGCCGCCAGGATGTTGACCACTTTGGCCGCGTTGTCCGGCTGGTCGCGCGGCTCATTCTTGAGCGTGTTGCCGCCGAGGTAGACGAGCAAGTCGATCGCAATCCCCTCGGCCCGCGCCTGGTTGGCGAGGTAACGGGCCACGTTGGCGCCGAAGCTGAAGCCGATGACCACGAAGCGCGCCTCGGGATCTTCGCGGTGCAGGCGGCGTATCTCCGCCTCGTAGCGGCCGGCGTGATACAGCTGCCCGTAGTACGTCTTGCGAAAGCCGAGCGCCTGAAGGTAATCGCGCACGCCCGCGAGGTTGGACCAGTCGAACGGGTCGAGGCCGTGGATCATGAAGACGTAGACGTGGTTGCGGCCGCAGACCGGCATCACCTTGCAGGCGGTGACGCGCTCGACGGCGGGGAGGTCCACGCGGTGCAGGAAAGGCATGCAGCCGGGCACGGCGACGATCCCCGCCGCCGCCACCCACGGACCCAGCCACCGGCGCAGACGTCTTGGCAGTCTCATACGGCGGCGCCTCCCCGGCACGAACCCTCGGCGGACACCGGCGACGCGCTTCCGTGCGCGCCCTTGTCCCGGTCGCCCGATCTTGCCGAGGTTTGCGGCTCCGCGAGCCCGCACTAGTTTTTCGACGCGGGACGCGGGGAGACTGGACGGAAAGGCAAGCGGCGGGGGGAAGCGTGAGGCGAGCCGCGCGGGACGTGACGGTGGGATAGGTAATCGGGAAAGGGGCGAAAGCGGCGGAAGATGCGGCCGGCCGAATCCGATGGCACTCGGGAGGCGATTTCCGTAGAATGACCCAAGTGCTTGTAAACTCCTCGCTTCCGCCCGTGCCCCGCCCGGCGTCCCTGCTCCGTTGCTCGACACCCTGTCCGAGGACCGCTCATGGCCACCAAGACGAAACCCCGTCCGGTCGCGAAGGCGCCGGTCGTTCCCGCGAAGCTGACCGCCGCCGCGGCGAAGGCGGCCGCGACGGCGGCGGCGAATTCCGCCAACGAATTGCCGCGCACCCTGCCGACGACGGCGGAAGAGTATGTGTTGCACATCCGCCTTCTCGGGAAGCGCCTCGACGGGCACGTCGCCTTCATGTGCGCCGCGGAGAAACTGACGGGCACGTCGTCCGAAGCCAAGCTCCGGTCGCTCGGCCAGTTCTACGGACGCCTGTTCGCCTTCGAGCAGGAGCTCGGCCGCATCCGCGAGGAACTCCAGCTCGGTTAACACGTTCTCCGTCGTTCCGAGGGTGTGCATACGCGACGCCCAACGTGGGAATCCGGGGGTGCGCGGGTAGGCGACCCCGGCGTGTTGATCCGGGGGTGCGCTGCGCGACCCCCGGCTTTGGGATGTAACCCCTTCGGGGCAGGGCTTCCAACATGGTTGTAAACCCAAGGTATCAAAGGCTTTGCGGCAACAGATCATGTGAACTAACGTCCACTGTCAGTCGGGC
>JBBROG010000171.1:0-19532 GCA_038229635.1 Gemmatales bacterium
TCCGGGGGTGCGCGAGTACGCGACCCCCGGCTTTGTTATGCAACCCCTGCGGGGTAAAATGCCCCGGCCCTACCCCGAAGGGGTTGCATATCCCAGCCGGGGGTCGCGTACTCGCGCACCCCCGGCGACGCGGGGCCGTCATTGCGGCGCCACGGGGATGAACACTCGGACGTAGGTTTCCTGCGACAGCGTGCCGACCAGCGGCTCGCGCTTGCCCCCGCCGGGCAGGCTGCCCAGCCACAGGCGCGACGGCGTCGCCTCGCTCTCGTTCACCTGCTCCGCCGACCCGTCCGCCGGCGCCACGCGGCCGACGAGGATCACCTCGTCGCGGTTCTTGCCGTCCAGCCGCCAGCGCTGGTCCAGCATCCGCAGGTCGCTGTTCTGCGTCTGCGCCGTCTGCTGGTCGTTCGGGTGGCCGTGGAACAGGATCGACTTGATGAACGTCCCCGGCGGCTGCGCCGACTGGCCGCCGGCGTTCATCGGCCGCTGCCGCGCCTGCGTCAGTGCCTGCTGCTGCTTCGGGTAGCCGCCGGCGAACCAACTCTGCAAGGCCACGTCTCCCTGGCCGGCGACGACGAGGTTCTTCTGGTCGACGATGACCGGCTGCCCCGCCGTCAGCTTGTCGAGGCTGTAAGCGCTGCCGGCGTAGAACAGCACGACGTCTTGCAGATCGACGGGGAGGTGGCTGGTGATCTTGCCGCCCACCTTGTTCTGCTGCGCCTTGGTGAACTTCAGCTCGGCCTCGATCAGCTCGCCGGCGCCGATGGGGTGGTCGTAGGAGGCGCCGAACGTCTTCGTCGACCACACCTGGATCGGCACGCCTTGCAGGCCGCTCGCCTCGGGGGCGTAGTCGTAGGTGCGGCGGAACAGCCCGCCGGAGCCGCCGCGGCCGCCGCCGTAAAGGTTTTCCGGCCGGCCCATCCAGCCGACCAGCGGCGCGTAGCGCTCCTTCGCCCAGTCCTCCGGCCGGCTCTTGCCGCCGGCGGCGTTCTTGACGTCCGGCTCCTTCCCCCACGCCGGCATGTTCGGCTCGATGCCGATCGTGTAATTCTGGATGCGCGGGCTGAACAGCGTGAACCAGGTCGTGCCGTAGGCGTGGTTGCCGTGCAGGTCGATGTCGACCACGTCGACCTTGTTAATCCGCAAATCGTTCCCCTTCAGCTTGTAGGCCGCCGCGTAGGCGACCACGCTGATGACGATCACCACGGCGGGGAACGTGATCCACGTCAGCTCCAGCCGTTTGACGACCTTCTTCAGGAAGAAGTAGTCGAGCGGGCCGACGATGAGGATGTAGATGACGATGAACAGCGCCACCCAGCCGAACGAGATGACCGGCACGTCGGGGAACAGTTCCAGGCCGTCGACGAGGCGCGACGCCAACTGCTGCCCCTGCTGCCCCCAGGCGCCGCGCATCTGCTGCTGGTTGGGGTTGTCGAGGTTGTCCAGGTTAGCCGGCTCGACCTCGCGGCGCATGGCCTCCCAGAACAGCCGCTGCCCCTTCCAGGTGACGAACGGCGCCTGATCGACGTCGACGCCGAGGACGATGACGCGGCCCAACCCGCAAGGGGCGTAGAGCAGCAGTGGCGACTCGTCCTTGTTGGCCGGCACGTTGTTGACGCCGGCCAGGACATGCACCCCCTTGCCGGCGACGAGGTTGGCGACCTCCAGGTCGGGCAACTCGCCGGGTTTGTCCGGCGCGGGTCGCGCGCGGTACGCCTCGCTGCCGGGGCCGGCCCAGCGCGTCAGGCCGTTGAGCGCCTTCAGGTTCGGCAACTCGCCCTTCACCTGGACGTCAATGACTTTGAGCTTCTCCAGGACCGCATTGACGTGCTGGTGGTTGTGGGCGACCGTGATGATGAGGCGCCCGCCGCGGCGCACCCACTCGGCGAGGGCGTCGAGTCGGGCCTTGACCTGGTCGTCGTTGTCGCGGTTCAGGTCGGCGACGAACTTGTCGCTGCCGGTCGCCAGGATGACGGCGTCGGCCGCCTGGTAGCCGAACCAGCTCGTCGGCAGCAACTCGACCGCGTCGGCCACGGCGAAGCGGCGGACCCAGTTCTCTTCCGGCTCCAGGTCGTCGTCGCCCAGTTCCTTGTTGAGCGGGTTGTTCGCCCGCTGAGCCAGGGCCTTTTTCAGGCCCATGAGCGGTCCGCCGAGGGTCAGGTAGACGTAGCGGCTCGAGTCGAGCGGGGCGTAGTCGCCCTTGTTGGCCTTGAGGACCATCTCGCTGAGGGTGCGGCCGTCGTAGCGCGAGCGGACGGTCACCTTGACGTCGCTGTTGGAGCCGCCGACGCGGACGTAACTGAGGAGCATCGCCGACTCTTTCGGCTCCATCGTCGGCAGGAAGCGGCGCTCGACGTAGACGTTTTGCAGGTCGTCGCTGTCGGTCGTCTCGACGACGAGGTCGTACTCGCCGGAGCCGAGGCGCTCGTTGCCGACCTGGACGTCGATGTAGACCGGCGCCCACAGTCCGGTTTTGAGGCGGCTCGACTTGCGCTGGCCGTCCGCGGAGACGCCGCCGGTGAAGCCGGCGCGAACGCCGGTGATCTTCACCTTGGGGATCTGGGCCTGGGCCAGGGCGGGCAGGCCGAGGGCGAGCGCGAGGGCCAGCCACGCGGGGAGGGACTTGCGCATGAGATGGGGTCCGCCTAGGGTTTCTCGGCCTGAGCGCACGCACACGGCGACTGGCCGCAGCCGGGACAGCCGCCGCCGTACTTCTCGCGGACGGCCGCCTCCAGGTCGACGCCGACGACGTTCGCCAGCGTCGCCAGCCAGGCGAGGACGTCGGCGAACTCGTGGGCGCGCTCTCGATCCGTCCCGCTCCGCAGCGCCGCCGACAACTCGCCGACTTCTTCCATGAACCACATGAACGTCCCCTCGACGCCGCGGCGCCGGTCCTTGGCGTCATACGTCTCGCGGATCAACCGCTGCAAGTCGGCGAGCGTCAGCGGCATGCGGCACTCTCGGGGCTTCGGCGTGTTATTCGTCGGCCGGCTGACGAGATTTTAGACATTTTGTCATGACGGGGCAAACCGACTTGGGCGTCGTCCGAGAATCCCTCGTTTAGCCGCCCGCCCGCAGGGCGGCGGGCAGCCCGCGTCGCCCTGTGTGTATATCCCGCCCTCGGGGCGATGCTGTCTGCCCGCCGCCCTGCGGGCGGGCGGCTAAACGAAGGCTTACTTTTCCAGGATTTCGCGGAAGCCGTCCGCCTGCCCCTTCTTGTTCTGGGCACGCAGCGCCTTCTCGTAGATTTCCTGCGTCTCCTTGTCGCGGAAGTCGATCTCCAGCGCCTGTTTGGCGTAGCGCTCCGCCTCGTCGTTCTTGCCGGCCTCCAGAAGCATCTTCGCCAGCCGCTTGCGGTTGTCGAAGTCGTCGGCGTCGGTCGGCACCAACTCCTTGAGGACGGCGATCTGCTTGTCGCGGTCGCCGGTCTGGGCGTGGACGCGGGCCAGCTCCACGAGCCAATGTCTTTCATACGGCTCGACCTGCCGTCCGAGTTCGAGGACGGCGCCGGCCTTGTCGAACTGACTCGAATTGTAGTACAGCTTGCCCAGCTCGCGGAGCACCTTCGGCTCGCGGGCGTCCTTGACCGTTTCGAGGAGTTTCAGCGCCTCCTCGCCGTCGCCGGCGGCCAGTGCCAGGCGGGCGAGGACGTAGTTCGCCAGCGGGTGTTCGCCGCGCGCCGCGACGACTTCCTTCGCGAGCTTGCGCGCCTCGGCCTTGTCGCGCGTCAGATACGCCTCGGACAGGCGAGTCTTGGCGTCGAGGTCGTTGGGGTTCTTGCGGACGGTGTCGCGCAGCTGCGTGAACGACGCCGCTTTCTCCGGCGGTTTGGCGCGGATGCCCTTGACGACCTCGTCGAGGTACGCCTTGTAACCCTTCTCGACGTCGGCTTTCTCGACTTTGCAGACCTTCTTGAGCGCCGCGGCGGTGTCGAGGCCGTCACGGTAGGCGGCGAGCATCTCGCCGACGACCTTGTCGCCGTGCTGCTTTTTGAGGTACTCGAGGTAGAGTTGGCTCTGGCAGTAGGCCATGTGCCAGTCGAGCGGCGAGCGCGGCCGCATGAAGCCGAGGTCGATGGTGTCGAGCGTCATCAATTCGCCCTTCGGCACGCGCTCCAGGAGCAGTTCGTTCCACGACTGCGGCCGCGGGTAGCCCTCGTTGATGACGGCGAGCCCTTCGGTGAACCAGTGCGGGCAGAGGTAGTGCGTCTGTTCCAGGTTGAAGATGTGGACGAGTTCGTGGCGGACGACGCGCGCCCAGTTGAACGTGTGCATCTTCTGCCCGTTGCGTTTGCCGTGCGGCGACACCATCGCGATCATCTTGCCGGTGCAGGCGCCGATGGTGTGCAGGTCGGGCAGGGCGACGGTGCGGCCGCTGAACATCTCGTGGGTGCTGAACACCTCGATGAGGATCGGCCCTTGCGTCTGGTAGTCGAACTGCTTCGACAGGTCGGCGTGGATGTCCTCCAGGTAGCCGGCCATCCAGTGGGCCAGCGCCCGGTCGTTCTTCGGGTCGAACTTCAACTCGAAGTGGTCGGTTTTGAGCGTCTCGTAGCGGTCGAGGTGCGTCAGCACCTTGCGGGTGTTGGAGACGCGGACGTTGAACGGGTCGAGGGCGAACGCCTTGTCGAGGAGCGCGCGGGCCTCCTTCTCGCGGCCGAGGCGCATGGCGAGCATTCCGAGGCTGTTCAGCGGCCAGGCGAGGGCGGGGTGCAGCTCGACGGCCTTCTTGTAGTACGTCTCGGCGTCGTCGTACCAGCGCCTTTGCTCCAGGCGCTCGCCCAACTCATGGTAGAACAGGGCCGGCGTCGGGTTCTGCTTCGTCACCTCGGCGACAAGAGCGTCAAAGTCGGCCTTTTTTCTCTGCAAATAGAGGCAGGCGGCGACGGGGCCGAGGGTGCGTTCGTCGCGCGGGTTGACCTTGCGGGCGATTTCGAGGTCCTTCAAGGCGGCGGGGAAGTCGCCGGCGAAGAGGTGGACGTCGGCGACGACGCGGAGCGCCTCGGGGAGCTTCGGGTTGATCTTCAGGGCGCGCTCGGCGAGGCTCTCGGCGTCCTTGAACTCGAAGCGTTCGAGCTTGATGAGGGCCTTGCCGACGAGGGCCTCGGCGGCGGTCGGGTTGATCTTGAGGGCCTTGTCGAAGGCGTCCTCGGCCTCGGGGCGGTTGTACTTCTCCAGGAGGAGCATGCCGGCGTGGTACTCGGCGGGCCAGAAGTCCTTGTCGGCCTTGAGGGCGTCGCCGTAGATCTCGTTGATGATGAAGTTGAACTGGTCGGCGAGGTCCTTGTGCCAGCGCGAGTATTCCGTGGTGGCCAGGCCGATCAGGAGCAGGTCGTCGGCGTCCTTGACGGTGGTCTCGTTGTAGACGCGGGCGAACCAGCGGAATTCGCTATCCGCCTTTTTGACATCGCCCTTGTCGCGGAGGAGGCGGGCGCGGACCCATCGGGCGAGGAGGTGTTGCTTCTCGACGGCGAGGGCGGCGTCGGCGGCTTGCCCGGCCTCGGCCCAGCGGCCGCGCTCGAAGAGCAGGTCGGCGCGGCGGGCGAGGAGGTCGGCGTGGCCCGCGTCGGCCTTCAGGGCGGTCTCGACGGCGGTGAGGGCGCGGTCGTAGTCGCCCTGGGCCTCGTAAGCTCGGCTGAGGCCGACGGCGGCGGCGACGCGGAGCTTGGGGTCGCTGAGGAGGGCTTCGTAGGCGCTGGCGGCTTCCTCGACGTTGCCGCGGAGGAGGCGCTGTCGGGCCGACTTGAGCGACGAGCTTTGGGCCGCGGCAAGGGCGGGGAGGCAAAGGACGAGAAGGCATACGGAAATGAGACGCTTCATCACGGCTTCCCACGAGGCGCGGAACAATCCCCCGGTCGTCTACCTTACTGCCGACGCGGGCGGAACGCAACTCTCCCGCGCTCGCCGCACGCCCTCGTCTCTCCTACCGCGCTTGACACGCCGCCTCGCTTTCCGCTCTTCTATTCCTGTCCCAGCCACCCCGTACCTCACTGGAGGGTGGCATGAATCACGACCCCGACGCCGTCCGCGGCCGCGGCGCCGCCGACAACCCGGCCAACCGCTTCGACCGTATCCACTACGAGCCCGACCCCGACGCCGCGCCCGACGACGGCTCGCCGCCGACGATTCTCCTGCGCGACGCCACGCGCTCGATCATCGCCACCAACGACAGCCCCGACGTCGGCTATAATGCGAGCATTAACCCCTATCGAGGGTGCGAGCACGGCTGTATTTACTGCTACGCCCGGCCGACGCACGAGTACCTCGGCTTCTCCGCCGGCCTCGACTTCGAGACGAAGATCCTCGTCAAGGAGGACGCCCCGGAGTTGCTGCGCAAGGAACTGTCGGCGCGGCGCTGGAAGCCGCAAGTGCTCGGCCTCAGCGGCGTCACCGACCCGTACCAGCCCGTCGAGCGCCGCCTGCGCCTGACGCGCCGCTGCCTGGAGGTCCTCGCCGAGTTCCGCAACCCGGTCGGGATCGTCACCAAGAACCACCTCGTCACGCGCGACGTCGACCTCCTCGCCGACCTGGCGAGCCACCGCGCCGCCTCGGTGTGCCTGTCGGTCACCACGCTCGACGGCGGACTGGCGCGCGTCCTGGAGCCGCGCGCCTCGCAACCCGCCGGGCGTCTCGCCGCCGTCGAGGAGTTGGCGAAGGCCGGCGTCCCCGTCGGCGTCCTGGTGGCGCCGATCATCCCGGCGCTGAACGACCACGAAGTGCCGGCCGTCCTCGAAGCGGCGGCGAAGGCGGGGGCGAGTTATGCCGGCTTCGTCCTGCTCCACCTGCCGTTCGGCGTCGCGGACCTGTTCGTGGCGTGGCTGGAGCGACACTTTCCGGAGCGCAAAGAGAAGGTTTTGGGCCGCCTCCGCGACATGCGCGGCGGGCGGCTGAACGACTCGCGCTTCGGCCATCGCATGCGCGGCGAAGGGCCGCTGGCGCAGCAGATCAAGGCGATGTTCGAGCTGAGCCGTCGCAAGGCGGGCATCGTCGGCCGCTGGCCGGAATTGTCGGCGGCGGCGTTCCGACGGCCGGGCGGGACGCAGCGACTGCTGTTCGAGTGAGGCGCGACGGAGAGATCGAGAGGGGCGGCCCTTTTTCCGCCCCGCGGATTGAGGGCGCCTCGTGGACGTTCGTGCCTGCGGCGTCAGTCCCCGGGAGTCAGGGTGATCTTTCGGAACTCGACGGGGCCGTGATCGCCCTGCAGCAGGACCGGCCCGGGCGCGCCCTCGTCGCCGTCCAGCGCGCCGCCCGTGATGCCGGGGATGGCCTGCCGGTCGATGACCCGCACGCCGTTGAGCACCACCGTCACCGCCCGGCCGACCAGCGTGACCTCCAGGGCTTGCCACGCGCCGGCCTCCTTCCCGGCGTTGACGCACGGCGTCAGGAAGCCGTACACGCCGCCGATCTTGTGACTGTCGGGCTCCTCGCCGAAGTTGTCCTCGATCTGCACCTCGTAGCGGCCCCGCAGGTAGATCCCGCTGTTGCTCCTCCGCGGGTAGCGGAACTCGGCGCGCAGTTTGAAGTCCGTGAATTTCCGCCCCGTCAGCAGGTCGTTGCCGGGGTCCGCGTTCGCCAGCACCCCGTCCCGGACCAGCCACCCGTTCTTGACGCCGGGAGTGCGCGGCTCCCAGCCGGCCAGATCCCGCCCGTTGAACAGCTCGACCGGCTCGCCCCACCGGGGCGCGTGGTCCCTTGTGAGCGGGGGGGCGCGGCGGGCCTCCCAGCGGCAGCGCTTCCCCTTGTCGTCCGTCGTCTCGCCGCGCAGCACGTCCCCTTCGAGCTTCCCCTCGAAGGTCAGGTCGTCGGCGCGCCGCTCCCACTGGGGCGGCAGCGTGAAGCGGACGCGGCCCTTGTCGAACTCGACCCGGGAGATGGGGCGGGCGCTGCCGAACCGGCCCACGAAGGAACCGACCAGCGTGCGGAAGCCGCTCCGCCGCACTTCCAGCCAGGAGGGGTACTCCCCCTCGGGGCCGCGGACCTTGAGGTCCCAGCGGCCGACCACCGACGGCGGCTCCCTTTTGGCGACCGGGTCGTCCCGGCCCGCGAGGGCCGAAACCACCCCCAGCAGCAGAAGTGCCGCCCCGGTCCCCGTCCGCCTGAGCCTTCTCGATGACATCGCAACCTCCCGCGTGACCGCGTCAAACCCGATGTGGTTCCGCCGGCAGGCCGATCGCGGGTCAGATGCGATCCCCGATCAGCACGGGCATCCCCTCGCTTCGCGTCATGACTTTGTAGTAGTGGCTCGCCGGCTCGCAGGCGAGGTAAAAGGCAGGCGGCGCATTTGCGCGTACGCAACCAGGCGGCGCTTTCGGCCTGCTAGTATCCAAGGGCGCGCTCGACCGTCCGACCGTACGCCGCCCGCGCGGAACTCCGCGGGACGACCGACGGCGGACCTGGCAGAAGCGCAAGTGGCACAGCCGGCCGGCCTTGGTCGGCGAGGAGAGCACCCGCACCGAGTTGCCTGAGGAGCGCCCTTTGGTCAGGGTCGTGGAAATGCCGTAATGAGGACACTCGCGGGCGGTGTTTCGTCGGCGCCTCGCTGACGGCCGGCCGTCGTTCGCGCCGCCGTAGATTTACAACCGCGACAGGAGGAAACCTCTCATGACCGACCTCGCGCCGTGCGGCACCGCACGACTCCTTCTCGCCGTCTTGGTGTTCGTCGGCTCGGCCGCCGCGGGGCGCGGAGCCGACCCGGTCGTCGTGGACCTGTCCGAGTACAAGCCCGCCTCCGGCGTTGCCGTCCGCCAAGACGGCGCTCGCCTGCGGCTGACGTGGCCGATGACGGAGCGCGAATTCGGCGTTCTCGTCCTTCACCCGGAGGCGAACCAGCCGCTCATCGAAGAACTCGGGACCGCCGGGACGGCGGCCGGCCCGGTCACCCCGCTGCTGCGCCGGGTCGACCCGGTGACCGTCCTTACCGTCGGCACCCGCGACCTCACGCAGGGCTGGAACGTCTTCTTCGACAACCCGCCCCGGCGGCCGCACCGGACCCACCTGGCGACGCTGCGGCCGAAGGCCGTGCGCGTCCACAGCCGCGGACGGAGCAGCACCGTCGTCCTCGACGGGCTGACGGCCGGGCCGTTCCGCGGCGAGTACCGCTTCACGGTCTACCCCGGCTGCCGGCTCGTCCACGCCGAGGCCGTCGTCAGCACGGACCACGACGCCACGGCCTTCCTCTACGACACCGGCCTGACCGCCCCCGAGCCGTTCTGCACGTCGGTCGCCTGGCTCGACACCTCGGACCGATTGCGGCGCGTGGTCGCCGCCGCACGCACGAACGCCGAGCCGGTCGCCGTCCGTCACCGGGCCGTCGTGGCGGAAGTGGAGGGCGGGTCGGTGGCGGTGTTCCCGCCGCCGCATCAGTACCTCTACCCCCTCGATTTCGCCGACAATTTCCGATTGGTGTGGCACGGCCGCGGGTTCCGCGACGAGGTCGCCGGCTGGGGGCTCGGCACCCGCCAGCCGCCGGAGGGCGACGGGCGGTTCGTCCCCTGGGTCAACGCGCCGCCGAAGTCCCGGCAACACCTCAGCGTCTTCTACCTGCTCAGCGGCGGCAAGGCCGAGCAGGCGCTCGAGCAGGTCCGCCGCTTCACGCACGGCGACCGCTTCCCGCCGCTGGAGGGGTACAAGACGTTCACCAGCCATTACCACGTCGAGCACACCCGCGAGTTCCTGGAGCAGCAGCGGAAGCAGAAGACGGACGGCGTGCCGAGGGGGCTGGAAGAGCCCCCGTTCGTGAAAACCTTCAAGGCTCACGGCATCGATATCGTCCACCTCGCCGAGTTCCATTACGCCCATACGCCCGAGGTCAACGGGCAGCGGCTGCGCCTGCTGAAGACGATGCACGACGAGTGCCGCCGGCTGTCCGACGGCCGCCTCCTCGTCCTACCCGGCGAGGAGCCGAACGTGTACCTGGGCGGCCACTGGATCAGCCTCTTCCCGAGGCCGGTTTACTGGGAGCTGCACCCCAAACCCGGCACGCCGTTCGAGCGCCGGGTCGAGGGGACCGGCGCCGTGTACGCCGTCCACGGCCCGGAGGACGTGCTGCGGCTGATGGAGAAGGAGAACGGGCTGATGTGGACGGCCCACCCGCGCATCAAGTCGTCTTACGGCTTCCCCGACCGATACCGCGACAGCGCCTTCTACCGCTCCCCCCGCTTCCTCGGCGCGGCGTGGAAGGCGATGCCGGCCGACGCGTCCCACCCGCGGCTCGGCGCCCGCGCGCTCGACCTGTTGGACGACATGGCCAACTGGGGGCCGCGCAAGTACGTACTCGGAGAAGTCGACGTCTTCCAGGTGAAACCGGATTACGAGCTTTACGGACCCATGAACGTCAACTACATCCGGCTCGACAAGCGGCCGCGCTTCGAGGACGGCTGGGGGCCGCTGCTCGACGCCCTGCGCGGGGGCCGGTTCTTTGTGACGACGGGCGAAGTCTTGATTTCCGACTTCAAGGTCGGCGGCAAGGCGAGCGGCGAGGTGGTGAAGTCGGCCGGCGGCGCGTCGGTGGAGATGGAGGCGACGTTGACGTGGACATTCCCGCCGGCATTCGCGGAGGTGGTCTGGGGCGACGGGGCGAAAACCCGGCGCCGGCGCATCGACCTCCGCGAGGAGGCGGCGTTCGGAGGAAAGACCCTCCGCGTGCCGCTGGCGCTGGGCGGGGCGAAGTGGGTCCGGCTCGAGGCGTGGGACGTCGCCGTCAACGGCGCCTTCACGCAGCCGGTCTGGGTGGAGTGACGGACGGCGACGCGCGTCTCATCATGACCTGGGCGGGATTGATGGCCTTGTGGACGCCTTTATTGGCGGTAATGTCGAAGGCCCGAGGGACAGACTCGATCCCGTCCAGGACGTGCGTAATCGTTGGCCCCAGGCGGACACGGCCGGAGGCGACGAGACGGACGGTGTGTTCGAGGTGTGCTTGAGTGCTGATGTCCGGGAAGAGGTAACGCAGGCTGCGCTCCCGCATGAGGTCGATGTTTATCTGCAGGGGACCGCCGAACCAAGACACGCCCACGATCTTTCCGCCGGAGCGGACGGCGTCCAGGGCCTGGAGGAGCGTCTGCTGGCCGGCCAGGCCTTGTCGGGGGCTGCCGCCGGCGCACTCGAAAACAACGTCCGCGCCCACGCCGCCCGTCAAATCGCGGATCGCCGGGACGACATCGCATGTGCGAGCGTTCAGGACCTGGTCCGCCCCGAGTTCGCGGGAAACCTGGCACGCCTCGTCGCGCACGTCCACGGTGATCACCAGGCCCGCGCCGCTGAGTCGTGCTATCTGCAAGCACTCCAGTCCCATGCTGCCTTGGCCAAAGATCACCACGGTGTCTGCCATCCGCAGCCGGGCCGTCTCGACCGCCGCCACGCTGTCGCTGAGGGATTGGAGACAGGCGGCCTCGCTGTCGGAGATGCGGTCGTCGACTTTCACCAGGGCGATCTCCGGCAGAATCGCCCGTTCCGAGAAACAGCCCGGGAGGTCGAAGCCGATGACCGGACCCTTGCGACACAAGTCGCTCTTTTCGGAGCGACAGAGCGTGCATTCTCCGCAAGGGAGCTTGGCCCGCGCGGCGACTCGGTCGCCGGGGTGAAATCGGCGGACTCCGTCCCCGGTTTCGAGAATGCGGGCGCAGAATTCGTGGCCGAAGAGTTGCACCGGAGCCTCGGTCTCCAAACGGCGCTTCACGCGATCGAAGGCCAGGGTGGGAATTCCTAACGCGAGTTGGGCCTCGGTGACGCTCGGCTGCACGCAAAGGGGCTCGACCAGCACGTGGCCCGGCGAACAGACGGGTTCGGGGACATCGTCGAGCCGCATGTCGTTGAATTGATGGAAACGCCAGGCTTTCATCTTTTGTTCTCCTTCAATTCGCACGAGTGAATTTCTGCAGGCTGTGACAGGCGGGGGAGACCAGACCCTGTCTTCCCCCCGCGGACCAGACCACTTCGGCCACGTAAATGGCCCCGCGCGAATCGACCCAGATGCCGTGGGGCGCAAAGAAGTCGCCGGCGGCGCAAGGGTTGCGGCCGCCGCCCCAGCGCGAGCGAAGCTTGCCATGACGATCGAAGATGCTCACGCGGCCCCCCGGAGCGTCCGGACTTGGCGGGTTCGATCCGGGCCACATCCCCGCGTGAAAGCCCAGCTCGGCGACGTACACGTCACCTGCCGCGTCGATGAAGACCTGACAGGGGCGGGCGACGTCGGTCCATTCGGACAAGTATTCCCCTTCCGGAGAAAACAATTGGACCCGGCTGTTCTCGCGGTCGGCCACGTACACCGTCCCCCGCGGGTCGACCGCGATGCCGTGCGGTACGCGAAACTGTCCGGGGCCGTTGCCCGGCTCTCCCCAGGAGAAGAGCCGTCGGCCGTCGGGCGTGAACTTGTGAATCCGGGCGTTGCCGTACCCGTCGCTGACGTACAGTTCCCCGTGCGGGGAGAGGGCGATATTGGTCGGATAATGGAAAGGAAGACCGGCCCGCCGAATGGTTCGATAGTCGACGCTCGTGGCTCCGGTATCCGAGGGCTTGCCGGGCGTACCCAGGGTCAACAACAGTTTACCGTCGGGGGTGAACTTGCGAACGGTATGGTCGAGGTCGTCGGTGCAATAGACGGCATCGTCCGGGCCGATGAAGAGGCCGTGCGGCCGGGCGAACGAGCCCTCGCCCCAGGATTTCATGAATGTGCCATCCGGGTTGAAAACGAGGACCGGGTGTTCGCCGCGGTTGAAGACGAAGACGCGGTCTTGCGTGTCGGCCGCCGCCGCCGCCACTTCCGTCCAACTCCAGCCGGAAGGCAATTGCGCCCATTTGTCATTAGCTTCGTAGCCCTGTTGCCGGCAATCATCCATCGCTCGTCCCTGTCGCACCTGTCGGTTTGACGCTTCTCAAACCGATCCGGGAGAGAGCAGCGCATGGGGCCTCCGCCGCAGACATGGGACCGATCGGTCCCTCGATTCCTCGAACCGAAGCACCTACCCCCTCACGTCCCCGGGTGGACCCACGGCTTGCGATACGGCCTGGTCAGAAGCTTCGTCGCCTCGTCGTCCCCCGTCACGACGTGCTTCTCCGGGTCGTACTCCACCGACCGACCGAGCTTTTGGGACAGGTTGGCCAGGACGCAGCTCGCCGTCGAGATGTGCCCCTGCTCGATGTCGGCCACCGGCTTGCCGCGCGACTCGATCGCCCGCAGCCAGTCCCGCATGTGCCAGCGAACTGCCGAGGCGACGTGCCGCTCCAGGTCCTTCTCGGTCCGGTCGATGGGGTACTTCTCGTACTCGAAGAGCGCCTTGCCGGTCAGCGTCGGCTTCTTCTGGCCCAGGGGCATGAACTCGTACTTGTGGACGTCCACCTTGAGCGTCCCCTTGTCGCCGTAGAGCGTGGCGCCCCAGGGGTATTCGCTGTCGTTGGCCTCGCCCCAGGTACGATGCTGCCACACCACTTCCAGGTCGCCGTAATCGAACGTGGCCGTCTGCGTGTCGGTGATGTTGGCCTTGCTGTGCTTCTCCACGAGAATGCCGCCGCCGGAGCTGACCCGCCGCGGCCAGCCGAGGTCGAGCATCCAGCGGACCATGTCGAACATATGGATGCACATGTCGCCGACGATGCCGTTGCCGTACTCCATGAACGCCCGCCAGCCGCGCGGGTGGACGAGCTTGTTGTACGGCCGCATCGGCGCGGGGCCGGTCCACATCTCGTAGTCGAGGTAGTCCGGGGGGCTGGTGTCCGGCGGGTTCTCGCGGGCGCGCATGTGGTAGTAACAGTACACCTCAACCAGCGCCACCTTGCCGAGCTTCCCTTCCTTGACGACGCGGTCGCGGGCCTCGATGATGTGCGGCGTGCTGCGCCGCTGGGTGCCGACCTGGACGACGCGCTTGTTCTTACGGGCGGCGGCGGCCATCGCGCGGCCCTCGGTCACGTCCACACTGATCGGCTTTTGGACGTAGACGTCGGCGCCGGCCTCGACGGCGGCGATCATGGGCAGGGCGTGCCAGTGGTCCGGCGTCGCGATCAAGACGAGGTCGAGGTCCTTCTCCTTGAGCAGGTCGCGGTAGTCGTGATAGGTCCGCGGCTTCTTCTTCGACGCTTGCCTGCCGGCGACCTGCTCGGCGGCGTCGGCGAGCATCTTCTTGTCCACGTCGCAGAGCGAGACGACCTCGACCGGTGCCGCCTGGATGAGGCGGAACAGGTCGATCTTGCCGTACCAGCCGCAGCCGATCAGGCCGACGCGCGGCGTTTTGGCCTCGCCGGCGAAGGCGGCGGGCAGGGCGGCCCCGACTGCGGTTGCGGCGGCGATAAACTGGCGGCGGTCCATAAGGGTGCCTCCGGGTGGAACGGATACGCTGGGGCGGAGATAGTGTAGCTGCGGCGGAGCCGGGGGCGAGGGGAAGTCGGGTCGCCAGGCAGGCCGCACAAGACTTGACCGAAGGCGGGAAGTCGGACAGGATGACGTCATCGTCCGTCAACGCGGTGGCAAGCCGCTCCGCTGTAGGCGACGCAGGGCTATTATAGCAAAGGATTTACACATGGCAGACTCGATGGGCGAAACGCCGCCCTCCCCCTCGCCCGAGGAATTGAAGAAGGCGTTCAAGGCGTTCCGCAAGCGCCTGAAGCTGACGCGCCTCGACGCCGAGTCGTCCATCACCGCCAGCCCGCTCAGCGGCGGCCGCCGCGAGGACATCGTCGCCATCGCGCCGCCGAACGACTACCCGCAGGCCGTCTGGGACGCCCTCGTCAAGCAGGGCAAGTTGAAGCCTTCGGGGCGCGGCATGTATCAGATCGTCGGGGAGTGAGGGAGCCCCCACAACAACCTGTTCCAGGCGAGGGCGCGTCTCTCCCTGGCCGAGGCGACCTTGGCGGCGATATGAGCTCAGGTATCATCCTCTCATCCATGCGCTCAATAGGGCTGTCCGGTTCGTAGGTCAGGATTCCGCTCCTGACACAATGACGGCTTGTCAGGAGTACGAACCGACAACCTCACCGAGTTCCTGTCGGGCGAGGCCGGCCGGCGCAAGTCCACTTCGGAGAGTCGTTCTTCCGGCGAGAGGGGACACGGGACCGAGGCCGCGAGACGGCCCCCTCTCGGGAAGAGTGCAAGCCCACTCCAATCCAAAGGATGACTCCCATGCGAAAGATCCTGTTTAGCCTCGCTTCCGGTGCGCTCGGCCTGGCCCTGACGGGGGCGGCGCAGGCGCACGAGCCCGAGCGTCACGGCCATCACACGCCGCGCCCGGCGGTCGACGTCCGCTTCTACTACCGCGACCACGGCGTCCGCTTCGACGCCGGCTACTCCTACCCCGGCCGCGACCACCACCACTGGGCGCGGCGCGTCTGGGACCCGCGCTTCGCCCGCTACCAGTACTGGGACGCGAGCCTGTGCCGCTACTACTACTGGTGCCCGCAGCACCAGTGCTACTACCCGACCAGCTACCGCCCGTTCTAACGGGCGGACATGTCTCTTACGGGCCGCGCGTCTCCGCGAGGGGGCGCGCGGCCCGTTGCGTACTTGTTCCAAAGAAGGCGGCGGACGCCCCTGTCCGCCTAGCCCGCGCGGCGGGGAGGATGATACAATCCGCTGGCACGAAGGCCCGCCCCGAGAGACGCCAGCGATGCTCACCGTCGCCGAAGCCCAGGAGATCGTCCTCCGCCATGCCCGGCCGCTGCCGCCGGCGGCCGCCGCGCTGACGCCGGCGGCGCTCGGCCTCGTGCTGGCCGAGGACATCGTCAGCGACCTCGACATGCCGCCGCACGACAAGGCGCTCATGGACGGTTACGCGGTGCGCCGCGCCGACTTGCCCGACGGCAAGGCAGTCCTCGCCGTGGTCGAGGAAGTGACCGCCGGCCGCGTGCCCTCGGTCGCGCTGGGCGTGGGGCAGGCGACGCGCATCATGACCGGCGCGCCGCTGCCGGCCGGCGCCGACGCCGTTGTCATGGTCGAGCGCACGCGGCTCCTCGACGCCGGCCGCGTCGAGGTGGACGACCGCCCGCCGGAGCCGGGTCAGAATGTCATGCCCCAAGGACAGGAGATGCGCCGCGGCGAGACGATCCTGACGGCGGGGACGGTGCTGCGCCCGCAGGAGTTCGGCGTGCTGGCGACGGTCGGACGGACGGCGGCGCGGGTGCATCCGCCGCCGCGCGTCGCCGTGCTGTCGACCGGCGACGAGGTCGTCGAGGCCGGGCAGACGCCGGGGCCGGGACAGATTCGCAACGGCAACGGTCCGATGCTCTGCGCCCAGGTGAGCCGCGCCGGCGCCCTGGCGCGCTACCTCGGCATCGCCCGCGACCGGCTCGACTCGCTGCGGCCGTTCGTCGCGGAGGGACTGGCGGCGGACGTCTTGATCCTGACGGGCGGCGTGTCGGCGGGCAAGCTCGACCTCGTGCCCGACGTCCTCCGCGAAGCGGGCGTGCGGGACCTCTTCCACAAGGTCGAGATGCGGCCGGGCAAGCCGGTGCTGTTCGGCACGCGCGGGAGTACGCTGGTCTTCGGCCTGCCGGGGAACCCGGTGAGCGCCCTCGTCTGCTTCGAGCTGTTCGTGCGGCCGGCGCTGCGGGCGCTGGGCGGTCACGCCGAGCCGGGGCCGGCGCTGGTGCGGGCGACGCTCGCCGAGGACTTCGCCTTCAAGACGGGCCGGCCGACGTATCACCCGGCCCGGCTGGAGGCGGACGAGACGGGCTGGCGCGTGCGGGCCGTACCGTGGCTCGGCTCGCCGGACCTGCGCGGCCTGACGCGGGCGGATGCGTTCGTCGTCCTGCCGGCCGGCGATCACCGGCACCGCGCCGGTCAGACGTTCCCGGTGCTGCGCGTCGAAGGGTGATGGATCATCGAGAGGGCAAGGGAGATGCAAAAGACGACTTCGGGGATGGAACCCGTACTCGGTACTCCGTACTCCGTACTCGGTTCCCTTCGCCCGCGCCCGGCCCTCCCCTGGCCCCGCCTCCTCCCCGCCCTGATGACCGGCGCCTTTCTGTACGCCTGCTACTTTCCCGTCGCGTGCGGCTGGCTCGGCTGGGTCGCGTTCGTCCCGATGCTGGGCCTGGTGCGCGCCGAGGCGTCGGCCAAGCGCGTCTTCTTCTGCGCCTGGGCCGGCGGGTTGGCGTTCTTCTGGCCGGTCTTGCAGTGGATGCGCGTCGCCGACTCGATGATGTACGTCACCTGGGCGATGCTCGCGACCTACTGTTCCCTCTACCTCCCCGCAGCGGTGCTGCTCGTCCGCCGCCTCGACCGCCGCACCGGGTGGCCGCTCGTCGTCACGTTCCCCGCCGTATGGGTGGCGCTGGAGTTCCTCCGCTCGCACCTGGCGACCGGCTTTGGCTGGTATCTGCTCGGCCACACGCAGCACGACTTCCTCGCGGTCATTCAGGTGACCGACCTCGCCGGCGTCTACGCGGTGTCGCTGCTCGTCGCCGCCGTCAACGCGACCCTCTTCGAGGCGCTGTACGCCCGACGCTGGTTCCGCGCCTTCTTCCGCCTCAGCGATCCGCCACCGCCGCGCCGGCCGGCGCTGGCGGCGCGGGCGGCGGCGGTCCTGCTGCTGGTGGCGGCGGCGCTGGCCTACGGCGGCTGGCGCCTCGGGCAGAACGACTTCGCCGCCGGGCCGCGCGTGGCGCTGGTGCAAGGCAACCTCGACATCCGCCTAAAGAATCAGGCGTGGTCGGCGGAGCCGGAGGCGAAGGACGCCGCGCAAGCGATGCGCTGGCACCACGCGCGTCTGACCCAAATGGCGGTCGCGCATCACCCGTCCCTGGTCGTCTGGCCGGAGACGAGTTGGCCCGGCGAGTGGGGCGAGGCGTATGTCGACGGCGTCGCCGAGCCGCTGCTCGACCCGCCGACGGCGCGGTTCGCGCACGACCTCGCGGCGGCGTTCCGGACGCCGATCCTCGTCGGCCTCAACAGCGTCGTCGTCACGCCGGACGAGCGCGTGCGCCGCTACAATTCCGCCGTCCTCGTCGGCGCCGACGGCCGCCGCGCCGGGCGCTACGACAACATCCACTGCGTCCCCTTCGGCGAGTACCTCCCCTTCCGCGACACGCTGCCCTGGGTCAAGGCCCTCTCGCCCTACGACTTCGACTACAGCGTCGCCCCCGGCGAGCGGCTGACGCGCTTCCCCGCCGGCGCCTATCAGTTCGGCGTCCTCATTTGCTATGAAGACACGGTCACATATCTGGCTCGTCAGTATTCCGGCGCCGGCGCCGACGGCCCGGCGGCGGACTTCCTGTTCAACACGTCCAACGACGGCTGGTTCGACGGCACGGCCGAGCATGAAGAACATTTGGCGGTGGCGCGCTTCCGCGCCGTCGAGGCGCGGCGCACGCTCGCCCGCAGCGTCAACATGGGCGTCTCGGCGGTGATCGACCCGAACGGCCGCGTGCTGGCGCCGCGCACCCTCGAACAGTCGGGCGAATTGTGGGTGTGGGAGGTGCCGGCCGACGGCACGGCGGGCGACCTGCCGCCGCGGCGCTGGGGCGAGTTCAAGAAGAAGGCCGGCGTGCTGCTCGCCACGCTGCCCGTCGACCGCCGCACGACGCTCTACGCCCGCTGGGGCGACTGGCTGCCGTGGGGTTGCTCGCTCTTCGCCGGCGCCGCGCTGGTCGGGTCGTTCCGGCGGCGGCGCAACTGATCTGGCGTGTCAAAGCCGGCCTTGTTATAGCGCCCTCCTTCACAAGCCGCCCGCGGCTTCGCAGTTGCCAAGCCGCAAGCGGCGAAGGAGGGGACCATGACCCGCAAACTCATCCCGGCCCTGCTCGCGTGCCTCGTGCTGGCCCCGGCGGCGTTCGGCCAGGCGGCCCCCTGGCGCTTCCGCTGGCAGGCCGGCCAGGCGCTGACCTACCGCGTCGAGCAGACGAACACCATCCAGGAAGTCGTCGGCGAGCGCAAGACGAACGTCGTCAACAAACTCAACCTCGTAAAGCGCTGGCAGGTCCGGGAGGTCGACGCGGCCGGCGCGGCGACGCTGCACCTGTCGCTGCTGACGATGCGCAGCGAGATCACCCGGCCCGACGGCGAGGTGATGCTGTTCGACTCCGCGAATCCCGACAAAAGCACTCCCGAGATGCGCGAGCAGTTGGCGAAGTACGTCGGCGACGTCCTGGCCGTCATCCGCGTCGACGGCAAGGGCAACGTCGTCGAGGTGAAGGAGTCGAAGCATGGCCCGGCGTCGCGCTACGAGAGCGACCTGCCGTTCAAGGTGGCGCTGGCCGACGGCGCGGTCGAGGCGGGCGCGTCGTGGTCGCGCGCCTACAAGGTGACGCTCGACCCGCCGGCCGGCACCGGCGAGAAGTACGACGCGACGCAGCAGTACACGCTGAAGGCCGTCGCGGGCGGCGTCGCGACGCTGACGCTGACGACGGCGATCGCGAAACTGCCCGAAAGCCTGCTCGACCAGGTGCCGCTGTTGCAGTCGCTGCCGTCCGGGGAGATCGTCTTCGACACGGCGTCGGGGCTGCTGAAGAGCGCGAAACTCCGCGTCGACAAGGAACTGAAGGGGCACCAGGGCGAGGGGAGCAGTTATCGCTTCCAGAGCATGTACACGGAGGAGTTGGTCGAGGGCA
>JBBROG010000172.1:0-19412 GCA_038229635.1 Gemmatales bacterium
CGGGCGGCCGAGCGGATCACGTCGTCGAAGGGCTTGGTGTCCATGGTGCATGACCTCGCGGGCGATGAGAGGACACACTACGATTCGGCGGGCCGCTGGAAAGCCCGTCCACGGGTAATTCTCAACTCGCCCCTCGCCTTAGCAAGCGGCCGCGCCGCGGCCCCCAGCCGCCCCCAGCCGCCCCGGCGTCGAGGCGCTCGAGTCGCGCCTGGTGCCCTACGCCACGTCGGGCAATGCCTGGCCGCACCCGGAGCTCATCACGATCAGCTTCGTGCCCGACGGCACCAAAGTCGGCACCGACGTCAACAACTACGACGTCAAGAGCAACCTGTTCGCCACGCTGAACGCCCGCTACGGCTCGCCCAGCGCCTGGCAGAATCAAATTCTGAAGGCCGCCCAGCAGTGGGCGCAGCAGACCAACATCAACTTCGCCGTCGTCAACGACAGCGGCGCCGACCTCGGCAGCGGGGACAACCAGCAGGGCGACCCGAAATTCGGCGACATCCGCGTCGGCGGCTACGTCGACGGCAGCGGCATCCTCGCCCAGGCGTATATGCCGCCGCCGGTCAACAACCAACCCTACGCCGGCGACGTCCTGTTCAACACCGGCGTCGCCTGGAACGTCGGCGGCACCTACGACCCGTTCACCGTCGCCACGGCGGCGTCCCCCGCCGTGCCGCTGTCGCTGACGACGACGGCTAACGGCGCCGACCTCTGCGCCGGCGGCGGCCAGGCGACGCGCGTCTCCGACCAGGCGCGGGCCAACACGACCTCGACGGGTCAGCAGTACCTCCGCTGGTCGGCCCAGCACCCGGTCGGCATCGACGCCAACGGCAACTGCGTCGTCGTCTGGTCGAGCCAGGGTCAGGATGGGAGCGGCTGGGGCGTCTACGGCCAGCGCTACAAGTACGACGGCACGGCCCAAGGCGGCGAGTTCCGCGTGACGACGACGTCGGCGACCGTCTACGACGCCACGGCGGTCGTCATGGACGGCAAGAGCCACGCCGTCATCGCCTGGAGCGGCTCCGGGGCCAACGACAGCGACGGCGGCGTCTTCTTCGAGCGCTTCAACACCAAGGGCGGCAGCGGTATGAGTTACATGACGGCCGACGCCTTCGGCCTGTTGCCGCACGACCACGGCCCCGGCTGCGGCTGCGGGATCTGTAGCGCGGCCGCGGCCGGGTTGCGGACGGGCGGCAACCACGGCCCCGGCTGCGGCTGCCCCGCGTGCGCCGGCGCGACGGCTACCCAACGGGGCGCGAGCGTCTACGCCACGCTGCCGACGCCGGAGATCGACCTGCGCGGCCTGGTCGGCCTGCTGACGCGAGACGCCGACGCCCCACGTCCGGCTCGTCGCGCCGCCGACCCCGCTCCGGCCGAGAAGAACGAGTCCTCGACCGCGATCGGTCCCGCGAGCGCCGCGCCCGGCGTCACGTCCGCCGCCCGCTCCGGCGCCGCCCGGCAGGCGCGGCCGCGCTACGCGGCGCCACCGCTCACCGTCGAAGACGTCATTAAAGAAGGGATTTAACCGTCAAGGCTCAGCCTACGCCGGCGGCGCCGAATTCGTCCAGGAGGCGCGCCCAGGCCGCGCACTCGCGCTCCGGGGCGACCCGCGGCGCGAGGCCGGCGCACCACGCCTTCAGACGGGCGTAAAACGCGGCGTCGCCCTCGGCGCGGGCGAGCAGGCGTGCCAGGGCTTTCGTAGCGCCCACGGGAAAGTAGCCGGGGTAGCGGGCGCCGAGCAGGCCGACGTTGCCCGGAATGCGGCTGGCGAGGACCGGCACGCCGTCGGCGAGCGCCTCGGAGATGACGTTGGCTCCGCCCTCCATCCGCGAGGAAAGGACCATCAGCCGGCTCGACGCCAGGACGCGGCGCGCGCCAAGCCCGGACACCTCGCCGAGCCACTGGTAGCGCGGCAGGCGTCGCATCAGGGTTCGGGCGCGCTCGGCCATCGGCTCGCTCAGCGCCTCCCCGGCCTGCACGAGGAAGACGCGCGTGTCGCGCGGCAGGAGGCGCAGCGCCAGCGCCGCGCGGAACGGGTCCTTCTCGTGGCGCAAATGGCCGAGGACGCACACCGGGAAGAAATTCGGCCCCCACGTCGCGGCGGACGGCGGATTCGGCGTCGGTTTCGCCGACTGAAGGATGACGCGCGTCTTCCCCCGCAGGCGCGGCGCCAACTCGTCGAGAGCCTTCGGTTGCAGCACGACGAGGCGGTCCGCCATGTCGAGCGAGCGCCGGGCCGTCGCGCTGGTGCGGACGTCGCGGTACAGGTCGGTGCCGGTGAGGGCGACGACGAGTGGGCCGTCGGGAGAGGCGGCGCGGTAGGCGCGGGCGGCGTCGTAACTCTTGCGGGCGTGCAGGGCGATGAGGAGGTCGCAGGGACGGCCGTCGCAGTCGGCGGCGATGGTGACGCGGTGGCCGAGGCTCTTCAGGAAGCCCGCCCAGCGGACCGCCGTCACGCGGTTCCCCTTGCGCGACCGCGGGGGTGCCGGGCAGGCCAGGACGATCTTCATCGCGTCTCCCTCGGGCGGGACGGCATAACGCCCGAAATCGGTTGTCAAGCATGGGCCTCGGGAGGTAGAGTAGGGTGTCGAAGACAGTGTCGTCTTTCCCGACTCCCGCCCCTGGGTGTCCCGCCGTGATCCACTACACACAAGTCCCGTGCCCCAACTGCCAGCGCGACTTGCGCGTCCGCAGGGAGTACGGCGGTAAGGTCATCGCCTGTAAGTATTGCAACCACCCCTTCCACCCGAAGGTTCCCGTCGCGTGCCCCAGCTGTCAGGCGTCGCTGCACGTCCGCATCAGCTATATGGGCCAGCGCATCACCTGCAAACAGTGCGACCACGTCTTCCGGGCTCCCCGACTCGAGGACGCCGCTTTCCCGGCCGAGGACGACGCCGACGCCCTGCGCAAGGCTCGCCTCGAAGTGGCGGCCCTGGAGGAGCAGGCCGGGCGGTTGCGCAAGGACCTGACCGCCCGCTCCGCCGAGTGTGCCGGCCTGCGCGGGCAGCTGGACCACGCGCGCCTCGACCTCGAACAGGCGTCCAGCCTGCGCGGCGAGATGGACCAGGCCCGCGCCGGCTCGCACCAGCTGGAAGAGCGCACCCGCGAGTTGAACGAGCGCACTCAGGAAGTCGAGCGGCTGCGCGACCAGCTCCAGGAGCGCCAGGCGGAGTACCAACGGCTCGCGCAGTCGACGCGCGAGACGACGGCCTCGCTCCAGAAGGAGATCGACGCCGTCCGCGCCGCCCGCGCCCAGGCCGAACTGGAACGCGAAGGGCTGGCGCGCGACGCCGACGCGGTGCGGTTGGACCGAGAACGCCTCGCCGGCGAACACGACCTGACGGTTGCGCGGCGCCGCCGCGACGAGCAGCGCTTCCGCGACGAGGTCGCCCGCCTTATCGACGAGCTGACGCGGGTGCGCCAGGAGGCCGGGGGGCTGGCGCGTCGCCGCGACGACGCGGACGAGCGGCGGCGCGTGCTGGACGCCGCGCTCGACGAAGAGCGCGACCGGGCCGAGGGGCTCGTCAAGGATTTGGAAGCGCTGCGGCGCGAGCGGGAGAGCGAGGACGGGCGGTTGCGCGCGGAGGCCGAGGCCCTGCGCGGCGAGCGCGACGCCTTCGCCGACCGCGTCGCCGAGGCCGACGCCGCCCGCGCCGGCCTGGCCGAGGAGTTGCGCGAGGCGCGGGCCGAGGCCGGCGAGCGGCACGGCGAGGGCGAGGCTCTGCGGCGTGCGCTGGAGGAGGCTCGGGCGGAAGCGAAGCAGGTACGCGAGCAGGCGGCGCACGCGGCGGAGGAGCGGGCGCGGCTGGCGGCGGGGCACGTCGAATGGCGGGAGCAACTTGACGCTGTCCGCCGAGAACACGACGTCGAGCGCGACGCCCTGCACGCCGAAGCTCAGCGCCTGCGCGACGCCCACGCCGAGGCGGAAAGCCGCTGCGCGGCGCTGCGCCAGGAGTGCGACCGCGTCGCCGCCGAACACCAGGCCCTCGCCGCCTTCCGCCACGATTTGACGGAGCAGATCGAGGCCGCGCGGCACGAGGCGGACCAGCGCCGCCGGGAGGCCGAGGCGCTGCGCGGCGACCTGGCCGGGGCCGCCGCCGAGGCGGAGGAGCGTGCCCGCGCCGAAGGGGAACGCGGGCAAGAGCGCCTCGACGCCTTGCGCGCCCGGCACGAGGAAGAGCGCGCCGCCGCTCGCGCCGAAGTCGGGCGGGTGCGGCAAGCGCTGGCGGACGCGGAACGGCAGCGCGACGAGGCGCGGGCGGAGCGGGCGGCGGCGGCGGTCGGGCGCGACGAGCATCAGCAGCGCGGCCAGCAGGAGGCCGCCCGCCTCACGCGGGCCACCGAGGAGGCGCGGCAGCAGGTCGCGGCGGAGGCGCGGCAGCGCGGCGACCTGGCGCGGCGGCTGCAAATGGCTCAGGCGGAACTCGACGAGCAGCGCGAGCGCTTCGCGGCCCTGGCGCGCGACTGGGAGGCCGCCCGCGAGGAGACCGTCGCCGAGGGCGAGCGCGGCCAGGCGCGCCTGGCCGAGGAGCAGAGTCGCGCCGCGGCGGAGCGCCAGGCGTGGGAGGCGCAGCGCGAGGCGGCGCGGCGGCGCGCGGAGCAGGAGCAAGGGCTGCTGCGGCGCGAGGCCGACGCCGCGTGCGGCGAGCGTGACCGCGTCGGCGGACTCCTCGCCGAGGCCGACGCCGCCTGCGCCCGCGTCGCCGAGGAACTGCACGCCGCCCGCGCGGAGGCCGACGCCCTGCGCGAACAGACCGCGCCCGCGGCAGACCAGGCGGAGGCCGAACGCCTCGTCGCCGAGTTGCGCGGGCGGTTGGCGGAGCAGGAAGCCGAGACGACGACCCTGCTCGACCTGCGGCACCAGCACGACGTCCTGTCCTCCCAGCTGGAGGAGGAGCGGCTGGCGTTCCGCAACGAAACCGAGCGACTGCGTCGCGAGTGCGAACGGCTGACCGCCGTGCCCGACCCGGCGGCCTTTCGCCGGGCGGAGGCGGAGGCGAATCAGCGCTTCGACGGGCTCGACGCCCAGCTGCGCGCCCTCCAGGCGGAATACGAGCACTTGCGCGACCAACCGGCGCCGGCGGCGCCGGAGAAGCGGCGGGCGCTGGGCCGCCTGTGGTCGCGCGGCGCCGACGAGCCCGCCGAGTCCCCCGGCGGCGGCACGGTCGCCCGTCGCCTCGACGCGCTGCGGGTCGAGGCAGTGATCGAGCGCGAGCGCACCCTGCGCCTGGCGGCCGAGGCGGCGCGCGACGACCTGCAGCGCCAGCTGACCGCGGCGCTCGGCAAGCCGAGTCGCGCGAGCGACCCCGCCGTGAAAAAGCTCCTCGTCCCGTCTTCGCCCCCGGAGCCCAACGGCAAGAGGCCCGTGACTCCGCCGCCCGACGACGTCATCCCGCTGCCCTATCAGGGTGACGCGACCCCGTTTCCCGCGGCCAAGGGGCGCTCGGGGCCGCGCCGGCTCGAAGACCTATTCTGACAACTCGCGCTCGCGGTTTCGCGCGAAGCCGTGCTTCCCTCGCGACCCTCAACCTCGACGCCGCCCGCAGGGTCCGCCGCGGCGCGACCCCCGGAAGGAAACCGGCCGGGTCCGCGCGTGGCGGGGCGGCGGCGGCGTGGCATAATGACAGAGCCCAAGTCATTCGGAAAGGGGGCGACATGGTCTGACCGTCGGTGCCACTGCGGGAGTCGAGAGCCGGCCGGGGGCGCGCGAGCGCGGGCCGGTTCGTCCCATTCTGCTCGGGAGACTCCTGGTGAGGCCGCCCTGCTCGGCGGCCTCCTCCCGGCCGAGGAAGGTCCGGTCGTCGTTAGACATTCAGTGCTAGCAAGGACCACGAGAGGTCACTCGGAGACCCGGACCGTCCGCTGCCGGTCCGGCGGGGCCTGGGAACCCCGCCTGGCGCCGGTGCCGCCTGCCTTCCGCCCCCGCGGGCCGGCGGCGCCGCTGCCTTTCCTTTCCTGCCTCCTCCGGCGGCCCCTCGTCGTTTCACGAGGGACTGACAACAAGAGCGAGCAAAGACTCGACGGCCTCCCGCAACGCCCTCGCCTGCTTCCCCCGCGCGAGAGCGTCCGCGGCTCGCGCGTCCATGCCGTCGAGCAACCTTTGACAGTCGCCGCCCGCTTTCTCGTTCGGGAGCAGCCGGCCCAACGTGGCTCGCGGGACGAGTTGTCCTTCTCTGAGTTCCTCTTTCGCGATTTTTCGGCCCAACACGCTTTCGAGGGCCTGCGGAGCCTCGAAGAAGATAACTTCGATCTCGGGAATGAAGGTGAAGACCTCGAACAGTCCGCCGGGGGCGACCCCGCCCAACGCGGCCCGCGTCATCGCACGCATCTCTTCGCTCAGGCGCGGGTTCAGCGTATCGGCGTCCCAGACGAGGAGGACGGGGCCGCCCTCGTGGACGAGAAGATTCCTCCCGACGGTCGCGAGGGAGGCTCGCCCTTGCGCGGCATAGAACCGGAGCTTCTCCGCCAACGCGCGGCCGAGAACGGTCCTGATAATCCGGGCGTCCGTCGGACCCTCGACGACGACGTTCAGGCTCGCGGGGGCCGTCATGCTTCCACCTCCCGGAAATGGGGCGAATGATCGGTCAGGCCGTATTTGCAAAGGATGTGGTATTTTGCCCGCAGCGTTGACACGAAATCCCTTTGCTTGATGCTGTCCTCGATGTCGATCTCGGACCAGAGGAGGATCCTGTGCGGGACCGAGAAATCCACGACGACGAGGGCGGGCGCGGTAAACCTTCCCGCGGCGAACACGCACCCCAAGGTCGTCTCCGGCCTGCGCAGCAGCTGATTCCGCAGCTTGGCAATCGCCTCGACGTCAACCGCGTCCCTGTCCTTGCACTCGACGAGGAACGTGTGGCCGTCCAGGGGAACGAGGCCGTCGATCTGCTCGATGGGGTTGCCGGCGGGCGGCACGTCGTAAGGATACTCGGCCTCTTTCGCGCCGCTGAGTCGGAAGGCGCGGACGATGAGATATTCGAGCGCCTTACCCTCTTCCCAGCCCGGCGTGTCGCCTCTCTTGACGGCTTCCGAGAGAGAGCGGATCGCTTTCCAGGACAGGCCCTCCGCGCGTCGCTGGTACTCCAGGGCCCTTTCACCGGGTCTCGCCACGAAGCCCCACTCCCGCGGGCCACGCCGGCCGCGAATCCCTTGGAGGTTCGGGATACCGCGGCGACTATTCCACCGAGGCCATCTTCTCGCGTCCGTCGTCGCGGGTCAAGCGAGCCGATGCCGAGGGCTACATTCCGCCGCCCATCCCACAGGCCATCTACGGAGCGCCGGAAACAGCTTCGTCCATCATTGAGGATCCCGTGTGCCCTCTGACCGCGGAGGCGCGGGCTTCAGCAGTTCCTCGAAGTCCGCCCTGCCGCGCAGCGGCTTCAGCGCCGGGTCCGCCGCCATCTCGGCGCGCCCCTTGGCCCCGGCGAACTGCCCGGCGGCGACGGCGCGGCGCAGGACGGCGACGGCGCGGGCGGCGCGGCTCTCGGCCGCCTCCTTCCGCCGCCCCGAGGTCAGGCTCGCGTCGGACGCCGCGGCGGCGGAGGCGGAGGCGAAGACGCGGGCGGCCTGGGCCAGCACGCGCGATTCCGGCGCGGGGCGGCTCAACAACTCCTCCACCTCCACCAGCGCCCGGTCGGCCTTCCCGACCGCGACGAGACACAGCGCCCGCTGCGAGCGGAAATGGTCGCGGCTGGCGCCTTCCGGGTAGAGGGGAACCAGCGCGTCCCACGCGGCCAACTCCTCGGCGGGGCGGTTCAGGCGGCCCAGTGCCAGCGCCCGGCCCAGGTGGGCGGATTGCAGGTGGAAATTGTCGTTCTCGCGCGACACCGCCGAGTCGGCGATCCCCAGCAGGCGGTTGTTCCAGTCGAGCGACGCCGCCGCCTCGCCCCGGTCGAGCGCGGCCCGGCCGAGGTGCCAGTACGCCGCCGCCAAAGGCACCCGCAGCATCGGACGGTCGGCCCGGTCGCGCGCCAGCGGCTCCAGGAGAGTGACGGTCTTCTGCCAGGCGTCCTCGGCGTCGCGGCCGCGCCCCGCCGCCGCGGGGATCTCCGCCAGCTCGTTCCAGGTGTTGGCCAGCGACGACGGGTGCTGCAAGTTCCGCGGGAAGTCGCGGGCCAGGCGCTCGTAGGTCTCCGCGGCCTGGCGGTACATCTCCGCGGCCTCGTCCGGCCTGCCTGCCTCGTTCTGGGCCTGGGCGAGGTAAAACGTCGCGTCGGCCAACTCGTTCTGGTAGCCGCGGTCCTCGGGACTCTCGGCGGCGAGACCGAGGACGACTTCGCGCGCCCGGCCGTAAGCCGCGCGGGAGTCCTCGGCGCGTCCGCCGATGCGGTAAAGCGTGCCGGCCTGGCGGTATGCGGCGGCCAGCCCCCGGCGCGACTCCGGGTCGGTGCCCTCGGCGGACAGTTCCTTCCGCAAGGCCAGCGAGCGCTCGCAAGCCGCGAGGGCGGGGCCGAACTGCTTGCGGGCGGCGTGCCAGGTGGCGAGGATCTGAAATGTCCGCGCCAGCAGGACGCGCGGCTCGCGGCGCGACGGGTCGGCCTCGTGCCGGCGCTCGGCGTGCTCGCGAGCTTGAAGGAGGGTTTTTTCCGTGTCGTCGAGCGCGAACTGGTGCATCTGCTGGGCGGCGAGGTCGCCGAGGCACTGCCCCAGCGCGTCCTGGACCTCGGCGTCGTCGGGGCGGTCGCGGGCCAGCGGCTCCAACCGGGCGACGGCCTCGCGCAGCATCTCCGCCGCCTTCTTCGAGGAGTCGACCGCCGAGACCAGGCGCGCCAGCCGGCCGTGCGCCAGGGCCATCTCGACGCGCGTCGCCGCGTCGGCGCTCGGCTGCCGCGCGAAGCGCTCGTAGAACGCGACGGCGTCCTCCAGAAGAGCCTTCCGCAGGTCCTCCGCCCCCGGCTGGTTCAGCAGCCGTTCCTTGGCGACGCGCGTCGAATACTGGTCGATCGCCTCGCGCGCCAGGCGCAGGTTGGCGCGGGCCTCGACGAGGGCGTCCGCGGTCTGGCGCCGCTCTCGGTTGAGCAGGGCGGCGCCGACGGCAAGGCCGACGACGCCCGCCGCCAGCAGCACGGCCGCCGCCGCCGCCTTCGCCTTGTGGCGGCGCAGCAGCCGCGGCAGCCGCACACTGAGCGGGTCGCGGAAGACGCTGACCGGCTCGTCCGCCAGCCAGCGCTCGACGTCGGCGGCCAGGTCGAGCGCCGAGGCGTAACGATCCTCCGGCCGCAGGGCCATCGCCTTCCGGCAGACCGCGTCCAGCGGCGCCGGCACGCCGGCGCGGGCCTGGCGCGGCGGCGCGAAGGCGCCGCGGCGCACGCGGGCGAGGAAGTCGCCGACGCCGCCCGCGAACGGCGTCAGGCCGGTCAGCAGGACGTAGAGCGTCGCCCCCAGGCTGTAGACGTCGCTCGCCGGGCCGACGCGCTCCCACGCCCCCTCGGCCTGCTCCGGGCTCATGTAGGCGGGCGTGCCGAGCAGATCGCCGGTCCGCGTGGCGCCGACGTCAGCGTCGACCGCGGCGTCGGGGGCCACCGTCTCGGACGCCGGGTCGACCTCGTCCGCCGCGGACGCGCGGGCGAGGCCCCAGTCGACGACGAGCGTCTCGCCGAAGCGGCCGAGCATCACGTTCGCCGGCTTCAGGTCGCGGTGGACCACGCCCTGGCTGTGGGCGTAAGCGACCGCCTGGCAGACGGCGACGAAGCGGCCGAGCAGCTGGCGGAAGGCGAGGCGCCCCTCGGCGGAGGCGCGGCCGGCGTCGTCGTGGTAGCGCCGGGCCGCGTCGTGCAGCGTCTCGCCTTCGACGAAGCGCATGGCGTAGCACGGCTCGCCGGCGGCGTCGGCGCCGAGGCCGTAGACCGGCACCACGCCGGGGTGCTGCAAGCGGCCGGTGATCTCGGCCTCGCGGAGGAAGCGGCGGCGCGGCCGCGGGTCGGCGCCGCGCGTGCCCAGGAGGCGCTTCAGGGCCACGTCGCGGTTCAGCCCCTCGTCGCGCGCCAGCAGCACCTCGCCGATGCCGCCGCGGGCGTGGGGGCGCACGACGCGGTAGCGGCCCGGCGCCGAGACGACGGCGCCAGGCCGCGCGGCCGGCGCCTCCGACGGGCCGTCGAGCAGGCGGTCCATCGCGCGCAGCGCCGCGACCTGCGAGCGCACCTCGGGGAGCAGGTCGGTGCGGTCGCGGCACAGCTCCTCCGGCGTCAGGTCGCGGCCGCGCCGCCGCTCCTCCTCCCAGCGCAAGAGCAAATCATCGAGGGCGAAGTCGGCGTTCGTCGTCGGCGGCGTCATTCCGGGATGCCTCCCAGCGCCTGGTGCAGGCGGATGCGGGCCAGCTGCCAGCGGCGCTGCAAGGTCCGTTCCGACACCCCGAGCAGGGCCGCCGCCTCCGCCTGGCCCAGGTCCTGATACCAGAGCAGGTCGACGACGTCCCGGAGTTCCTCCGGCAACTCCTCCACCTTGCGGTGGAAGTCGGTCCAGACCGCCAATTTTCCCGGGTCGTTGGTCGAGTCGGCCGGCTCGCGCGCGGCCGGCAGGACGGTGGGCACGTCGTCGCGGACGGGCAAGGAGTCGTGGCGAGCCGCCGCCCCCTGCGGGCCGAAGTGGGCGCGCGTCAGGTCGATCAGCTCGCGGCGGATGTGCAGGGCGGCGAGGCGGAAGAAGTGCGTCTCCGACTCGGGCGTCACGGCGCCGAGCGACTTCCACAGCCGCAGCGAGGCGTTCTGGGCCACGTCGTCGGTCTGCTCCCAGCGGCGCAGCGCGGGGTAGTGGTGGAGCATCTTCCGCGCCAGGTGGGCGAGGCGGGCCTGGGCGTGCTCCAACAGGCCGGCGCGGGCGCTCTCGTCGCCGGCGCGGAGCCGCTCCAGGCAGCGCCGGATGCAGGCGGTGGTGTTGCCGCTGTCCCTCATGGGTGGGGCTCCGCGTGCCTCGGTCGGTGGGGGAGCCCCACTATACCACGCGGCGCCGGCCGCGCCGCAAGATTTTTCTTGGCGGGCGTTCGGGGCGGCGCCCGCAGAGTGAGCCGGAGTTCGTTCCTTCACCCTGCTACCCTCCGAGGAGCCGTCTCATGTTCGCGCCGCTCTGGTCCGCGCTGTCCCGCCGCACGCCCCGCACCCGCCGCGCCGCGCGGCGTCTCGACACCCGCGTCCCCCGCGTCGAGGAGTTTGAAGACCGCACCGTCCCCTCGACGATCGTCTGGGGCAACCGCGGCAACGACAACTTCGGCGTGTTCGGCGCTTACGCCGACCGCGCCCGCGCCGTCGTCGACCAGGCCATCGACACCTGGCGCCGCGCCGTCGTCGATTTCAACTACCAGAACGTCGGCACGTCCGGCAACGCCTTCTCCAACGCCTACACGGTCTACATCTCCGCCCAAAACGTCGTCGACGCCGACGGCGGAGAGGCCCGCGGCAGCACCTCGATCACCGCCGTCGACCAGTCCGGCAAGCCGTACCAGGCGTCGATCCTCCTCGACGACAACGGCGGCGGCGGCGGGATCGACGGCTGGTACTTCGACCCCCGCCCCGACGACAACGGCGAATTCAACGCGCAATTCTCGCGCAACGCCGCCGTCGCCGCGGGCTACACCGGGAGCGACTTCTACCGCACGGCGCTGCACGAGCTGGGGCACGCGCTGGGCCTCGACAAGTCCCGTTACGAGCTCGCGATCAACCACTACCTGTACGACCACGGCACCGACCCGGCCGACGGCAGCACCCCGCCCGCCCGCCTCCTGGGGTTCATCGGCCCCGGCAGCACCTTCGCGACCTTCACCTCGAAAGGCGGCCTCCACCTCTACGAGGGGCCGACCGACGCGTTCTACCACAGCCCCATTTTCCCCAACGACCTGATGAACTCGGGGCGGACCGTGAGCGGCGGTCAGCTCATGCGCGAACTCATCTCCGCCACGGACCTGCGCGTCCTGGGGAGCGCCTACGGCTACACGATCGCCGACACGGCGACGCTGCCGACGTTCCTGGCCAACTTCGACGGCGCCACGCACGTCCTGACGGTGCGCGGCGAGAAGTACGACAACGGCGTCGGCGACGTCAACGACGTCATCACCGTCGACCGCCAGGACTCGGACATCGTCGTCCGCGTCAACGGCACCACCGCCCGCTTCGCCTCCAGCCAGGTGGCGAACGTCGTCATCAAGCCCGGCGGGGGCACCGACGTCGTCAACATCGAGCGCCTCGGCGTCGGCAGCCCGGTCACGATCGACCTCGGCGGCGGCGCGACGACGGTCAACATCGCCCCCTCGGGCCACAATTTCGGCCAAATCCAGTCCGACGTGACGATCAACGGCGGCGGCAACGACGACACGCTCAACGTCTACGACCAGGGCGACCCCAACGTGGGGACGCCGACGCGGGTCACGGGGCAGACGGTGCGCCGCCTCAACGCCGCCACGCTCCTCTACGGCGGCCTGGCGGCGCTGAACGTCTACGGCAGCGACCTGTACAACGCCTACGAGGTGGACGGCACCGCGGCCGGGACGACGACGACGCTGAACACCGGCCGCGGCGGCGACACCATCGACGTGGCGGCGACGTCCGGCCCGCTCCAGATCGTCAGCGGCTTCGGCGACGGCCGCACCGCCGTGCAGGTCGGCAGCACCGGCACCGTGCAGAACATCCTCGGCCGGGTGACGGTCCGGAACACGAGCGACTTCACGCGCCTCTACGTCAACGACTCGGCCGACGCCGCCCCGGTCAACGGCGGGGTCGGCACGACGACGGTCAACGGCGTCGCCTTCGGCGCCGTGATCGGAATCGCGCCCGCCGTGATTCTCTACCAAACATCATCCACGAACTCCGTAACGATCCAGTGCGGCCCCGGCGGCAACGCCTTCGCCATCGAGAACACCGGCCTGGCCGCCCCCTGGGTGTTAACGCTCCGCACCGGGCCGGGGGACGACGTGGTGCTACTCTCGCCCGGCGCCGGCAACCTGGGCTTCCTCGGCGGGCCGCTGGCGGTCGACGGCCAGGGCGGGACGAACGGCCTCACGCTCTACGACACCGCCAACACGCGGGGCATCACCTACGCCGTCGGCGCCACGCAGATCACGCGCGCCGGGGCGCCGGTCATCACCGTGGCCAACCTCCGCAATATCCTCCTCTTCGCCGGCAGCGGCAACGACGTCCTCTCGGCGGCGGGGCTCCCGGCGACCTCGTCCGTCCGGTTCGACGGCGGCGCCGGCAACGACACGCTGATCGGCGGCGCCGGCGACGACACGCTGATCGGCGGCGCCGGCGACGACGTCCTGACCGGCGGCCTCGGCAACGACCGGATCGACGGCGGCGCCGGCAACGACCGCCTCGCCGAGATCGGCGACGTCAACTTCCAGCTGAGCAACAACTGGCTCATGGGGCTCGGCGTGGACACGCTGTCCGGCATCGAGCAGGCGTCGCTCACGGGCGGCGCCGGCAACAACGTGCTGAACGCCTCCGGCTTCAGCGCCGGTCCCGTGACCCTCAGCGGCGGCGCCGGCGACGACATGCTCGTGGGCGGCGCCGGCAACGACAGCCTCTCCGGCGGCGACGGCAACGACGTCCTGGCCGGCGGCGGCGGCAACGACGTCCTGTCGGGCGACGCCGGTAACGACGTCCTCAACGGCGAGGCGGGCAACGACACGCTCCTCGGCGGCGCCGGCGACGACCTCCTCAGCGGCGGCCTCGGCAACGATTGGATCGACGGCGGCGCCGGCAACGACCGGCTCGTCGAGTCCGGCGACGTCAGCTTCAAGCTGACCAACGCGAGCCTGACCGGCCTCGGCACCGACACGCTCCTGGGCGTGGAGCAGGCGGCGCTGACCGGCGGCGCGGGGAATAACCTCCTCGACGCCTGCCTCTTCAGCGGGGCCGTGACGCTCGACGGCGGCGCCGGCAACGACACCCTCCTGGGCGGGGGCGGCAACGACCTGCTGCTCGGCGGGGCCGGCAACGACTCGCTGAGCGGCAGCGCCGGCAACGACACGCTCAACGGCGGCGACGGCGACGACGTCCTGACGGGCGGCGCCGGCAACGACTCCGTCGACGGCGGCCTCGGCACCGACCGCCTCGTCGAAGCCGGCGACGTCAACTTCAAGCTGACCAAGACGAGCCTGACCGGCCTCGGCACCGACACGCTGAACTGGATCGAGGCGGCGTCGCTGACAGGCGGCGCCGGCAACAACCTTCTTGACGCCTCTCAGTTTACGGGTCCGGTGACGCTCGACGGCGGCGCCGGCAACGACACGCTGCTGGGCGGCGCCGGCGACGACGTCCTGACGGGCGGCCTCGGCGACGACGTCCTCAACGGCGGCGCCGGCACCGACCGGGTCGTCGAGGCGGGCGACGTCAACTTCAAGTTGACCAACGCGAGCCTGACCGGGCTCGGCAACGACACGCTGATCGGCGTGGAGCAGGCGGCGCTGACGGGCGGAGCCGGCAACAACCTGATCGACGCCTCCCTGTTCAGCGGGTCGGTGACGCTCGACGGCGGCGCCGGCAACGACACTTTAATCGGCGGCGCCGGCAACGACCTGCTGCTGGGCGGCACCGGCGACGACTCGCTGGTCGGCGGCGCCGGTAACGACACGCTCGACGGTGGGCTGGGCAACGACTTCGGCGATGGCGGCGACGGCATCGACCTCGGGCTAAACCTCGAGAAGCGCCTGCGCATCGAGAAATGAGTCGCATCCCACGGGTCCCCGGGTCGCGCCGCTTCCGAACGGGACTATCGCGCGACCCGGGGATCCCATAGGATCTTTCCGCGGGAAGTGTGTCCCCGGGGAGATCCGTCGTGGCGAAGAAGTCGCAGTGGCACCCGGCGTTCGTGGAGATGCTGCGGCCCGTCGTCGCGAGCCACTTCGACGTCCAACCCGACCTGCCCGTCGGCGACAAGCCGCGCGAGGCCGACATCGTCCTCCTGCGACGCAAGCGGCGGGGGCGCCTGCCGTTCACCGGCCTGTGGAAGGACCTGACGGCGTGGAACGTCTTGGAGTTCAAGGGGCCGACCGTGTCGCCGCGCGACGAGGACGCCGACGACCTGATCGAAGTCGGCCTCGGTATCTTCCGCCGGCTCAACGACGAGCGGCGGCAGCGACGGAAGCCGGCCCTGGCGCCGGCCGAGGTATCGTTCTGGTATCTGGCGAACCGGCTGGGGCGGCGGCTGCTGCGGGGCTGGGAGGAGCGGCGGTTCGGGGGACTGCGTCCGCACGGGCAAGGCGTCTGGCGCTGTGAAGTGATGGGGCGTTCGGTATACTTGGTGAGCGGAAGCGAGTTGCCCGTTGAGGAGGACAGTCTGCCGCTGCACCTCATCGGCAAGGAGCCGCCCGAGACCGAGCGGGCCGTGGCCGAGTTCCTGGTCGCTCAAGAGGCGTTGTGGGAGCGCTTCAGCGGTTGGCTGGCGGCGTTTCACCTCGACGCATACAAGGGAGTCGAGAGCATGGCGAAAACAACCAAAGGCGGGTTCAACCCGACCCTCGAAGGCATCATTGACACGATGGGGGTCGAATGGGTTCTCCAGCAGGTCGGCGTTAAGCGCATGGTCGAGCAGGTCGGCGTTGAGCGCATGGTCGAGCAGGTCGGCGTTGAGCGCATGATTGAGCAGGTCGGCGTTGAGCGCGTGGTCGAGCAACTCAGCGCCGACGCGTTCCTCGCCCGGCTCACGCCGGAGCAACGTCAGCGGCTCAAGGAACGGCTGGGATGACGGCTCCCGCAAAGGGCGCCCGCCGCCCGGTGCGCTTGATTCCCCCTCCGCCGAGACTTAAGATCACTTCAGTTGGTGCGCGCACGTCGTCCTCGGAGGTTTCCGTATGCACCGGTCGTCGCCGGCACGCCGTCCCCTGGCTCTCCTGTTCGGCCTGACCCTGCTCGCGCCGCCCGCGCCGGCATTCGCCCAGGACAAGGATAATTCCACGCCCGTGAAGTTCGACACCCGCGACGGCGTGTCCCTGCACGGCACCTTCTACCCCGGCGAGAGCGCCAAGGTGAAGGACGAGCCCGTCGTTCTCCTGCTGCACCGCGTCGGCAGCCACAGCCACCAGGACGGCTGGGACAGCCTCGCCAAGGCGCTCCAGAAAAAGGGCTACTCGGTCCTCAGCTTCGACTTCCGCGGCCACGGCAAGAGCACCGCCGTCGACGGCCGCACCTTCTGGGGCCAGCCGCACAACCAGCGCCTGGTGCGCGGCTTCAACCCCGCCAAGCCGAAGGACGCCATCAGCAGCAAGGATTTCACCCCCGCCTACACCCCTTACCTCGTCAACGACATCGCCGCCGCCAAGCTGTTCCTCGACGAGCGCAACGACGCCGGCGAGTGCAACTCGCGCTCGGTCATCGTCATCGGCGCCGAGGAAGGCGCCACCCTCGGCTGCCTGTGGATGGCGGCGGAGTGGCACCGGCACCCGGCGACCGTGATCGAGGGCTTTCGCTCCATCATCACCAAGGTCGACGAGGCCGAATCCGAAGGGAAGGACCAGTACGCCGGCATCTGGCTCAGCATCGAGCCCAACCTCAAGGCCAGCGGCGCCGCCGCCGGTCTGCGCAACTGGCTGACGCTCGTCGGCAAGGAGAAGAAGGTGCCGATGGCGTTCATCCACGGCAAGGACGACGACCGCGGCGGCAAGCTCGCCGCCGAGTACGTCCGGCACCTCAAAGGGAACGAAAAGGACTCGCTGAAGTTCACCAACGTGAGGGCCATCGAGAAGACCAAGCTGGCCGGCAGCGCCTTGCTCCGCAAGGAGTTGGGCACCGACGCCTGGATCGTCGACACCTACCTCGCCGCCCTGCGCGAGAAGAACACGCCGGCGAAGTGGACGCGGCGCGACCCGTACCAGACGGCGTTCGCGTGGACCTTCCAGGGGCGCCCCTACATCGCCAAGTCGGAGAAGGGCAAGTCGCTCGAGCCGGTGCCGCTCGAGCGCATGGGGCTGTTGCCGTGACATGCCGCTCGCGGCTTCGCACCCTTGCGAAGCCGCGAGCGGCATGTCAACCGCGCGGGTGAAACTTGCGGTGGACCGCGCGCATCCGTTCGCGGTCGACGTGCGTGTAGATCTGCGTCGTCTGAATGCTGGCGTGCCCGAGCAGCTCCTGCACGGTGCGCAGGTCGGCGCCGCCGGCGAGCAGGTGCGTGGCGAAGCTGTGCCGCAGCGTGTGCGGGCTGACGCGCGGGTTGAGCCCGGCCCGCAGGGCGTACTTCTTGACGATCACCCACAGCATCTCGCGCGACAGCGGCTTCCCCCCCCGGCTGACGAACACCCACGGCACGTCGGCGAGCGCCTTGACCAGCGGCCCGCGCTGCTCGCCGAGGTACGTCCGCAGTGCCTCGACCGCCGGCCGCCCCAGCGGCACGACGCGCTGCTTGCTCCCCTTGCCGAAGCACTTCAAAAACGCCGAATCGAGGTATAAATCCTCCGTGCGCAGGCCGACGACCTCCGAGGCGCGGCTGCCGGTCGCGTAGAGCGTTTCGAGCAAGGCGCGGTCGCGCAAGAAGAAGCGGTCGCCGGCCCGCGGCGCCGCCAACAGCTTGTCGACGCTCTCCGGGTTGAGGACGTGCGGGATGCGCTCCCACAGCGCCGGCGACTCCAGCAGTTCGACGGCGCCCTGCGTGGTGCGCTCTTCCAGGCGCAGGAAGCGGTAGAGCATCTTGAGGGCGACGAGGTGGCGGGCGACGCTGGGCGGGGCGAGGTTCTCGTCGCGCAGGTGGCCGAGGTAGTCGATCAGCTCGCGGAAGGTGGGGCGCAAGTAGTCGGCGAGTCCGCCGCCGGCGACCCACTGGGCGAAGCGGTCGAGGTCGCGGCCGTAGGCGAGGACGGTGTTGACCGCCATGCCGCGCTCGGCGGTGATGTAGTGGCGAAAGGCGGCGACGTCGTCGCACAATTCGGCAAACTGCTTCGAGGCCGACAAGGCCATGAGGGGACTCCTTCCGGGGCGGCGCGGGGCGCGCTCTCACTCTATCATCTTCGGCCGTCGGCGCGGGCGGCCTTCGCCGCTTCGAGCGCATCTGCGCCGTCACGCCCGTCACAGTCGTCGCGCCCGGCAAAGGCGCGCCCCCGTTGCGCGACCCGATTCGCAACGACGTCCGCCCTCCGCCCCGAAGCGGGTATACAGTTTGCACATGGGAAGGTGAAGGATTCCAAGGGGAGCCCGCGCGCTCCACACAGGAGGCTGACCCATGCGTGGACGTCGTATCTTGCTCGTCACCCTGGTTCTGCTCGTCGTCGTCGCGGGGGCCGTCGTCCTCGCCGCCCGCTCTTACCTCTCCTCGGACGGCGCCCGCCGCGCGGTGGCGGCGCGTCTCGAAGCCATCGCCGGAATGCCGGTCGAAGTAGACGCCGCCGACATCGCCGTCACCGGCGACAGCCGGCTGCGCGGCCTGCGCCTCCTCGAAGCCGGCGCCGCCGCGGGCGCGACTCCGTGGGCGACCGTGGAGGAGGTGCGCGCCGACCTGTCCGCCTGGGACGTGCTGCGCGGCGACGCCGTGCCGCGCGAGGTCACGCTGGCGGGCGCCGTCGTCACCCTCCGCTTCGACCGCACGGGCAAGCTCCTCACTCGCCTCCCCGAGACGAAAGCCGACTCGGGCGCGCTTCCCGTCCTGCACATCGAGCGCGGCCAGGTGACGCTGCACCAGGAAGGCCGTCCGGAGATGGTCGTCCGCGGCGTCACCGCCGACCTCCGCCCGGAAGAGGGCCGTTTACGTCTTACGGGGTCCGTTTCGGACGATTACTGGGGCGACTGGTCGGCGGAAGGGGGCGCCGACCCCGCCGCGAAGGCATTCTTCGCCACGCTGAAGACGCCGCGCGCCGACGTCACGGAAGAAAAGCTCCGCCGCCTGCCGTTCGTCCCGGCCAAGGTGTGGGACGAGGTCAAGACGTCCGGCCCGACGCCGGTCGAGTTCACTTACCGCCACGAGGCCGGCGCGACGGCGGACCGCTACCGCGTCGTGCTGGAGCCGGACGGCGCGGCGCTGGACGTGACGGCGATCGCGCTGCACGTCGAGGCGGTGCGCGGCCGCGTCGTCGTCGAGGACGACGTCGTGCGGCTGACCGGCCTGCACGGCCAGGCGCTCGGGGGCACGCTGCGGACCGACGGCGTCCTCGACTTCCGCGCCAAGGAGGACCGGCTCGAGTTCGACGTCAAGGCCGAGGGCCTGGCGCTGCGCGACCTGCCGCGCGAATGGGAGATTCCGGAGGGGTTGAAAAATCTGGGCGGGCGTCTGACGGGGAAGGCGAAGCTGGTGGTCCTCGTCGACGACGGCAAGGCGCGCACGGCCGGCGACGGCGACGCGCGGATCACCGGCGCCGTCCTCGCCGGCAAGGAGGCCGACATCCGCCTGCGCCTGCACCCGACGGGGCGCGGCTTCCGCTTCAACCAGGCGCCAGCAACCAGTCTCCCCTCGCCCCTTCGGGGAGAGGGGTTGGGGGTGAGGGGCGAACCCGCGGGAGACTC
>JBBROG010000173.1:0-19302 GCA_038229635.1 Gemmatales bacterium
GGCAGCGGCGCTTCTGAGTCGGTTCCGGAAGCCCCTCACCCCGAAGGGGAGAGGGGAGCAAAGCGTTGCTCACCCCCGTTCCGCCAGCGGCTTGACGGGGAGCAGCTCCGGCCCCGTGTAGCGCGAGCGCGGGCGGATCAGACGGTTGTTGGCAAGCTGCTCGATGACGTGCGCGCTCCAGCCGGTGACGCGGGCCATGACGAAGATGGGCGTGTACAGCGGCACGTCGAGGCCCATCGCGTGGTAGAGGCGGCCGGCGGGCCAGTCGAGGTTCGGGAACAGCTTCTTCTCCGCCGCCATGACGTCTTCGAGGATCTCGGCCGTCTCCTCCCACGCCGTCAGTCCCGCCGCCGCGGCCGCCTTGCGGGCGTACTGCTTGAGGATGCCGGCGCGCACGTCGCCGGCCTTGTAGACGCGGTGGCCGAAGCCCATGAGACGCTCCTTGCGGGCGAGGGCGGCGCGGACCCACGCCTCCGCCGTCGCCGGCCCGCCCGCCGCGCGCAGCAGATCCATCACCTTCTCGTTGGCGCCGCCGTGGAGCCTCCCCTTCAGCGCACCGATCGCCGCCACCACGCTCGAATGCAGGTCGGATTCCGTCGAGCAGACGACGCGCGCCGTGAAGGTCGAGGCGTTGAATTCGTGTTCGGCGTACAGGATGAGCGACACGCCGAAGGCGCGCGCGTCGTCGGCGCCGGCCTCCTTGCCGCGCAGCAGGTAGAGGAAGCCGGCCGCCGTGTCGAGGTCGGCGCGCGGGGCGACCGGCTCGAGCCCCTTGCTCAGACGGTTTTGCGCCGCGACGGCGAGAGGGATTTTCGCCAATAACCGCTCCGCCTTGCGCAGATTGGCGGCGCGGGAACTGTCCTCCGTCTCCGGGTCGTAGTGGGCGAGGACGCTGACCGAGGTGCGGAGAGCGTCCATCGGCGTCGTCGCCTTCGGCAGCGCCCGCAGCAGGTCGATCAGCGACGGCGGCAGGTCGCGCGCGGCGGCGAGGCGCATGCGAAACTCGGCGAGTTGGCCGCGCGTCGGCAGGTCGTCGTGGAGGAGCAGATAAGCGACCTCCTCGAAGCTCGCCTTCTCGACGAGCTCCTCGACGGGATAGCCGCGGTAGCGCAGGCCGTGCTCGATCGTCGAGATGGCCGTCTCGCCGGCGACGACGCCTTCGAGGCCGGGGGAATAGATTTCGGCGGTCATGAGAGTTCCCTTTTTTGTTCGCCGGCGCGGCGGTCAGCGGAAATACGCCTTGTCGCGTGCCTCGTACCCCGAGTAGCCGAGCAGGTCGTACAGTTCGGCGCGCGTCAGCATGTGCGGCAGGCGGTCGCGCTGGTGGCCCTTGCGGAGGAGGTCGGCCAGCGTCTCCTCGGCGGCGCGCAGCGCGGCGCGGAAGGCGGTCAGCGGGTAGAGGACCATGCGATAGCCCATGCCCGCGAGGGCGTCGAAGTCGAGGAGCGGCCCGCGGCCGAATTCGGTCATGTTGGCCAGCAGCGGAGCCGGCACTTCGCGGGCGAAGCGGGCGAACTCGTCGGCCGTCTCCAGCGCCTCGGGGAAGACCGCGTCGGCGCCGGCGTCCAGGTAAAGGCGGGCGCGGCGAACCGCGTCGTCGAAGCCGTGGACGCCGCGCGCGTCGGTGCGGGCGACGAGGACGAAGTCGGGGTCGCGCCGCGCCGCGACCGCCGCCCGCAGTTTCGCGGCCATCACCTCGGGTCCGACGAGTTGTTTGCCCGACAGGTGGCCGCAGCGTTTGGGGAGTTGCTGGTCCTCCAGGTGCAGCCCGGCGGCGCCCGCGGCCTCGAAGTGGCGCACCGTGCGCTCCACGTTCAGCGCCTCGCCGAAGCCGGTGTCGGCGTCGCACAGCAGCGGCAGACTCGTGGCCTCGGCGATGCTTCGCGCGGCGTCGACGAACTCGGTGAGCGTCAGCAGGCCGACGTCGGGCACGCCGGCCGCCGCCGACAGCGCCCCGCCCGACAGGTAGACGGCGCGGAAGCCGAGGCGCTCGGCCACGCGCGCCACCAGCGCGTTGAACACGCCGGGGACGGCGACGGCTCCGGACGCCCACGCCTCGCGCAGCCGCCGGCCCGGCGACGGAACCCCCGCACGCTGCTCGCTCATCGTCGTCCCCTCGCGGAACTCGCGGCCCGGACGGGGGTTGTTCTATTTCGCGGCGCGAAAAGTGGCCGTGTCGCATGGCGGACTTTTGAGGTATGATCGGGGAAGGTCATGCTCGGCATGAGGAGGCCGAGGTAGGCGAATGCGCCCGGCCCGAGGGAGATCGCCATGCCCGCGACCCCGATGCCGTCGGAAGTCCGTTGCCAAATCCTGCCGCGCCGCGGCGCGAACGCGGAGCAAATGCACGTTCTCTTCGAGCGCGTCGCCGACTGGACGGAGCGCGAAGTGTCGACCGGCGCCGGCCCGTTGAGATGGCTCGACAGCGCGGCGGCCTGGGGCCTGGAACTCGACGCCGAGCCGGTGCCGATCGACTTCGTCCTGCGCGGCGACGGCGGCCGGCGACGCCTCATCGACCACTTGCGGGAGGTCATTCCTCACGACCTCGTCGAGGACGTCAGCGTCGACGGCCGGAGCTGGCGGGACGAAGGGGACTGAGGCGGCCGTTTGACGCGCCCGCCGGAGCGACCTACCGTTGAGAGGATTTTCTCAACGCTCCTCCCGCGAGGCCGCCATGCCGTCCGCCAAAGTTCTGCCCGCGCCCGAGTCGGCACCGCCGAAGGCCGAGAGGCGCGCCGCCGTGAGGCACCGCTGCCTCCGCGACGTCCTCGTCCGCATCGAGGGCGGCGCGGCCGGCGTCGGCGACTGGCCGGGCATGACTTACGACGTCTCCGCGCGGGGCATCGGCGTCGCCATCCTCTACCCGCTCCCGCTCGACACGGTCCTCATCATCGACAAATTCGGCCGCAACGGCGCCCCCACGCTGCGCGCCAAGATCGTGCGTTCCGTCCCGCTCGAATTCGTCTGGCTGCACGGCTGTCAACTCATGACGCCGCTCGGCGAGGCCGAGTTGCGCGAGTGGCTGCGCTGACGATTGTGAACGAGTCGCGCTCCCGGTATGCTGATGGGATTCGCCGCCCCCGAGTTCAGCCACCGGCGCGGGACGATCCGTCATGGCCGACAACCCCTTCCGCAAGCTGCCGTCCGTCAACGAAGTCCTGGACGTCTCCGCCGTGCGCGCCCTGCTGGGCGACCACGCCCATGAGACCGTCGTCGCCGCCATCCGCGAGGAGCTGGACGAGCTGCGTGGCCTGGTCGGCCGGGGCGAGGACGTCGACGGCCGCGGCGACCCCCGCCTCGTCGCCGCGCGCGTCCGCGACCGCCTGGGGCGCGACTTGCACCCGCGCTTGCGCCCCGTCATCAACGGCACCGGCATCGTGCTGCACACCAACCTCGGCCGCGCCCCCATCGCCGAGGAGGCGGCGCGCGCGGCCTACGAGGCGGCGCGCGGCTACCTCAACCTCGAACTGGATCTGGAGACGGGCAAGCGTTCGTCGCGCCAGTCCCCCATCCGCGAATGGGTCTGTCGCCTGACCGGCGCCGAGTCGGCCACCGCCGTCAACAACAACGCCGCCGCGACCGTGATCGTCCTGCGCGCCCTGTGCCAGGGGAAGGAAGTGATCGTCTCGCGCGGCCAGCTGATCGAGATCGGCGGCAGCTTCCGCATCCCGGACATCATGACGGTCAGCGGCGCCACGCTCCGCGAGGTCGGCACGACCAACATCACCCGTCTGGCCGATTTCGAGCGCGCCATCGGCCCGGCCACCGGCGCCCTGATGCAGATCCACACGAGCAATTACCGCGTCGCCGGCTTCACGAAGAGCGTGCCGCTGGACGACCTTGTCGCGCTGGGGAAGAAGCACAAGCTGCCGGTGATCGACGACGTCGGCAGCGGGGCGCTGCTCGATTTCGCCCGCTTCGGCCTTCCCGGCGAGCCGGTGGTGCGGGCCAGCGTCGCCGCCGGCGCCGACCTGCTGCTGTTCAGCGGCGACAAGCTGCTCGGCGGGCCGCAGGCGGGCATCATCGCGGGCCGCAAGGATCTCATCCAGCGCATCGAGAAGGACCCGCTGATGCGCGCCTTCCGCCTCGACAAGATGACGCTCGCCGCCCTGGAGGTGACGCTGCGGTTGTACCTCAAAGAGGAGCGCGCCCTGCGCGACGTGCCGGGGCTCGTCATGCTAGGGACGCCGTTGGCGGATCTCAAAACGCGGGCCGAAGGGCTGGCGTCGCGGCTGCGCGAGATCGAGGCGCTGTCGTCCGTGCAGGTAGCCCGGGACGAAGCTTATGTCGGCGGCGGCTCGTTGCCCGACCAGGCGATGAAGAGTTGGGTGGTGGTACTGGAGGCAGGGGGTCTGACCGACGCGGAGTTGGCGTACCGGCTGCGCACGGGCGTCCCGGCGGTCATGGGCCGGGTGCGCGAGGGGAAACTGCTCCTCGACGTGCGGACCATTTTCCCGCATCAGGAGTCGGCTTTGGTCGAGGCCGTGCGACGGGCGCTCGACGGGGCGAGGAGAGTGGACGAAAGAGCGCATCCGATCAAGGACTGACCGGAGGACCTTCCGAACCGTCGCTTATCCGGCGTTTCAACTGACGGCGTGTCCGCAAGTACAGAAGGCCAAATGCACTCGTCAATACCAGGAAGACGCCGAGGACGGTGAAGACGACCCACTCCTGGCTGGCCGGCGGAGCGGGCGCGGCCGGGCTCGCGTCACTTTCTTGGGAGGCAACTGCCTCCGTCTCGGGTTTCTTTCATCAGTCTTTGGCGACACCGTAAGGCGGCCATGCCAGTTGGCTGCCCAGGAAGACCCCCGTAAACAAGACCACTCGGCTGAATTTTCCCATGTCGGTAAGACTCCGGGCCGCGAACCGAGGAATCCGTCAAGCCAGCACGAGGCGCTTTAGCTTGCGGCGCGTCAGAAACCAGGCGAAGGCGAAGCAGGCCAACGACAGCAAGAGCATGGTGCCGAGGAGAAGGATCGGCCACTGATAACGCGAGACAACTGTCTCGCCGGAGCCGCAAGCTCAGGGGCCTTGGCCTCAGGCATACGCCGAATTAGCGGAGAGCCAGGCCCAGCCCAGGCTGACGGCCAGGATCCGCGGGAGAGGTTTGGATTTCCACATACGACTGAAAATAGGCATGGGAAAAGCCTCGTCAAGGAGGGGCGACTTTTTTTCGAGTACCGCGTCGGCCCAAGGAAGCCCATTCAGGGCAGCGCCCCCTCGGCATGGAGGGTGGTCGCCAGGTCGCCGATGGCCCGGGCCGCGGGCGTCTCCGGGGCGGCCGACGGGGCCTGGCCGACCCGCTCGGCTTGAGACACGCCTTCGTCAAAAGGCACCTCGCCGACGAGGCGCAAGCCGTGGGCGGCGGCGTAGGTCCGCACCGCCGCCGTGTCTTCCGGCCCACGCAGCTTGTTGGCCACGCCGAAGACCCGCGCGATGCCGAGTTCCCGTCCCAACTCCGCACAGCGGCGGGCGGTCTCGAGCGCCTTGTAGTAAGGCTCCATGACGACCAGCAAGGTATCGACGTGCCGGTCCGTACCGCGGCTGAGATGCTCCAGACCCGCCTCCATATCGACCACGGTCACTACCTGGTTCTCTCCCAACATCCCCCCCAGCAGCTGCCGCACCGCGGCATGGGCGCTGCACAGTCAGCCGGCACCGGCGTGATCGACGGTGCCCATCAGCAGCAACGTCGGGCCGTCCGGTGTCGGGATGCCGTAGCTGGCGGCGACCTCCGCCGGCGGCATACCGAGCACCATCCTGCGTTTGCCCGCCTCGTCGGTCTGCTCCTGGAGGATGCTGCGGGGCATGGATCGCAGTTCGCCCAGACGGTCGCGCGGGACGCCCAGCGTCAGCGCAAGGTTCGGGCTGGTATCGGCGTCGATGGCCCAGACGGGACGACCGCCCCGCGCGAGGACTCGGGCCAGGATGCCCGAGATGGTCGTCTTCCCACTGCCGCCTTTGCCCGCTATCGCGATCTTGTTCATGACTTCGCTCCCTCGACGTGCCGGTGCGTGCAATCCGCCGCGTTCCCGGTGCGCTGGCACTCGCAGTTCGGGTCATTACACTCGTAGTGGCCGGGGCGCGTGAGATCGGCGAACTCGTCCGCGAAGCGCCGCCCCCCTTCCCGAACGCCGGACGCCGTCAGCGCGTAACGCGCCGCGCCGTCGCCGGCCGGCTCCCCGACCGATTGCACCAACCCGGCCGCGGCCAGGCGCTCCAACAGCCGGCCGATCAGCCCGACATCCAGGCCGACCCAGCGCACCAGGCCCGGCGCCGTGACGTCGGCGGCCAGCTGCTCGCCGCGCAGCCAGTACATCACTTGCAGGATCTCGTCGGCCGCGGCAAGCTCCTCGACGCCCGCATTTTCCGGACCTTCAGACGGGATCATAGGCTTCGCTCGTGGCCGTTTTCAAGGTCGCAAGAATATCGTATACCCGCCGGAGGGCCGCGGGAATGGCCCGGCAAACCGATTCGCTCAAGCCGACGCCCAGGTCGTCGCACGTCGCGGCCTGGCAGCCCACGATCCAGGCCCGGCGGGGCAAGACCCCCAGCGCCGCGGCGAGGCGAAAGACGCCCTCCGGGTCGGCCTGGTGCAGATCGACCGGCTCCCGCAACCCGCCCGGCGCCGCCAACGCCGCGACGTCGGCTTCCAGGACGAAGACCGTCCCCGGCTCGGCCCCGCGGTCGAGGGCGTCCAGCACGATCAGGGCGTCGTAGTTGTCAAAAAGTTGCTGGACGAGACCGATGCCGGCGATGCCGCTCTCAAAGAACTGCACGCCGTCGGCGCCGCCCATCTGCCCCTCCAGGCGCCGCAGAACCTCGACGCCGAAACCGTCGTCGCCGCGTAACACGTTGCCGACGCCGGCGATCAGCACGCGCATCCCCAACTCCTCAGTCGGCCGCACGAACGGCCACCCGGATCGTCCCCTCTTGCACCGACACCGGAAAGGGCCGCAGGTCAATTCCCGAGCCCCCGATCTGCTTCCCCGTCTTCGCGTCATAGCGGCAGCCGTGCCAGGGGCAGTGGATCTCGCCGCCGGCGAGCGTGCCGAGGTGGAGAGGCAGGGCGCTCCCGCCGCAGGCGTTTCGGTACGCGAACACGCCCTCCGCCAGACTGCTCAGCAACACGGGAATGCCGTCGATCTCCACCGCCTGGAGCGACCCGGCGGGCAGGTCCGCGCTGGCAAACGCCACCTGCCACTCCGTCTTCTGCCGGCCCAGCCGACTCAGGCCCAGCGGCACAAAGCCTCCCGTATACGGCGTCGTCACGGGGGCATCACTGACGACCGGCCGGAGCGGCTCCGTCGGGATCAGGTCGTACAGCACGAAGAGCGTTTTGACCGCCGGGTCCGCCGTGACGCGGTCGATTAACCCCTTGCCCCCCAACTCGGTGACCAGCTCGAACAGGCGCCACACGCAGGTCCGGTGCAGGTGGTCGATGTTCTCCAGCAACTCGAAAACCTTTTCCTTGACGCCGTCGTCGCCCGCCTCAAAATGCTGCACCAACTCGGCGATGCGGGCCGCGTGTTTTTCCAGATCGGCCATGCGAATCACTCCGCTAGCGCCCGCCCCCCCGCGCCGCCGACACAGCAGCCGAGTTCGCCCGGCGCCCCCTCGGCGATGCCGCGGACCAGGCGGCGGACCTCCGCGAGGAGGGCGGTGACGGCCGGACTGGTCTGCATACCGAACTCGGTGGCCCGCGGCCGCACTTCCACGACGAACACCTCGGGGGGCAACACGCCGAAGTGCCCGGTGACGATCAGGAGGTTGTCCAGATCGATCACGCCGGTGACCGCCTCCGCGACCCGGGCCTGGATCTCCTCGGGGGGCGGCAGCACGCCGTCCCAGCGGTAACACCGGATGTCGGGTCCTTGCCGTCCCCGGTCCACCGCGCCGACCAGGACGAGGCGCCGGTAGGGCGGCTCCGCCTCGGCGAACCGGTGGACCACGGCAATCGGCCCGTAGCTCAGGTCATCGACCTCGACGTCCGCCGGCCACTCTTCCCGGCCCAGTTGCTCGGCGACCAGAGGCCCGACCGACAGGTCGCTCAGGTTCGAGTAGCCGACGCCGGCGATCAGGGTGCGCATCGGCTCAGTCCTCCGCCCCGCACGCACAGGTATTGACCTCGCGCGTGATCGTCCGGTCCCCGGCGTGGATATGCGTCGTGCAGGGCATGCACGGGTCGAAGCTGCGGATCGTGCGCAGGATGTCGATCCCCTTGAACTTCGCGGGCTCCGTGAAGGTCTCGAGCAGCGGCGTGTTCAGCACGGCCTCCTCGTAGGCCCCCATGTTGTCCCAGGGGTCGCGGGGCGAGGCGTTGATGGTCGAGGGGGTCACGATCTGGTAGTTCGACACGAAGCCGTCCTGGAGCACCAGGTGGTGGGTCAGCCAGCCGCGGCCGGCACCCCAGAAGCCGACGCCGACCTGGGTGCCGTGCTTGGGGATTTCAAAGGGCGTGGCCACCTCGGTCTTGCCGTTCTTGAGCAAGTCCAGACCCTTCAGCCAGTCGTTCATCGAGACCAGGGCGTTAAACGCGATGGCGTAGGCGCGGGCGCGATTGCGCTCGAAGGCGTTCCAGACTTCGGGGATCTTCCATTCCAGTTCGACCTCCGGGAGGCCGGCCCGCGGCAGCTTGAAGCGCAGGCTGCGGCCGGTGGCCTCGAGGAAGGGGTTCGGCCGGATCTTTTGCGCCGCCGCCGTGACCCAGAGCCGCGTGTACGCCCCGGCCTCCACCGTCTGGCGGTCCCAGCGCGGCGCGCAAGACCAGGAGTACTTCTCTTTCCAGTTCTGGCCGACCGGCTTGGGCTTGGTTTCCTTGTTCCAGGGGTGGTACGGGCTAAGGGGGTTGCCCAACGGGTCGGTGGCGAACTTCCCGCCGGCCCACGGCTCGTAGTAGGAGCGTTCGACGAATTCCTCCAGGCCGGCGTTGATGGCCGTCAGTTTCGTCGTGACCAGCTTCCCGTCGATGACGGCGCCGGGCGTGGACCAGCGGCGCTCGCCCCAGTGGTCGCAGTTGGCGTACGTGGCGTCGTAGGCGTCGGGGTCGTCCCAGATGCCGACTTCGATCATGCTGGCGGGCCGGGCCCCCACCTGCTTGTACAACGGATTGACCGCGTAGAAGAACTCCGTGATGTCGTCCCAGATCGCCACGACCTTCTTCGCGTAGTCGAAGAACTTCTGCAGGCGGACGTAATACTCGTTGAAGGTCTGCAGGCTGATCGTGGTGCTGACCCCGCCGGGCACGATCGTCTCGGGGTGAGGATACTTGCCGCCCAGGACCACGTAGGCCTCGCGCGCCACGCGCGTCATGTGCAGGGCCTCGACGTAGAGCTTGCCGGTCAGCGGGTTCAGGTCTTCCATGATCCGGCCGACCGTCTCGTAGCCGTGCCAGGCGCGGCCGGGGGCGCGATACGCGGCCGCCTTCTCCCAGACTTCCGGGTTCGTCTGTTCGACGAGCTGGCGCGAGTAGTCGGGTCCGGCGAGCAGGAAGAGGTGGAGCGGATGGTCGTACTGGAATTCCATGGCGAGCATGAGGTTCCGTGCGACCACGCCGAGCGGCGGCGGGACCAGTCCCATGGCCATCTCCAGGGCCAGGCAGGCCGTGACGGCGTGGACGCCGCCGCAGACGCCGCAGGCCCGGCTCGTGATGAAGATGGCGTCGCGCGGGTCGCGGCCCAGCATGATCACTTCGTAACCGCGGAACAGCGTGGCCATGGAGTTCGCCGCCAGCACTTTCCGCTCTTTCAGGTCCGCGACCGCGTGAAAGGCCAAGGCCCCGGCCACGCGGGTGACGGGATCGAAATCGACATCCTTGATGTAGCCGTTACGCGCCACCAGCTCGCGGACCTGCTCCTCGCTCAGCGTGCGCGGGCCGGAGCCGCCCGGCCGCTCGCGGAGGCCGTAGGCGACCGCCGCGTCCTCCCGGAGGTGCATTTTGCCCTGCGCGTCGAACTCGATCGGGAGGTTCTTGAAGCACATAGCGACTCCTCAAGGGCGGAGCGATTGCACCGCCTCCGTCAGGGACACGTCGACCGCCTGTAACTCGCCGCGCAGCGCGGCGAGGGCCTTGGCGATGGTCGCCATGCGCTGCTCCAGGGGAGCGGCATTCTGACGGACGGCCGCCAGTCCGCCGGCCAGCCGGGCCAGGTGGCTGCCGGCGCCGCCCCCCGCGCGGTAAAGGAAGTAGGCGATGGCAATCAGATAGATCGCCAGGACCAGAACGACGGCGGCGGCGATGACCAGCGTCCAGACGACCAGGAAGGTTGTCACGGCGTCACTTCTCCCCCTGCGCGCCGGCGACCGCGTCGGCGACCGCGGCGGTCCGGCGTTTCAGCAGTTCGGCCGCCTCCAGCAGCGACGAGGCGGCCTGGATGGTATCTTCGAGGGCCGCGATCGCGGCGGTGTTGGACGCGATGCCGCCCCCCGCCGCCAGCGCTTCGCGGGTGTAGCGCTCGATGGACCGGGCGGCGAGCAGCGTCCGCTGCAGGAGGTAGACGGCCAGCGGGACGATCACCACCGTGACGAGGCCGAGCGTGATTCCCCAGATCCACAAGACGGCGTCGGTCATACCCCACCTCCTCGCAGGTTGGTCAGCGTGGCCGCCAGGTCGCGTTCGACCTCGCGCAGGGCCGCGTCCAGCGTGCGCAGGCCGTTGGTGAGCGCGGCCGCCTGGGGTTCGAGGTGGGAGGTTTCGACCTCGATGGCCCGCAGGCCGAAGCGAATCTTGGCCAGGTAGCTGATCGGGGTGCCGCCGATCTCCTCCAGCGCGCGGGCGATGGACACGAGGTTCACGGCCACGACGCCGAGGAGCGCCAGGACCGCCAGGCAACTCAGCACGGTAAGCACAATTACCATGACACCCTCCGCATGGCCTCGCCGATCGGAAGCCGGCGATCATTTGCCCGCCGCGCGCAACGCCTCGCCCGCCGACCAGAGGGACGCTCCCAGAAACAGGATATCCTTGGCCAGGAACTGCCCCGGCAGCGGCGAAGGGAAGGGGAATCCGTACCCCTCTTGCCACACCCCGGGCGTCGTCACCGTAAAGCTCAACGTGACCAGGAACATTCCCGTTGCCCCCAGGCTGCCGACGGCGGACGCCACGGGCAAAAAACGGCGCGTGGCGATCAGTACCCCCATCGCGATTTCCATGACGCCAATCAGGGCGGCGAATCCCCGCACGCTCATCACCTGGTATCCCCAGGACATGAGCGGGCTGTTGGACACGAACGGCTTGATGCCTTCGGCCTCGTACTCCGTAAACTTCAGGGCGCCGACCCAGAGCAAAACCGCTACCAGTCCGTAGCGAATGACGCCCTGGCCGATCTCTTCGAGTGTTCGTCCCATTTTGGTGCCGGGCCTTACAGTCGCCATTGTTGTCAACCGCGCCTCTCGTATGCGGGACGATCAGGACGCCCTTCCGGTAGCCCGCCGGATCCGGCCGGAGGCCTTGGCGATATGTCCGGCCGAGCCCAGTAACTCTCCCGCCAGGTAATTCGTCCGCTGCAGCAAGGCGATGGTGACCGTGTTGCCGGCAATCTGCTTGCCGCCGGTCCAGATGTCGGCAACGGCCTGGTGGATGCGCCCGGCCGTCCGGACGATCAGCCGGAGGAGCACGGCGACGACGATCACCACCACGACGCCCAGCCCGACGGCCAGCCACCAGAGTTGCAAGTCCGCGTCAGACATTTTGCCACCCTCCCGCGTTCTCCGGGGCGAGGTGGTCGGCCAGGGTCGTAACCTGAGAATCGATCGAACGGACGGCGGTCGCTATTTCCTCAACGATTTGATTGGCGTCGGCCAGTGTCCAGATGGGCCGGGTGGCCGTCTCGATGGTCCCCGCCACGGCCAGCGCTGTCCCGGCGAGTCGTTCGATGTTGCGGGCGACGAGAAGAATGGCGATCAGCAGTAGGGCGACGACGGCGACCACCGCGGCGCCGAGGGCGTAGCCGAGTACCCACATGCCTTGGACCTCCTAACCCCTGCTACCCCCCGGGCTTCTTGGAGCCCAGGAATTGATACTTCTGATACATGTAATGCACGAGGCGCTTCAGCGGGCCGGCCGTGGCGACGTGCCCCCAGCCGCTCGGGACGTGCTTCTCGTCGTCCCAGCGCGGCGTCATGTTCTGGAAGTGCTGGGTGAGGCGGCGCAGCGGCCGGATGAAGGTTCCGAGCAGGCGCGAGGAGTGGGTCGAAACCGTCGAGCCGGGCGGCGTCACGTAAAACGGCGCGAAGCGGTCCGGGAATCCCGGCATCGTGCAGCCGATGCAAATGCCGCCCGTGTTCATGCAACCGCCCATGTGATTGATGGCCCCGCGGGACGTGATGTTGCACTGGACGACGGGACCCCAGCAGCCTACCTCCACCAGACATTCCTTGTCACCGAATTTCTTCGCGAAGACCCCCTCCTCATAGTAGCCCGCCCGCACGCATTTCCGATGAACGGTTTCGCCGAAGAGCCAGGCCGGGCGCCCCAGCTCGTCGAACTCGGGCAGCGGCCCAAGCCCCTGCAGGAAGAGGAGGATCGTCGCCACGGTTTCCGTGAAATTGTCGCCGACGGGCGAGCAGCCGGGGATGTTGATCACCGGCAAGCCGTAGGCACTGCGGTAATCCTTCCCCAGGAAGTCCATGACCGCCATCGACCCTGTCGGGTTGCCGGCCGCGGCGGGGATGCCGCCCCAGGTGGCACAGGTCCCGATGGCGATCACGGCGGCCGCGCCCTCGGCAAGGCGCTTCAGCCACGCGGACGTCGGGATCGGATGGTTCGTCCCGTCGGGGTGTTTTTCGACGCCCAGGCCCACCCAGTACCCGCCCGTTTTGGCCGCGATCCGTTCGTCGGCAATCGAGCCCTCGTAGATCACCACGTAAGGGGCGCCGAGCTTCCCCTGTTCGGCCAACTCGAAGTTACGGACGAATTCCTCCCCGGCCTCGACGGAGAGCACCGGATGGTGCAGCACGATTTTCGGCATGCCGGGGATGGCGCCGGCCAGCAAGTCTTCGACCGGCGGGCTGGTGGCGCCGAGTACCGCGATCGAGCAGCCGTCGCAACTCATGCCGGCGAGCCAATAAGCATGAACCACCTTGAGCGGCCCGAGCGGCAGCTTGAACTCCTCGGGCCGGGGTTGCGCGTGGCGTTCGCGCTCGGCGGACGAGGTGAACCAGTCGGGAGGCGCGTGTTGCGGCGCTTGGGTCTCAACGGTTTCGACCGCCATAAGCACCTCCCTTGAACTGCGCGAAGGGTGGAAGTTGTTCGTCTTGGTTCATCGTAGTGCCTCGTTCGTCCGTCCGCCAGTCGTTTCCTGCCTTGTGCCGTATTAGGGGCCGCGCGACGGTGCCTCATCGTTCTCGGCCTCTTTCCCGCGTATGGCGTGACTGTACTTGATGAGGGCGACGAAGAAGGAACCGCCCAGGATGTTGCCGGGCGTGGCCCACAGGAGGAAGCGGCCGACGTCGGCCGCGTCGATCCCCTGACCGGCGAAGGCGCCGGCAAAGACCTCGACCGACCCGAGGACCACGTGGGGCAGGTTGGCGAAGCCGATGGCCGTCGTGATGAGCCAGACCACGGCGAGTTGGCTGATCGTGTCGCGCCCCGCGGCCACGAGCCAGGACAGGAGGCCCATCAGCCAGCCGGCGAGGACGGCCCCCAAAAAGATGGTGGACCCCGGGTGGTCGGTCAGGCGGTGGGCAATCTCCCCGAAGGCGCGCGGGTCAATCAAGCCGAGGGTCGGCCCGATCTGCGTGGCAATTCCGGCGAAGGCGGCGGCCCCGATCAGATTGGCAACGTAGACCACGCCCCAGAGCCGCAGCAGCGTCCCGATCGTGGCTCGGCCGTGGAGGACCGGCAGGACCGCCAGCGTGGTCTGTTCCGTGAATAGTTCCGAGCGGCCGAGCACGACGAAGATAAACCCGACGGCGTACATGTTGGCGACCAACAATTCGACGACCAGCTTCGGCACCGCGCCTTCGGCACGGGTCAGCATGATGGCCATGAGGAACAGGCTAAAACCGATGTCGAGGCCCGCGGACACGCCGGACACGAACAGGCCGGCGACGGGGCGCTCGAGCGCGTCGAGCGCTTCCCGGACCTCTTGTCGCAGGATCTGGGCTGACGCCTTCTTGGGCTCCCGCTCCCTGGTGTCTGCCGGCTGTAGGTCGGAGCCGGTCGCGGCCCGTTCGGGCACGGCGTCGGTGGTCATCAGCAAATCCTCGGCAGTTGCTCTCCGGCCAACATCGCGACGACGCGCTCGCCGCCGATCACCGACCGCATGAGGACCATGCCCGCGTGATCGGCCACGACCGCGCCGATGTCGGCGGCGTTGCGGCCCAGGGGGTGGTTGCGCATGGCGTCCAAGAGCCGGTCGGCGTCCGCGGGCGGGCAGACGGCGATCAATTTCCCCTCGTTGGCGACGTACAGGGGATCGAGCCCCAGCATCTCGCAGGCGGCATGGACCTCGGGGCGGATCGGGATCGCTGCTTCGCTCAACTCGACCCCGACGCGGGACGCGGCCGCCAATTCGTTGAGGGCGCTCGACAGTCCGCCGCGCGTCGGGTCGCGCATGCAGCGGATGCGCGGGCAGACCTCCAACATCACCCGCGTCAAGTCGGCCAGCGAGGCGGTGTCGCTTTCGAGGACGGTCTCGAACTCAATCCCCTCCCGCACCGACATGATGGCGATGCCGTGGTCGCCGATCGTGCCCGAGACCAGGATGCGGTCGCCGGGCCGGGCGGCGCTAATCGACAGCGAACGACCCTCGGGCACCACACCGATACCGGAAGTGGTAATGAACACCTGATCGCCTTTGCCACGGTCCACGACCTTGGTGTCCCCCGTGACCAGTGCCACGCCCGCTTCGTCACAGGCCGCGCGCATTGAGGCCACGATGCGTTTCAAGTCGGACAGCGGCAGACCTTCTTCGAGAATGAACGCGGCCGACAGGAACAACGGCCGGGCACCGCCCACCGCCAGATCGTTCACGGTGCCATGAACCGCCAGCCGGCCGATGTCGCCGCCCGGAAAAAAGATCGGTCGGACCACGAAGGCATCCGTGGTGAAGGCGATCCGAGGGGCTTTCACGCCGTTGTCGCCGTGTAAGCTGACGGTCGCTTGATCCTCCAGCGCCGCGAGCACTTCGTTGCCGAAGGCCGGCACGAAGAGCCGTTGAATCAACTCGGCGGTCAACCGCCCGCCGCTGCCGTGCCCGAGCAGGATGTGCTCGTGGTTCGTCAGCGGCGTGGGACAGGTGAGCCGATCGAACGCCATCGCCTCAGACATGGGCTTCGATCCTTGATTCCGGGGCCGCTGACGACGTCGCTTGCCGATAGCGGCCGTAATGGTAGTAGGCGGCGCAGGCGCCTTCCGACGAAACCATCGTCGCCCCGAGAGGGACTTCCGGCGTGCAGGATTTCCCGAAGGCCGGGCACTCGTGCGGCTTCTTGAGCCCTCGTAAGATCTGCCCGCTGATACACACGCTGGACTCGGCAACTTCCATGCCCTGGACCGCGAAACGCCGCTCGGCATCGAAGTCGGCGTAGGCCGGCGCCAGCCGATAACCGCTCTGGGGGATGGTGCCGATGCCGCGCCACTTCCGGTCGGCGACTTCAAACACCTCGCCGATCAAACGGCGGGCGGCGGCGTTGCCCTCGCGACGGACGGCCCGCGCGTACTGGTTGTCCACGCCGCTGCGTCCCGCTTCGAGCATGGCGACGCAGCGATAGACGCCCTCGAGCAGGTCGAGCGGTTCGAAGCCGGTCACGACGACCGGGATGTCAAAGCGCCGGGCCAGCGGCTCGTACTCCTCGTAGCCCATCACTGTGCAGACGTGGCCCGCCGCCAGAAAGCCCTGAACGCGGTTGTCCGGGGAGGAGAGGATGGCCGTCATCGCGGGCGGCACCAACACGTGGGACACGAGGACCGCGAAGTTCTTCAGGCCGCGGCGCTGCGCCTGCCACACCGCCATCGCGTTGGCGGGCGCCGTGGTCTCGAAGCCGACCGCGAAGAAGACGACTGTGCGGGCGGGGTTCTGCTCGGCCAGCCGCAGACAATCGAGCGGCGAGTAGACGATGCGCACGTCGCCGCCCGCGGCCTTGACCGCGAACAGGTCGCGCCGACTGCCCGGCACCCGCAGCATGTCTCCGAACGAACAGAAGATCACCTCGGGCCGGGCGGCGATGGTGATGGCCTTATCGATCAACTCCAGCGGCGTCACGCAGACCGGACACCCCGGCCCGTGCACCAGTTCGACCGCCGGCGGCAGAATACTATCGATCCCGTATTTGACGATGGTGTGCGTTTGCCCGCCGCAAACCTCCATGATGGTCCACGGCCGCGTCACGGCGCGGGCGATCGCCGCGGCCAGCGTGCGCGCCGCCTCGCCATCTCGATATTCGTCGAGGTATTTCACGGCGAGTCTACCTCCAGTTCTTCGAGCTGGTCCATGCCTTCCAGGAATTTAAACACCCGCCGTGCTTCGGCCTCATTAATGGTGTCCAGGGCAAAGCCGACGTGAACCAGCACGTAGTCGCCGATCAGGGCATGGGGTACATGTTCCATACAGACGCGCTTGCAGACGCCGCCGAAATCCACCTTGCCCATGAGTACGTCGTGTTCGCGATAGATCTCGATCAGTTTACCGGGAATGGCGAGACACATCCTTATCTCCTTCCGTAACAGTGGCGTCCCGCGCCCGAGTCAGAGCCGCCGCGATGGCCAATTGTCCCAGGCTCAAGCCACCGTCGTTCGGCGGCACCAAGCGATGCCGGTAGACGCGGAAGCCTTCGCTCCCGAGCCGCACGACCACCTCGGCGGTGAGCAGCGCGTTCATGAACACGCCGCCGCTCAAGACCACCGCAGCGAGCCCGGTCACTTTCCGGAGTCGGTCACAGACGGCGGCGATGACTTCGACCATCGTCGAGTGGAACCGCCGCGCGATAAGGGCGGGCGCGATGTCCTTGCTTGCATCCTGTACGACCGCCCGAACGAGGGGTCGGGTGTCGATCAGGAGCGTGGCCTGTTGCGGAGCGCCTTCCTCCGTCTCGGTGAGGTCGAACGGATAGACTCCGTCCGGCGCGACCCCCGTCGCCAGCCACTCGAGCTCTATCGCCGCTTGCCCCTCATAGCTCACCCGATGGCGCAGGCCCGCCAGCGCCGCCACGGCGTCAAAGAGGCGTCCCGCGCTACTCGTCAGCGGCGTATTGAAGCGCCGCGCTAGCATCTTCTCGACAATGCGAACTGCGGCGCGCAGTGTTTCCCCCTTACTCCCAACCCCTCTCCCCAGAGGGGCGAAAGGAGCTAATCCCGCATCCACAAGGTGGGCGGCCGCCATGCGCCAGGGCTGGCGGATGGCCTGTTCCCCGCCGGGCATACCGACATAACGCAGGTGCGCCGCCCGCCGAAACTGTCGGTAATCCCCCACGAGGAACTCCCCGCCCCAGATCGCGCCGTCCGTACCGTAGCCCGTGCCGTCGAACGCCACACCGATTACTGGCTCGTTCAAGCCGTGTTCGGCCATGCAGCTGGCCATGTGCGCGTGATGGTGCTGGACGGCCAAGCAAGCCACGCCTTCGTTGGCTTCACGCTCCTTTGCATACCGAGTTGCCGCGTAATCGGGGTGCAAATCGTGGACCAGCCGCTCGGGCCGGACGGCGAAGAGTTGCTGATAGAGAACGACGTCCTTCACGAACGCCCGGTAAGCCTCGTAGTGATCGAGGTCGCCGAGGTGATGGCTGAGGATGGCGTGACGCCCGCGCCCCAAGGCGAAGGCTCCCTTGAATTGTCCGCCCACCGCGAGGATCGGGCACGGGCACTCCAGGGGGAGGACGATCGGTTGCGGCGCATAGCCGCGCGAGCGCCGCAGCGGCAGTTCGAGCCCGCCCACGACGCGCGTCACGGCGTCGTCGCAGCGGACGTGAATCGGGCGGTTGTGCGTCAGGAACAGGTCGGCAACGTCGGCCAGCCGCCGGAGCGCCTCGTGGTCCTCGTAAGCGATAGGTTCGTCAGAGCAGTTGCCGCTGGTCATAACGAGCGGGATGCCGTCCAGCGCGTGCAGCAGCAGGTGATGGAGCGGCGTGTAGGGGAGCATCACACCGAGAGAGGGGTTTCGCGGAGCAACCCCCTCGGCGACCGGAACGGCGGCACGCTTCCGCTTACGGAGCAAGACGATGGGTCGGCGCGGGGACGACAGCAACTCCCTCTCGGCGGGAAGGACCTCGCAAAGGGCCTGCGCGGCGGCGAGGTCTCGGACCATGAGCGCGAACGGTTTTTCGTCGCGGTGCTTGCGGCGGCGCAGTTCCTCCACCACGGTCTCGTTGCGGGCGTCACAAATGAGATGATAGCCTCCCAGACCTTTCATGGCGCCGATCCGGCCGGCGCGCAGGGCCGCAACGAACTCGGCCAGCGGGTCGTCCTTCGCGACCGGCTCGCCGTGCGCGTTCAGCAATTGAAGCCGCGGCCCACAGGCCGGACAGGCTGTCGGTTGGGCGTGAAACCGCCGGTCGGTGGGATCTTCATACTCGGCCCGGCACGCGGCGCACATCTCGAAGGAAGCCATCGTCGTGCGCGCGCGGTCGTAGGGCGCGCCCGTGATAATCGTCAGCCGCGGCCCGCAGTTGGTGCAGTTGAGAAAGGGATAGCCGTACCGGCGGTCGGACGGGTCGAACAACTCCCCGAGGCAGTCGTCACAGGCCGCGACGTCGGGGGAAATAAAGATCGGACTTGCCGTATCGGCCTCGCTGGGCCTGATGTGAAACTGACAATCCCCCCGAGACGGTTGCCGCTCCCAGGACAAGTGGTCAATCCGTGCCAAAGGAGGGGGCCGGGTGGTGAGTTCTTTCAGGAAGTGGTCCAGGGAGCGGGCCTCCCCTTCGACTTCGATCAGCACGCCTCCCGTCTGGTTCTTGACGAAGCCGTGGAGTGCGAGGCGCGAAGCCAGGCCAAAAACGAAGGGCCGAAACCCGACGCCCTGGACAGTCCCGTAGACGGCAATCGCGCGGCGCTCCATGTGGCGGCATCCTTATTCCGGCCGCAATGAGGATCGTGGCTACAGCAGACAGACCTCCTCCGGGTCCCGGTCCGATTCTTCCCTTTGGCAAACTCCCTGCCATGAGTCTGAGTTCGATCGGCCGCCGGCCAACCTATGACTTCGACGGTCCGCGTCAAGCGGCCGATTTTTCGAGACTTTAGCAAAGTTAGTGCAGTAGCCCGTTCTCCCCATGCGCATAAACTGAACTCCTGACGCCTCTTGCGTCAGGAGGGCTGCTGATGACTGTTCCAGGGGAGTATGTCCCGGACGTCACCGAGGGCATTAC
>JBBROG010000174.1:0-19279 GCA_038229635.1 Gemmatales bacterium
GGGCGGCCGAGCGGATCACGTCGTCGAAGGGCTTGGTGTCCATGGTGCATGACCTCGCGGGCGATGAGAGGACACACTACGATTCGGCGGGCCGCTGGAAAGCCCGTCCACGGGTAATTCTCAACTCGCCCCTCGCCTTAAACCGGAGGAGTTGTAGACGGCCCGCGTCCGGCGGCACGACGCTGCGTCGTGCATGAGTTCCCGGCCGGTCAGCGCTGGCAGCGGTTTGTACAGCCCCTCAGCACCCATGAGGACGCCCCGCGGGTCGACATGCGACTCTTTCCCGAGTGGCACTGCCGGCCCGCCAAAGCGGCGACTCGGACGGCACCAGTTTGGAGGCCGCCTGCGACGCGGTCTACGTCGTCACGCCGCGCGCCAACGCCGAAAGCCCGGAGGTCGCGGAGCGGATTCGTCACATGCTGGAGCGCGGCAGCCCCGTGCGCGGCTGCGCCGTCACCGGCCGCTGAGCCACCAGTCGCCCTGAATGAACAGTCAGCCCCCGGGAAGCCGACGAACCGGGGGGCTGCTGTCTTTTCGAGGAGAAGGACACGAGGTAACCGGGCTCACTTTCTTCTTCCTCAAGCAGGCGAGTCGCCTCTTTCAGAGCAGCCTCGATTTCTTCTGTGTTGTCGCCGCCGTGCGGCCCGTCGTCGCCCAGTTGCATCAGGTCCGTTGCATACCGTCGCGCGTCGGACGAATCGAAGAATTTGGGAATACAGACTTTCATGTATATATTCCTCTGAAAAGGGGAGGAGGACGGATCGCACTTAGACGCCGCCGCTACCGATTCTAGCGGCTGTGAGGCCAATGGCAAGAAAAATCTCTGCTCCAGGCAACCGTGCAAACTTAAGTATCTACATCCGACAACCGTGCAAACTTAAGTACCTGCAAATCTGTATAGGGAATTAGCTGCTCTTCAACATGAGACGCCGCGGGGCGAGGTAATAAGAAAAGCCTTGTTCTCATAAATTGTGCACAGTAGAATGCTTATGCCCAGCAATTGTGCAATTGTCAGCGAGGCTGCTCTATGCGCGAGAAAAGAAAAACGGCCCAACGCCGCGAGAGCCTGAAACGCCGCCCGGCGCACAACGCCCCTCGCCGCTGGCGCCACGGCGACAGCCTTTTTAAGGAATTGGTCGCCCTGGCCTGTGAGTTCCTGACCGAAGGCCACCCGCCCAAGGACATTCAGCGGCTGATGGAGGAAAAACTGAAGAGCCTGGGCCGGGAGGTGAAACTTAAGCGAGAGGATCCGTATCGGTTCATCGCCTACGCAGCGACCCAAGGGCAACTGCGCTTTGTCCCGCCCTTGGAGTACGAACTGGCGGAGCGAGTAAAAAAAGCCTACCCGCAACTTGAAACGGTCAAGGTGGTCGTGGCGCCGTCGATGGAGGGCGTTGCTTACCACGGGGCCGTACTATTGCAAGACCTGATGCGCGCCCACCGCGTCAAAGTAACCGACGCCGAGGTCCACCTCGGATTCGGGGGCGGTTACGCGTCACGGAAGCTTGCCAAGGCGCTCGCAGACCTGCTGCAACAGGCCGACGACGTGCCTCAGACGGTCTTCTTCCACGCTCTGGCTGGTGGCTTCGACCTGGAGGAGGATAGGAAGGCCGACTCCACTAACCCGAGTTCCTTCTGGGGCTACTTTGTTGACAATCCGGGCCTGCGATTCAAGACGAAATTCGTCGGCCTCAGCGCTCCCGGGCTGGTCACCCCGGAAGATTTCGAGACGCTCAAGAAGCTTCGCGGCATAGCGGAAGTGTTTACAGACCAGCGGAGCAAGGTGGACATCATCGTCACCGCGGCAGCACACTGGGGAGAAAAGCACTCGCAGTACATGCGAGTGCAGGGGGCAGCCCCGGAGTTCCTCAAGACCCTGGAGGAGGCCGGGTGCGTCGGCGATTTCATGTGGCACCCCATCGTCAGGAGACCGGAACTGTTGGAAGGTAAGGTGCCGATTCGGCCCATGACCTTATTCGACCTTGACGAAATATCTGACCGCGTTGAAAGTGGTAGAACACGCCTCCTTTTGGTCATTGGACCCTGCGGCGCCTGCGACGAGCCGAAAACCAAAATCCTAGAAGCTGTTCTGGAGCGCAAGCGTCAACTCGTTACCGACCTTGTGGTTGACCACCGCTGCGCTAGCGAGTTGGTTCGGGATCGGAGGGCCTCGTCGAGTTCGCGGTAGGCGAGGAGTCCGGCGTCACGGGTGATGGTCGAACCGTGGAACGCGAGTCCTGCACTCCTACGCCGCCTCGCGCCTCTCCGCGGCGGCGCCGAAGTTGATCCGCTCGCGCTCGATGACCAGCGGCCGCTTGCGCACCTGGAAGTGGACGGCGCTCATGTACTCGCCGAGGACGCCGAAGAAAAAGAGCTGCACGCCGGAGAAGAAGAACAGCGCCACGATCAGCGTCGCGATGCCGGGCTGGGCCAACTCCTCGCCGCGCCACAAATGGATGGCGAGACTCACCAGGGCGTACAGGATGCTCAGGCAGGCCAGCGAAAAGCCGCCGAGCAGGCACAGCCGCAGCGGCACCTTCGTGAACGACACCAGGCCGTTCAACCCCTGGTCGACCAGGTGGTAGAGGCGGTTCTTCGAGAAGCCGCGCTTGCGCGCCTTCCAGGTGTACGCGATGCCAACGGCGCGGAAGCCGCAGTTGGCGATCATGCCGCGGATGTACGGATAGTGATCGTCGAATTGTCGCAAGGCGTCGACGACGCGGCGGTCGATCAGCTGGAACTCGCCGACGTTGGGCGGAATGCTGATGTCGGCGAACTTGCTCACCGTCCAGTAGTAAATGCGGCGCACGCGGCGCATGACGAGGCCCTCCTCGCGGCGCTGGCGGATGCCGTAGACGACCTGAAAGCCCTCCTCCCAGCGGCGCACGAAGTCGGCGACCAGTTCGGGCGGGTCCTGCAAGTCGGCGGCGAGGAGGACGACGACGGCGTCGCCCGTGGTACTCATCAGGCCGTTGAAGGTGGAGCAGAACGGGCCGAAGTTGCGCGAGTTGACGATCACCTTGACGCGCGGGTCGCGCGCCGCCAAGTCGCGCAGCACGCCGACGGTGTCGTCCGTCGAGGCGTTGTCGCAGAAGACGTGTTCGCGGTCGTAGTCGGGCAGTTGTTCCTCGAAGACGCGCTTGACCGCCTCGTAGCAGTCGGCGACGTTGTCCTGCTCGTTGAAGCAGGGGGTGACGATGCTGATGACCTTGCGCGGGGGAGTCATGAGTTTCTCTCTTGGGTCAGGTCGCCGGCTTGCCGTTTCGTCACGCCGCCCGCCGCCGCCGCACATAGGGCAGCACGATTTCAAACAGGTCGCCGGCGAGGCCGACGCGCATGTACTCCTGCGAACCGACGCGGTGATACACCTCGTCCGGCACGCCGTACTTGCGGAAGAAGCCCGGTCGGGCGCCCATCGTCGCGAGGACGTCGGCGACGGCGGAGCCGAGCCCGCCGGTGACGCTATGCTCCTCGACGGTGATGATCCCGCCCGTCTCACGCGCCGCCCGCAGCACCGCCGCCATGTCGAGCGGCTTGACGGTGTGCATGCTCAACACCCGCGCCTCGACGCCGGTTTCATGCAGCCTTTCGGCGACCGTCATTGTCTCTTTGAGCATCCCGCCGGTGCTGATGAGCGTCAGGTCGCGCCCCGGCCGCGCGACGAGCGCCTCGCCGATCGTGAACGCCGGCTCGCTCGTATGCACGACCGGCTCCTTCGCCTTGCCGAGGCGCAGGTAACACGGGCCGGGCCGCGCGGCGAGGGCATGCGTCGCCAGGCGCGTCTCGACGGGGTCGCCGGGGGCGACGACGGTCATGCCCGGCAGCGTGCGCAGGATGGCCAGGTCCTCGATCCCGTGGTGCGTGTAGCCCTGCGCGCCGTAGGCGAAGCCGCCGCCGACCGACACCACCTTGACGTCGCACTCGTGGTAGCAGACGTCGACGCGGATCTGTTCCAGACAACGGAACGTCGGAAAGTTGGCGATGGAGTAGACGAACACGACCTTGCCGCAGCGCGCCAGTCCGGCGGCGACGCCGATCATGTTCTGCTCCGCGACGCCGACGTTGACGTAGCGGCCGGGGAAGCGGTCCCGGAACGGCTCCAGGACCGAGTAACCCAGGTCGGCCGTCAGCAGCCAGACGCGCTCGTCGCGCGCCGCCACGTCACAAAGCGTCTCGACGAAGGTGGTCCTCATGCGCCGCACCCCACTTCGGCGACGGCCGACGCGAGCTGCCCCGCGTCGGGCGAGCGGTAATGCCACTCGAGCTTGTCTTCCATGAAGCGGACGCCCTTGCCTTTCACCGTGTGCGCCAGGACGCACGACGGCTTGCCCGCCTCGAACGGCACCGCCCGCAGCGCCGCGAGGGTCGCGTCGACGTCGTGCCCGTCGACCTCGCGCACCGCCCAGCCGAACGCCCGCCACTTGTCAGCGAACGGGTGCAGGTCGAGGACTTCCTTGACGGTCCCGAAACTCTGAATCTTGTTGTAGTCGACGACGGCGACGAGGTTGTCGAGGCGCCGGTGCGGCGCGAACAGGGCGGCCTCCCAGACGGAGCCCTCGTCGCACTCGCCGTCGCTGAGGAGGCAGAAGACGCGGTAGGGCCGGGCGTCGGCCTTGCCGGCGAGGGCCATGCCGCAGGCGCAGGAAAGGCCGTGGCCCAGCGAGCCGCTCGACGCCTCGACGCCGGGGATGCCGTAGTGCGTGATGTGGCCGGCGAGCGCCGTCCCGTCCTGGCAGTAGGTGTCGAGCCGCTCGGCCGGGAAGAAACCGCACTCGGCGAGCGTGGCGTAGATGGCGGCGGCGCCGTGGCCCTTGCTGAGGAGGAAGCGGTCGCGGTCTTCCCACTCGGGCCGCGCCGGGTCGACGCGCAGGACGGCGCCGTAAAGGACCGCCAGAAGGTCCGTCATGGAGAAGCAACTGCCGACGTGCGACGCCCTGGCCTTGTGGACCATGCGGAGCGTGTGCGTGCGGATACGCCGAGCCAGCGCCGTCAGACGTTCGCGTTCGGTGGTCAAGGGTGCCCTCCGCTAAGCCGCGAGCGGCTCGCTCGCCTCGAACCGTTCCAGCCCCTTCTGAATGCGCAGCGACGCCGGCGCCCGCCCCAGCGCGTCCGCCACGCCCAGCCGGTGGCGCAGCACCGTCTTCGACAGCGCCACGCGCAAGTAATACAGCCAAAAGCGCCGCCCAAAGTCCGCGGACAGCGGCCGCTCGCGGCGGTAGCCGTCGAGAAACGCCCGGTGCCGCCGGTCGGGGTGGAACGTCGCCCAGAAGGCGACGTCGAACGCCGGGTCGCCGGACAGGCAGTCCTCCCAGTCGATCAGCGCCGTCACTTCCTCGCCGTCGACGAACACGTTGTGGCTGCCGAGGTCGCCGTGGAGCAGGCACGGTTGCACGTCGGCGAGCAAGTCTTCGGCGGCGGCGAAGGCGGCGAAGATGCGCCGCGCCTCCTCCTTGCGAACGGCGCCGAGGGCGGCGCATCGCTCGACGTGCGTTTCCAGGCGGCGCACGACGTAGTCGCGCCAGGAAGCGCAACTCCCGCCGACGTTGCGGCCGTCCTCGCCGAGGGCCAGCGGCCGGACGTCGAAGAGGCCGAAGCCGTGCGTGCGGACCTTGTGCATCCGGGCGACGAAACTCCCCAGCGCGGGCAGGAGCGCGAGAGTGCGCTCCTCGTCGGCGTCGAACGTCCGCAGCGAGGCGCCGCGTGCCTCCTCGATCACCTCGACGTCGTAAGGGCATTGCGTGCGACTGAGATCGACATTGTAGACCGTCAGCGCCGGCAGCCCCGCGCCGCGCAGCAGGCCGGCGGCCCACGCGTCGAGGTGGAGCAGGAAGTCGCGGCCGCGCCGGCCCAGGGCGTTGAAGCGAGCCACGACGGAGCGGCCGTCGGCGAGGCGGGCGCGGCAGAGGGCGTGGAAGGTCCCGGATTCGCCGAGGGGGCGGACTTCGGCCGGCTCGACGCCGAACAGCCGGCGGCAGACGTCGGCCGCGGCGGCGACGTAGCGGGGCGCGTCCCGCGCGGCCGCCGCGCCGAGGCCGCGCAGCACGGCGTCGGGCAGCGGCAGGTCGGTCTTCGGGTAGAAGAGCGACCGCCGTTCTCGGCAGAACGACTCCAGCTCGCGGAGCATCACCGCCCTCCGTCACGCCGCCGCCTGGACGCGCGCCGTGCCGGCCCAGAAGTTCTCGTAGCCCAGGATGCGCTGCATCACGATGGAGAGCGACTTGATCTGCGCCTTCTCCTCGTCGCCGAGTTGGTTCATCGTCGCGACGTTCACCTCCGGCGTCGGCACGCGGACGGTGCCCCACGGGTACACCTCCTGCAGCTTGACGCCGTTCCACGACGGGTAGAGGCAGGTGTCCGAGTACGACAGGCCGAGCTGCCCGCACAGCCGCGTCATCGCCGCCTTCGGGTTGGCGACGAGGTCCTCGAAGCGCAGGATGTGGAAGTTCTTCGGGTAGCGCTCCGCGTAGGTCAGGGCCTTGTGCTGGCACAGGTTCCACGTCCAGGTGTAGCGCGCCAGCGACAGTGGGAACGGGCGCTTCTTCGTGTCCGCGTATCCCGAATAGGGGTTGCGGACGACGTGCAGGACGTGCCCCTCGGGGAAGTCCTCGAGGATCTTCTCGGTGTCGAAGACCTGCACCGGGTTGTAGCCGACGTAGGCCTTCTCGCGGCCGGTCTTGTGGACGTTCTTCCACGAGTCGAAGGTGCAGCGGTAGAACGCCTCGACGAGGTTGGCCCGCGTCCGCGGCTTGCCCTTCATGTGGTTGCAGAACGACTTCTTGCGCTCGGCCTCGTCGATCTGCATGTCGGCGTTCTTGAACTTGCTGCGCTCCGGCGTGCGCAGGCGCACCTTCATCTCCTCGTCGAAGATCAACTCATAGTCCTGGGCGGTGGTGCCGTTCATCGGGAACTCGGGCCAGCGGTACTTGAACGGGACGTAACTGCTGAGGTAGTCGGAGACGAGGCTGGTGCCGACCTGCGACTCGTAGGGGTAGACGAACAACTCGGGGTGGCCGTCGAGCATGCGGTGCGTCGTGTTCCCGCCGTTCTCGTACATCGCCGAGATCATGATGAGGTTGAACTGCGCCATCCTACGTTATCTCCCTCGGGAATGGGTCGGAATGAGGATCCTTAGGCCGCCCGCGGCAACGCCGCCGCCGCCGTGAACCACTGCCAGGTGCGCCGGACGCCGGAGCGCAAGTCGTGCCGCGGCCGCCAGCCGGTCAGCGCGGCCGTCCGCTCGACACTCGCCACCCAGCACGACGGCTCGTCGGGGCGCGCGGCCGCCGCCCCGTACTCGGCCTTCATCCGGCCGCCGCCGCACACGGAAACGACCGTCTCGATCATGTCGCGGACCGTGTGTTGGGTGCCGGTGCCCGCGTGCAGGATCTGCCCGCGAGCCGCCGGGTGCTTGGCCGCCGTCTTCAGCAGTTCGACGACGTCGCCGACGTAGACGAAATCGCGCGGCTGTCCCCCGGCGGTGACGCGCGGGTTCTCGCCGCGGTAACAGCTCGCCATGACGTAGGGCACCAGCCGCGTCGGCTCCTCCCACGGGCCGTAGGCGGAGAAGACGCGCACCGTCGTCACCGGCCGCCCCTTGTACGCCTCCGCCTGACACAGCAGCGTCGCCGCCGCCTTCGTCACGCCGTAGTCGGTCCGCGGCTCCAGCAGGTCGTCCGCGCGCATCGGGGATGCTTTGTGTCCGTATTCCGACGAACTGCCGGTGTGGACGAGGGCGCGGTAGTCGTACACGTCGAGGACGTCGAGCAGGTTGGCGGTGCCGAGCAGGTTCGTCTCCAGGATGGCCGCCCGGTCGCGCTGGGACGGGTAGGCGCCGTGCGTCGCGAGGTGATAGACCACCTCCGGGCGGCAAGCCTCCGCGGCGCGGCGCAGGCCGGCGGCGTCGCGCAGGTCGGCGCGGTGGGCGGCGTACTGACCTTCGAGGCCGGCGAGGCGCCACGTCTTCGCCTCGGCCCGCAGAACGAGGTGGACGTCGTGCCCTTCGGCGATGAGGTCACGCGCGAGGCAGGCGCCGATGAAGCCGCTGCCGCCGGTGATTAGCACGCGCTCGCGAGACGCCATCCGAGAGATCCCTCTGTGTCGTCGTTCCGGGGGTGCGCGAGTACGCGGTCCCCGGTGTTACGTTCCGGGGGTGCGCGAGTACGCGACCCCCGGCTTTGATATTCAACCCCTTCGGGGTAGGGCCGGGGGCCTTTTACCCCGCAGGGGTTACATCCCACAGCCGGGGGTCGCGCAGCGCACCCCCGGTACGCGGCGCCGGGCGTCGCGCACCAGCCGGGCTTGAATCACGCCGCCTGCCGCCGCACGTTCGTCCCCAGGTAGTCGCGATACCACGCGACCGTCTCCCCGAGCGCCGCGTCGAGGCCGTAGCGCGGCTCCCAGGCGAGCAGGCGCCGCGCCTTGTCGGCCGAAAGATACTGGTGCTTGATCTCATTCGTCGCTTCGCCGCGCACGTCGGGCGTCAGCGACGAGCCCATCACCTTCACGACGCGCCGGACCATCTCCAGCGCCGTCACCTGAATTTCGGTGGAGAAGTTGAAGGCGTGCCCCTGGACCTCGGGCCGCCGCGTCATGCACTCGGCCAGGTGCAGATAAGCGGCGGCGCCGTCCTTGACGTAGAAGTAGTCGCGGACGAAGGTGCCGTCGGAGCGGATGACCGGCCGCTGGCCGCGCAGCACCGAGCGAACCGTGCCCGGCACGATGCGGTTCCAGTTCAGGTCGCCGCCGCCGTAGAAGTTGCCGCAGCGCGTCACGCACACGGGAAGCTTGTACGAGTGGTGATAGGTGAGCGCGAGGATGTCGGTGCAGGACTTGCTCGCGTCGTAAGGGTGGCGTCCCTGGAGCGGGGCGTCCTCGGTGTAGGGCAAATTCGCCTGCTCGCCGTAGGCCTTGTCCGACGAGGCGACGACGACGTGCGGGTTGTAACCACAGCGCCGGGCCGCTTCGAGGAGGCACCACGTCCCCTTGATGTTGGTCTCGAAGGTCGAGAGCGGGCTGCGGTTGGCGATGCCGACGATGGTCTGCGCCGCGAGGTGGATGACCGTCTGGATTTCGTACTCGGCGAGGGCGCGTTCGAGGAAGGCCGCGTCGGCGACGTCCCCGCGAACGACGTCGATGCTTCCCACAAGGCCGCTTCGGACCAACTCCGAGCCGTGGACGCCGTCGCGGATCAGGCCAACGACGTGGGCGCCGCGCTCGAGCAGGGCGCGCACCGTCCAGCTGCCGACCAGGCCGGTGCAACCGGTGACGAAGACGCGCCGGTCCTGCCAGAACCCATCCGTGGGTGTCATCGCGAATCCTTCCGCTAAGCCGCAAGCGGCTCGTCGTTCTCACGCCGCCGCCCGCAGGACAGGCGCCGCCTCCCAGGTGCTCCAGGGAGCCTTGCGCTCGGCCCACAGGTCGTTGAGGTACTTGTAATCGCGGCTGCTGTCCATCGGGTGCCAGAAACCGTCGTGCAGGTAGGCCATCAGTTCGCCGTCGCGCGCGAGCCCCACGAGCGGGTCGCGCTCGAAGATCAGCGCCGGGTCGTCTTGCAAGCGCTCGAGCATCGACCGGTGGAAGACGAAGAACCCGCCGCTGATGCGTCCCTTCGCCAGGGGCGGCTTCTCGCTGAAGTCGGCGACCTGGCGTCCCTCGATCTCCAACTCGCCGAAGCGCCCCGGCGGCTGCACGGCCGTCACGGTGCCGACCTTCCCGTGCGCCCGGTGAAAGTCGACCAGGCGGCGGACGTTGACGTCGGCGACGCCGTCGCCGTAGGTCAAGAGGAATGTGTCACCCGTAATGTACTTTTCGACGCGCTTGACGCGGCAGCCGGTCATGGCGTCGAGGCCGGTTTCGGCGAGGGTGACGTGCCAGTCCTCGGCGCCGCTGCCGTGGACGCGCACCTGCTCCGGGCGCCCGAGGCTCAGGCTGAAATCGGCGCTGGCGAGGTGGTAGTCGAGGAAGTAGCGCTTGATGACCCAACTCTTGTAACCGAGGCAGAGCACGAAGTCGGTGAAGCCGTGCTGGGCGTAGGTCTTCATGACGTGCCAGAGGATCGGCCGGCCGCCGACGGGGATCATCGGCTTGGGGATGTCGTCGGCGACGTCGCGGATGCGGGTCCCTTGCCCGCCGCACAGGATGACGACCTGCATGACCTTCTCCCCCGTTGCCGGTATCTGCCGCCGAAGCGGCAAATGACGCGAGCCTTATAACCCCCGGCGGGAGTAAGAATCAAGGCCAACACGGGGCCGCGCGCGGCTCAGCGTCCCGCCAGCGCCGGCCCCCCGCGATACTCGTACCACGTCATGCGCCACCCGCCGCGGACCAGCGTCCGCCCCGGCGCGTGCGACTGGGCGAGCTGCGCCGGAATCCACGCCAGGGCGTCGTTCGTCGGCTCGTCCGGCTCCAGCAGCCAGCCACTGCGATGAGTGCGCTCCGCGAAGCGCGCGAAGTAAAGCCGGCAGCGCTCCCGCGGCAGCGGGATGTACACCGTCAGCGGGCCGCCCGGCATCCACGCCGGCGGCGCCGTCACGCGCCTGCCGTCCGCCTCCCACACCGGCGGCGCGTGCAGCCAGGCCGGCCGGTTGTCGTGGAACAGCAGCGGCGTCTTCGCCCCGACGCCCGCCTCGGCGAGCAGTTCCTTCAGCGCCGGGTCCGCGGACGGCAGCAGGTTCGCGATCCGCGCCCGGTAACCCCGAGCGAAGTCGTGCAAGCGGCCCGCGAGCAGTTCCGCGTTCCCGAACGCCGCGACCAGCATCATCGTCAGCACGGGCAGGAAGCTCAGGCGCACCCAGGCCGCCCAGGCCGCTCCCTCCTGACGTCGGCGCAGTACGTGGAGCGTGGCGGCGACGGCCAGGAGGATAAACGGGCTCAGGTTGGTGGCGTTGATCTCGTGGCTGCGGCCGACGTAGTAGCTGCTCGCCGCCCACAGCGCCCCGCCGGCTCCGAGCAGCAACGGCAGGTCGCGCGACCCGTCGGGCTCGCGCAGGACGTGCGCCGCCGCCGTCGCCACCGCGAGGAACACCAGCAGCAGCACCCACACCGCGCCCCGCGGCTCGATCAGCATGGCAAAGACACTCATCGCCTGACAATACTCGATGTACATTCTCCAGTCCGGCCCGTGTCCCAGCGCTCCCCGGTAGACGGCCGTGATCCCCGCGACGGCCGCAACGCCGAGCAGCGGCGGCACGGACAGCCGAAGGGCCAGGGCGCGCCACCCCCCGGCCTGTCGGAGCCGCGCGCGGCGCAACACGAGGACGACGTAGGCCGGCAGCCAGACGACGGCGCAATAGACGGCGCTCTCCGCGGACCAGAACGAGCCCGCGAGCCAGGCGAAACACCCCGCCCATAAAGGCGCCGTGCCCGCCTCCCCCTGCGCCGCCCGGCGGTGCTCCCCCACCAGCACGGCGACCAGCGCGTAGCACCAGAAGAAGCGGAGCGGTCCGACCGCCGGCGTGACGAACGGCCCGGTGAGTTCCGCGGGCAGGCCCGGCAGGAGGAAAACCGCCGCCAGCGTCAGCAGCAACGAGAAGACGTAGTGAGCCGGCCCCGGCCGCAGCGTGCGCAGCAGCAGGAACAGGAACGACGACGTCAGGACGTAGAGGATCGCGTTAAGCGTGTAAGCCGACTGCCAGACGTCGCGGATCGGCAACCGGGCGATGGCGAGCGTGCTGAGGAAGCCGTACTGCGAAGGCGCGTCCCAGAGGAGCCAGCCGCCCTGGCGCACGAAGTGCGCCGACCCGACGACCGCCCCCCAGTGGTGGTGCGCCGTGTAGGCGTGGGGGTTGCCCGGGACGTAGTGCATGCCGCTGCCGTGGACGTAAACGCTCGCCAGCGCGAGGACGGCGAGTGCCGGCACGTCCCGCAGCGCCGCCGCCGCGCGGCGCAGGCCGGCGGGAGGCGCGAACCGCCCTCCGGCGAGGGCGAAAACGTCGAAGGACGGCCCGGCGGACCGGTCGCCGAGCCGGGCGAAGCAGTACGCGGCCAGCAGGACCGCGGCCGCCAGGACGCAAGCAGAATAGGCGGACGCGGCCGCCCATACGTCGAGCGGCTTCCACCACAGCCAGCGCGCCGCCACGAGCCACGCGGACAGGAGCAGCGCACACGCGACGGCGGCGCGCGCCGCGCCCCCCGCGCGGCGCCGGAAGGCGAACGCGCCCAACAACAGAACCTGCCCCGCGCCGAGGAGGAGGAGCCAGAAGCCCGCCGACCCCTTGAACAGATACTTCCACGGGAGGAGACAGCCGAGGGCGAGCGCGAGGCGCAGGCCGCGCGTCGCGGCCTCCGGCCACCAGGCCGGTCGGCGCAGCCATTGAACGGCCAGGAGAAGCACCGGGAAGACGACGCCGAGGACGAGGTACTGAGCCCACTCGTAGCCCTCCCCTTGCAAGGGCAGGAAGTGCTTGCCGAGGAAGAGCAGCGCCGCCGCCAGGCCCGGCACCCAGAACGGCTCGACGCCTTCGCCCAGCGCCGCCGCGAACGAGAACAGTCGCTTCATCGCGCCTCCCTCCTGGTCGGTCCGGGACACGTCGGTCAGCGGCCGTCCTCGCGGGGACTCCCGGCGACGGGATCGAGTCGCGCCGCCATGACGCCGACGAGCAGCACGCGGCCGTCCCCCGGAACCGCGGCGGTCGGCGCGTCGAGGCAGACGATTTCGAGCCGGCTCACGCCCGCGGGCAGGTGGTGGACCGGGAACGTCACGGTCGTCCCCGCGTCGGCCTCGACCGTGATGTCGCGCGCGTCTCCCGACGTGTCGGTGAAGCGCAGCGTGCGCCGCGCCGTCCCCGGCAGCGACGGGCCGGGGCGGAGATGGAACGACAGCACGGCCGGCCCGGCGCGCGGGGCGAAGGCCCACAGCGCCGCGGGCCGGGCGTCCAGCCAGACCATTCCGCCGGGAGCCCAGTGCTCCACGCCGTTCTCGCAGTCGACCCGGAAGATCAGCGGCCGCGTGCCGTCGACGGCGGTGAAGACGGACGGCAACCGCTCCTTCGGGTCGCCGAACGGGGGCTCGCCGTGCAGCAGGAAGAGGGTGTCCGGGCGGATCGCTTCGATTCGGTCGTCGAGCAGCCCCGCCCCCTCGAAGAAGCCGGGGCCGCCGGAGCCCTTCCAGCCGCTGACGAACGGGCGCGGGTAGAAAAGATAGCCGGCCAGGCAGCGCGGCCACGGCCCGTCCGGCGCGGCGAGGAGGTACAGCGAGGAGGGATTCAACTCGTCGACGCGGGCCCGCAGCCTCTTCAGGTCCGGCAGGGTGGCTTGCGTCCCTCCCTGGCGGCGCACGCCTTCGACGACGCGCTTGGCCTCGGCGACGTGGTGCGGCAGCGTCGCCCAGGCCAGCGCGAGGCAGGCCAGCGCCAGCGCCGCCCGCCGCCAAGGCACGAGGCGGACGAGCAGCGCCAGGCCCGCCGCCTCGGCGGCGGACACGACCGCGAATGACCATTTGCAGATCTTGAAAAGATTCCAGGTGTGCCCGACCTCGCCCGTCCACGGGTCGCGAGCCGCGAGGCGGAAGTAAGCCGCCAGGCCGGCGAGGACGAGCAGCGCGGCCGCCACGGGCAGCGCCCGGCGCCGCCGGATCAGCGACGCCGCCCCCACCACCAGCGACGCGCCGGCGAGTATCACCGCGGCCTGGTGCGGCCACTCCTCCGGCTGGGGGTCGGCGAAGATGTGGAAGGGGTAGCAGCCCACGGCGAAGCGCGCGTAGTCGGCGCCGCCCCAGGCGACGTGGTGCCCGACGCCGTTGAGCCGTGTCATGACCAGCACACCGCGCGCCGCCCTCACCACTTCGATGTTGCCGAAGACGACGACGGCCGCGAGGACCAGGCCGACGAAGCGTGCCAGCCGGCGCCGCCGCGGCGAACACTTCTGCCGCCGGACGACCCACGCCGCCGAGGCCAACCCCGCCAGCGCCAGCACCGGCGACAGCTCGCTGTAGACGCTCACCTGCGTCGCCAGGGCGATGCCGAGGAGGACCGCGTTGCCGAAGCGCCAGTGAACCGGGGCGAGCAGGCGGGAGAGGAGAGCCAGGGCGAACGCGAGAACGGCCGTGCCGTAAACCTGGCACAGGAAGCCCTGCTCGGTCGACGTACAGAGGGAGTTGAAAGCGGCCGCCGCGAGGAAGGCGCCGACGGCGGACAAATAGCGCGTCAGGCCGAACGACCACCGGCCCAGGAGGAAGACGCCCCCGATGTTGAGCGCGGCGCCCCACGCCATGACGACCGGAAACAGCTCGACGCTGAGTCGGCCGGGCAGCGCCGCCTTCGCGAGGGCCAGCAGGAACATCGGCCCCATGCGGTGGTTCATGCCCTGGAGGTGGCCGACGACGAAGTCGACCGGGTGCGGCGCGTCGACCGGGGCCGGCGTGCCGAGGCCGTGGGCCTGCAACCAGTCGGCGACGGCGACGTAGGCCATCGCGTCGGAATAGAGGTAGTAGATGCGCCCGACCAGCAGCGGCAGCAAGGTGACGCCGACGCGGACGCCGAGGGCCAGCACGACAGCGGCGAGGCAGACCCGGCCGGCCGGAAGGCGGAACAGTTCGCGGAGTTCGCCCCGCAGGAGAAGACAGGTCAGGAGAGCCGCGAGGAGGGCGCCGACCAGGAGCAGGCAGCTTTTCGCCGGGAGGCCGGCGTGCGAGCCCCAGCCGAAGGCGAGGACGAGGAACCCCGTGCCGAGAAACGCCGAGGCGACGAGGGTTTCGGGGCCGGGGCGGCGCAGCAGGCGCATTCGGAAGACGAGCGCCAACAAGCGCCCCGTCAGCGTGCAGACGCCGCCGAGGAGTCCGACCAGCGCCGCGATCTCGACGAAGACTCTCATCGCCCTCTCTTAGCCGAAAGGGGCGGGACGGGTCAAGACCGCCAGCTTATTCTCGAACCTACTTTACGGAGGTCCGCACGGATGTCTCGACGCTCGGCCTGGCTGCTGTTCTGGTCGGTGTTCCTCCTGACCGTCTGGGCGTTGTCCGGTCGGGAAAGACGACCACCGCCGACATCATCCACGGCGATACCGACTCGGGCATCGTCTCGATAAGCATGAGCTTCCCCAACGCCTCCCGACGCACGTTCACATAGTAGTAATCGGCCCTCGCGTCCCTGACCGTGTCCCAGAGCTCGTACAGCCGATCTAGGACACGCAGCTGCTCGGAGTAGTCCTTGAGGTCGATGATCTGTCTTGCCTCCACGAACGACCGGAACGCTGGTTCTCCCGGCACTGCTCGACCGTCTCGTCCCTCGACGGCAGCCGGGAGACGGACGCGACGAGGGGGACGTGGCGGAGGAGTTTGACCCGGCCGCGGAGGGTCTTCAGGTCGGTGGCGAACTCGTCCTCCCGCACGTAGTACACCTTGGCCTCACGCCTGTCCAGGTACTCGCCTTCGAGCAGGATCTCCTTCAGGTACGGGGCGGCGTTGGGGAAGAGTACGAGGAGAGATGAAGTTACGTCGTGTAAGTTCATCGGTGAGACGTGACGGTTACGGCCGAGATTATCCCGACGTCCACATCACGCAGCCGGCAGTTCCAGTCACTTCCGGTCGCTTAGAGCGCCTCAAAGAACTCACCGCAGAGAACGCGGAGATCGCCAACGTCGCCGTTCAGCACGTCCGCCCGTCGGGTTCTGGACGGGGTTGCCCCCTCAGCGCCCCGGCACCGCCTTCAGAAGCGTTTGCGGATCGCAGACGATCCCGCCCCGCAACACATGGACGATCTTGCGCGTGTTGCGAATGTCCGCCGTGGGGTCGGCGTCCACGATCAGCAGGTCGGCGAGCTTGCCCGGTTCGATACTGCCGAGTTGGCTGTCCTGGCGGAGCGCACGGGCGTTGTTGATCGTCGCCGCCTGCAGCGCGGCGACGGGCGGGACCCCCGCCTCGACGAGCAATTCCAGTTCCTGGTGCAGCGCGAACCCCGGCGGGCAGTACGGCTCCGGGGTGTCGGTGCCGGCCAGCAACGGCACGCCGGCGCGGAACAGCACGCCGGTCAAGTCCTGGTACTTCCGGAACTCCTGGCGCCGCCGCTCGCGCGTCGCGGGAGCCAGGCCCTGCCCCAGACGGTAGGCGTCCCAGTAGGTGCGCAATCGTTCGGGCACGCGGCCGTTGTCGGCGTGGCGATTCACTTCCTCCAGGTCCGACAGCAGCAACATGTTCTTGAACACCGTCAGCGTCGGATCGACCATGATCTTCCGCTTCGCCAGCGTGGCGATCAGCGACTTCGCCTGGGGGTTGCCGACGTCGAGCGTTGCCCGGTGCCCCGCCTCCCGGCGAACGTCGGGCGGAATGATGAAGTCAAAAACGGACGTGATATGTTCCAGACAATCGATGCCGTCCTCGGCGGCCTCCTGGGCGGCGTAGTTGCTCAGGTGTCCGGTGACGGTCAGGCCGTGCTTGTGGCCCTCCTCAATGATCTTGCGTCCCACCGCCCGGCCGGAGCCGGCGTAGATCTTCAGCGTCGTGACCTTCCAGGCGGCCATGTCCGCGACGACCGCCGGCACCCGGCCGGGGTCGCTGATCGGCAGCCCGATGTCGCGATGAATCGGCGGGTCCGCGTCGAGCAGGAAGCTGCATGTGAACACGCGCGGGCAGCGCTCGGGGTGCGCCGCGGCAAAACGGGCGACCAGGGTCTGGGCGACGATCTCGTCCCCCGTGTCGCGCACGCTCGTCACTCCGGCGGCGAGGAACGCCGGCAACACCTCGTCGCCGGTGACGTGGGCGAAGTTCAGGCGATGCACGAGATGCACATGGGCGTCGATGAGTCCCGGAACGACGAACTTGCCCCTGGCGTCGATGACGCGGGCGCCGTCGGGAATCGGCAGATGATCCTGGTGGGTGCCCACGGACTTTATCCTGGATCCCTCGATAAGGATGGTCCGCTCCGGCAGCAGCTTGCCCGCGACCGAATCGAAAACGGCCCCTCCGCGAATGACTACCGGGGCGTCGGCCGCCCACGCCGACAGGCCGCAGGTCAGCCAGACGGCAGCCGCGAGCCCGGAAACCATCACAGGGGTGAATCGGGTCATGCGGTCCTCTCGGTGGGGAATAGAGGGCGAGGATCGGGGCGTGTCTTCGGAGGGCTAGCGCGTGTCAGGGATGAGGCGAATCGCTCATGACGTTCTAGGTTCCGCGGGGCGGCCGTCCAGGGCGGCCTCGGGGGCGGCCTGGCGCCGTCGTCCGCGCAAGCTTACGGGTGGCCGGCGTAATTCCTTTGTGAACCTTCCGGCCGGCGGCGCGTCTACCCCATGTCGGACGGGACTGAGGTGTTAGCGGCAGCATCGGGGCCTCTTAAGCCCACGGGTGGAGGTTCGAGTCCTCCCGGTCCCACTCGGAATCACGAACGGTCTTTGACAACCCGACGACGACACAATGCACCCATGATGTAGCGGTAGCCTGCTGCCTTGCCATGGCGGAAGTGCGGGTTCGACTCCCGCTGGGTGCTCTGATTCTCTTTCAGGGTAGCTCAAAGGTAGAGCGAGCGCCTGTTAAGCGCGAGGTTGTGGGTTCGAGTCCCACCCCTGGAGTTGGCACGGAAGGGCAAGCCGACCTCGGCGACGGCACCCCGCTCGAAACGGGACGAGGCTCACGCCCTTGAGGGTTCGACTCCCTCCCCTTCCGCTGACAGGTACACTTGGCCGAGCGGCCGAGGCACCGGCTTCCCACGCCGGGCAGGCGGGTTCGACTCCCGCAGTGTACTCTCGGGGGTCGTCTAACGGTAGGACGGCGGTCCTTGAAATCGCCTGCGGAGGTTCGACTCCTTCCCCCCGAACCTGACGCGAAAAAGCGTGTCAAGAGAGTAGTGACACCGGGGTAGTTGAGTGGCCGCAACGCCTCGCTCTGAACGAGGAGACGCCTGGTTCGATTCCGGCCCCCGGCGCTCGAAAAAGGCCCGGGTACGCCAACGGACGAGCGGCGCGGCTTAAACCCGCGCGCCTGTGGGTTCGACTCCCACCCCGGGTACAAGGATTTCCGCACACAGTACGCAAATCGGCAAAGCGGCCGGGCTCAAACCTCGGCGACTCTGTGGGTTCGACTCCCACCTGTGTGACTGACAGAGAGGCGTCGGCCGGGCACTGGTTGAGCCCAAGGGTCTGTAAAACCCCCGCAATTGCTGTGCAGGTTCAATTCCTGCCCGACGCACTGACTTTCGGCCCGTTCGGCGTCCGGTGATGCCGCCGGTCTCTCACTCTGGATCGAGGGGTTCGACTCCCCTACGGGCTACTGACATTGGCCAGGTGGTGGAACGGCAGACACGTCAGGCTCAGAACCTGATGCCTCCGGGCGTGGGAGTTCGACTCTCCCTCTGGTCACTCTTTTTTGCAGGCGGACAGGCGTCCGGCCGACCCTCATAAGGTTGGAACGCCCGGCTCGATACCGGGGCCTGCAACTGCGGCCAAGTGGTGGAACTGGTAGACACGCGAGCTCGAGAAGCTCGTGCCCGCGGGCGTGGGAGTTCGACTCTCCCCTTGGTCATTGTCCTTCGGTGCCTTGGTGTAGCGGCTCTGCACGCGGCTCTGTCGAAGCTGAGGTACGGGATCGACCCCCGTAGGCACCGCTCTCGGTCCCGTGGTCCAGTGGCCACGACGCCTCTCTCACACGGAGGAAACCATGGTTCGAGTCCATGCGGGATCACTGAACGGGCTGCTCGTCCAAGGGAAAGACGCCGACCTCGCACGTCGGAAATTGGGGTTCGAGTCCCCGGCGGTCCACTGAGAGAGGGCCTATCGTCCAAGGGGAAGATGCCGGCCTGGCGTGCCGGAGACCCGGGTTCGACTCCCGGTGGGTCCACTGCGATACGGAAGGTAGCCGGATACGGTTGGCCGGGCCGCGGTGCTAACGCGGTTCTCCCCCAGGGAGATGAGGGTTCGACTCCCTTGCCTTCCGCCTTGCCCCGATGGTGAAACGGACATCATGCCTCGCTTCGAACGAGGCGTTGCGGGTTCGATTCCTGCTCGGGGTACTGTCGCGTCCCGTCGTTCAGCGGCCAGGACGTCCCCCTGACGTGGGGAAAATCGGTGGTTCGAGTCCACCCGGGACGACTCTTCGGAAGGGCCACCCGATCGGCGACGGGAGCCGGTTGGAAGCCGGCGGAGCCCTCACACGGCCTTGCGGGTTCGACTCCCGCTCCTTCCGCTGCGACTTTTCTCCCCTCTCCCCTTCGGGGAGAGGGGTTGGGGGTGAGGGGAGAATCTGCGGGAGGCTCGGTGGGGCGCCCCCCCCCCCCCCCCCCCCCCCACCCCCCGGGGGGGGGGGGCCAACCGGGGGGTGGTGGGGTTCGTGGGGTGGCGGCGCGGGGTCCGCGGCCAC
>JBBROG010000175.1:0-18936 GCA_038229635.1 Gemmatales bacterium
CTAAAATTCCACCCTGGCCCTTGGCCTCCCGCTTTGGGTTGGGGGCCGGGGCCGGCGGGGGGTTGGGGGTTCGGGCCCCGCGGCCCGCGGCCGAGGAGAGGTTGTCATTAGTACCGGAATTCGAGGCCGAAGTTCACGCCGTGGACCCAGAAGTCGGTGTCCTTGAAGGCGAAGGCGGGCCGCGTGCCGGGAAGGCCGCAGAGTTGCCCCGCGTTCAGGCCGAGGTCCACCTGGTTGCCCGGCCGCGCGACGTTGCTCAGGTAGGTGAAGTCGTAGCCGACGAACGCGGTCAGGTGGTTCGTCACCTGATAGCCGACCTTGAGGCCGAGTTCGGGCATGACCGCGAAGCGATCGCGGCTGTAGCGGCCGATGTTCGACGCCTGGGCCAGCAAACCGCCCACCTGAGTCGTGGGCGTGCCGCCCGCCAGCGGGCTGACGAGCGTCCCACCGCTGATCGTGACGATCTCGTGCGTGTTGCCCAGCGCCACCTTCGTCCGCAGGTCGAGCGACCAGCGGCCGCGGCGCATCTCCGCCTCCAGGCCGACTTGCCCGCCGTAAAAGCGGTTGCGCGCCTGGAATTGGTCGTGGACCAGGAAGCGCGCCGGGGCGACGGTCGTACCGGGATTGCAGCCACTCGGGCCGCCGACCGGGTCGGTCAAGTCTTCGCGGATGTCCAAGGTCTCGTCGAGGGCGAAATAGCGGAAGCCGGCGAGGGCGTCGAGGGTGAACCAGCAGTTGCGCACCAGGTTGGTCCGCAGGTTGGCCTCGGCCCCCCACACCCGGCTGACGAGGGACACGCCCACCGCCCCGAAGACGGGACTCTCCGACACGACCTCGGCGTCTTGCCGGTTGTTATCGACGTCGAAGAACGGCCGGTAGAGCGCCGGCGCGCCGTTCGATCCGGCGACGAAGTTGGTGGCCCGTTGCCCGAGGAAGAAGAAACTGCCGTCGAGGCCGATCGTGTGCTCGTCGTCGAACCAGTAGCCGGCGCGGAAGCGGGCGCCGGAGCGCGTGTCGCTGTCGACGGTGCCGCCGCCGAACAGCACCTGCGTGCCGGGCTGGAAGAGGGCGCCGGGTAGCGGGTCGTTGGGGTTGCCCGTGGTCACGAGCGGCGGCAGGCGGCTCCCCTTCATCCACCACAGCAGGTACTCGCCGCCGAGCCAGAAGCGGTGGTCGAACTGCGCGCCGCCGCCGTCGGGCTGGCCGACGAGGCCGTTGAACCAGCCGGCCGGACTCCAGCCCCCGAGGGCGTGGCCGAGCCAGCCGCCCCGGTCGTGTCCGCCGAGACAGGCGCCTCCCTCGCCGGCCGGGCTACCGCACGGAGAGCCGTCGGCGGCGAAGCAGGCGCCGCCGTCGATCATCGGGGCGCCGTGGACGATGATGGGGGCGTTCGAGTCGAGGACGGGCGCACCGATGATGGGACCGCTCATGACCGGGCCGCCCTTCGGCGCGGGAATCGCCTCGGCGCCTTTGGGGATAGCCTTAGCGCCGGAGCCCTCCGGGCCGATGGGCATCACGCGCGGGCCGTCCGTCGCCTGCGCGCGGACGACGGGTTGCGGAACGGACGCGGCGAACTCGGTGAGCGAGGCGGGGCGGAACAGGGGGTCGGCCGCCGGCGCGAGCGCCTTGGGGCGCTCCAGGCGGACGGCCGGCGCGGGCGCCAGCGGGCGCGGCTTCTCCAGGACGGCGGCGGGGGACGACGTCCCCGCGACCGGCCGCCATTCGACCTCGCCCGCGCGGGCGCCGGCCGTCGCGCCCAGCGACAACCCCAGGCTCCACAGGCCGAGGCGTCGGAGGGCTCTGCTGTTCCAGAGGCGTTTCATGACACGGGTCTCCTTGGCCCTTCCCTGGGCTACAATCAAGCGATCCGTGTCTGTTTTCGGCAGGGGATGGGCGGCAGGAGCAGGCGTTCGGGCAAGATGCGGGAGCGGCACAGGGCGTCGCCCCGGTAAAGGCGGGAGAGACGGTAAGCGCGGTAAAGAACTGACGGGTTAGCGCCGCCGCACGGAAGCGTCGGCCGCGACCGGCTCGCGCGACTGTTCCAGCGTCAAGACGATCAGCGCGAGCAGGGCCGCGGCCAGCCCCACGAAGAGGCCCCACTTGACCAGAGCCACACGCCGCTGGAAGCGCCGCTCCAGCCCCGGCTCGGCGAGGACGCCCTGGAGAAACTCGACGCGCCGGGCGATGGTCGAGTGCTGCCACGATTGCAGCCAGCCCGGCCTGTCGCGGCTGATGCCGTTGAGCCGCGCGACTTTCTCCAGCGCCTCGATGAAGGTGCGGATGCCGGTCGGGCACAGGCCGCGGCCGCCGGGAACCAGGGCCGCGTCCGCGTCGTGGCCGGCGCAGTCCGCGCGGCCGCAGGAGACGGCGCGGCAGCCGTAGACGTCCGCCTGGCGCTCGCAGCGGCGCGACAGGAAGCCGAACACGAGGAAGATGTACGCCCCCAGCACCGTAAACATCGGCAGCGCTTGCAGGGTGTTGCCGAGGTCGCGCAGGAGAGGGACGTAGGGCACGAGCAGGCACCAGAGGGCGACGAGGACCCCCAAACTCAGGTTAAGGAAGCCGAGGTAGTAGAGCATGTGATGGTGCTTGACGTGGCCGACTTCGTGGCCGAAGACGGCCTCGACCTCGTCGGGCGTCAGGTCGGCCATGAGCCGGTCGGTCAGCAGGACGTAGCGCACTTGCGGGAGGATGCCGGCGACCATCGCGTTGGTCACCGCGTTGCGCGTCTTCCAGACGAGGATGTCGCTACAGCGGAAGTTCAGCCGGCGCGCGGCGGCGATCAGGCGGTCGCGCATCGGCCCCGGCGGCAGCGACTCCAGGCCGAGGACGAGGCGCAAGATGTACGGCATGAAAAGGAAGACCGCGATCGGCAGGGCCAACCCGGCGAGACTGCCGAAAGTGACCGACTGCTCGTCGGTGTTCGGCAGGGCGCGGCGGACGCCGTTCATCGCGACGAGGAGCAGGATCGGCACGAGAACCAGGGCGAGCGTCTGCCGCGCGTGGTAGAGGACGTAGGCCCCGCGCGTCCAGGTGGGGTCGTCGCTGTCGACGCCGTCGCGCAGCGCCCGGTCGGCGTCGTAGAAGGCCGCCCACGACAGCACCAGCGCGGCGAGGACGGGGGCGAGGGTGAGCAGCTCGGCGCCGAACGCCTGCGCCTCGCCCGCGCCGGCGTAGCGCTGGACGGCCCAGCCCCAGCCGAAGGCGTACAGGGACAAGGCGTAGACGCCCATCTGCGCGAGGGCGTGGTACAAGCGCCACTGACTGTAGCGGTGGTGAACGGCGTCGGACGAGTCGGGGTCGGCGATCAGGCGGCGACGCACCTCGAAGGACACGGCCCAGGCGAGCCCGGCGACGAAGGCGACGCCGCCCCAGGTGAGGGCCGCGCTCCGGCCCGGCACGGCCAGCGGCCCCCAGGGCTCGTACCACTCCTCGGGCAGGCAGGCGAGGGCGAGGAACAGCAGCAACAGGAACTGCATTTCGGGAGGTCTCCGCGTCCGGGCGGTCCGCACAGAGGCTCCTTCATTCTACCGCCCTCGTCGCGACGGTCAAAGACGCCGTCTGGCCGCTACTCGCCGGCCGGCCGCGCCCCCGGTGCGGGCGCCTCGCCGTTCCCCAGGAAGCGCACCTCCACGCCCGGCCCCTGGATGTGGTGCAGCAGGTGGAGCGGCAGGCGGCAGCGGATCGTCACCCGGTCGTCGTCGAACTGCTGCCGCGAGATCTCCGCGTGCGCCGACAGGTACGACAACACCCGGCCGTTGCCGGCGCCCGTCACGATCTCGGCGTCGGCGAAGTCGGCGCCGATCGCCTCGATGACCGCGTCGGCCAGGTCGTCCAGCCCCTTGCCCGTCGCGGCGCTGATGGCGACCGCCTTCGGGTGGTGCTTCATCAGGACGTGCAGGTAGGACAGGTCGCTCAGCCGGTCGGTCTTGTTGAGGACCAGCAGCAACGGTTTGTTGCCGCAGCCGAGTTCCTTCAGCACGGCGTTGACGGCCTTGATCTGCTCCTCGGCCGCCTCGTTGCTCGCGTCGACGACGTGCAGCAGCAGCCGCGCCTGGCGCGCCTCCTCCAGCGTCGCCTTGAACGAGGCGATCAGGTGATGAGGCAGGTCGCGGATGAAGCCGACCGTGTCGCTCAGCAAAACGCGGCCCCAGTCCTTGAGGCGCCACTGGCGCGTGCGCGTGTCGAGCGTCGAGAACAGCTTGTTCTCGGCGAGGACGCCGGCGCCGGTCAGGGCGTTCATCAGCGTGCTTTTGCCGGCGTTGGTGTAGCCGACGAGCGAGACGGTGTGCTCCTCCTGGCGGCTGCGCACCTCGCGCTGCTTGCGCGCCTGCACCTCGACGAGGCGCTGCTTCAGGTCGCGGATGCGCAGGCCGACGAGGCGGCGATCCTCTTCGAGCTGCGTCTCGCCGGGGCCGCGCAGGCCGATGCCGCCTTTGATGCGGCCGAGGTGGCTCCACATGTTCTTCAGGCGCGGCATCGAGTATTCGAGCTGCGCCAGCTCAACCTGCAGCCGGGCCTCGACCGAGCGGGCACGCGTGGCGAAGATGTCGAGGATCAGCTCGCTGCGGTCGATGACCTTCAGCTCGGTGGCCTTTTCGAGGTTGCGTACCTGCGGGGCGGACAGGTCGTTGTCGAAGATGATGACGTCGGCGTCGACGGCCTGAGCCTGCTCTTGCAGTTCGACGACCTTGCCCTTGCCGATGTAGGTGGCGGGGTGGATGTTTTCGCGGCGCTGGGTGATGCCGCCGACGATGACGGCGCCAGCGGTGGTCGTCAGGCCGCGCAGCTCGTCGAGCGGGTCCTTGGGGCTGAGCCAGGGGCGGTCCGGCAGGGCGACGCTGACCAGGAAGGCCCGTTCCAGGTGGACGGTGAGTTCATCGCGTGAGACGTCGAGTGACACGTTGGGGGGGTACTCCTCCCTTAGGGATCAGGAAGACTCACCGAATTGTACGGCCGAGGGCAAGCGCGAGCCAAGCCCGAAAGCCCGTCGCGATTTATTTCCTCCGCTCTGTCAAAACGCGGCCCGAAATCGGATTGCCTTCTCAGACAGGTTCGGCCGGCCGCCTGACCGACAACCACCTTCCTCCGATCTGAAAGGACGAAACGATGTTCCGCCGCCTCCTTCTCGTCGCCGTCGCCGCGCTGGGATTCGCCGCCCTACCCGGCAACGCCCACGCCGTGGGCTACACGGTCTATATCTACAACACGGCCCGGCGCGACGGGTGGAAACGCACCGGCTTCTCCCACGACCTGTACACGAGCCGAAGCGCCTGCTACCGCAGCATTCAGAGCCGCGTCGCGGAGAACAAGCGCTACCGGACCGATTTCGAGGCGTTCGCCATCGTCTACGCGACCAGCCAGCCGCCTTACGGCTTCCTGACCAGCCTGCCGCGCGGCTGGAGCATGCAGACGATCTACGTGCCGGGGCGCGGCTTCCTCGCCTCCGCAAGCCCGTCGCGCGGCTCGCCGGACGGCTCGGCCTACGCCCTGGCGCGGCCGGACGCCGCCCGCCTCCGCCACGAGGACGACGCATTCTGCCTGGCGTAGGCAGACACACCGCGCCGGCGCGTCGCCCCGCCGGCGCGGCGATTTCCGCCCTTCCGACCCTTCCGCCGCTTGCACCCGCCGCCGGCCCGGCCGATAATCCAGGGGACTCACAGTTACCCCTGAGAGAGCACGGCGGGAGCGACTCATGGCGGGAGCAGACTCGTTCACCGACCTCATGGCGCGGCTCCGGGCCGGGGACCAGGACGCCGCCGCCGAGGTCTTCCACCTCTACGCCCACCGCCTGGCCGCCCTGGCCCGTGCCCGCCTCGACGCCGTCCTCCGCCGCAAGGAGGACCCCGAGGACGTGCTTCAGTCGGTCTTCAAGAGCTTTTTTCTCCGCCAGGCCGCGGGGCAGTTCGAGCTGCACGACTGGGACAGCCTTTGGGGCCTGCTCGCGCGCATCACGGCGCACAAGTGCGGCCACCGCATCGAGCACTTTCGCGCCGCCCGCCGCGACGTCCGCCGCGAAGCCGGCCCGCCGCCGAGTTCCGCCGACACGCTCCCCGGCTGGGAGGCCCTGGCCCGCGAACCCTCGCCGGAAGAGGCGGCCTGCCTGACGGAGATGCTCGAGGAGGCGATGCGCGGCCTCGACGACCGCGAGCGCGAAGTCCTCGCCCTCAGCCTGCAAGGCCACACCCCCGCCGAGATCAGCGCCAAGTTGGGCCGGACCGAGCGGACCGTCTACCGCCTGCTCGCCCGCGTGCGCGAGCGACTGGAGGGCTTGCGCGACGCCGCGCCCCCTCCCTGAAGCGGGTCCCTCTTCCCTCCTCGCGCCGCCCGCACGCTTGCACGGACTCCGGCGAGGGCGCATAATCGGGGGTACTGACACCCACGAGACCCCGCCATGCCCGACTCGCGCGACGCCGCCGCGGCGCCCTCGCCGCCAAACACGCTCGGCCTGGAAGACGTCCTCGAGGCCTTCGAGGCCGCCTGGCAGGGCAAGGCGGCGCCGCGCCTGGAGGATTACCTCCCCGGCGAGGGAGACGAGCGCCGCGCGGCCCTCGTCGAATTGGTCCACGTGGATCTGGAAAATCGCCTGAAAGCGGGCGAGGCGGCGCGCGTCGAGGAGTACCTGGCCCGCTTCCCCGAACTCGCGGCCGACGTCCCCGTCGTGGCCGGCCTGATCCGGGCCGAGTACGAGCAGCGGCGCCGCCGCGAGCCCGGCCTGCGCCTGGAGGACTTCCAGGCCCGCTTCCCGGACCACCTCGCCGCCGGCGCCACCCTGCACGACGTCGCGTCGGGTCTCGCCGTGCCGCGGATCCCGGGGTTCGAGGTCGTGGGACATCTCGGGAGCGGCGGCATGGGCGTGGTGTACAAGGCCCGGCAGGTGAAGCTCAAGCGGTTCGTCGCCCTCAAGGTGATCCCCGCCGGCCCGCGGGCCGGCCCGGAACAGCTGGCCCGCTTCCGCCGCGAGGCCGAGTCCGTCGCCCGCCTGCAACACCCGCACATCGTCCAGATCCACGAAGTCGGCGAACACGAGGGCGCCCCGTACCTCGCCCTGGAATTCGTCGAGGGCGGCAGCCTGCACCAGAAGGTTTCCGGGAAGCCGCAGCCGCCGGGCGAGGCGGCGGCGCTCGTCGAGGTGCTGGCGCGGGCGACGCATTACGCCCACGAGCGCGGCGTGGTCCACCGCGATCTGAAGCCGGCCAACATCCTGCTGACCGCCGGAGGCACGCCGAAGGTCGCCGACTTCAGCCTGGCGAAGTGCCTCGACGACGACGCCGGCCAGACGCGCACCGGGGCGATCCTCGGCACGCCGAGCTACATGGCGCCCGAGCAGGCGGCGGGCGGGACGATGCCGGTGGGGCCGGCGGCGGACGTCTACGCCCTCGGGGCCATCCTGTACGAGTGCCTGACCGGCCGGCCCCCCTTCCTGGCGGCGACGGTGCTGGAGACGCTGGAGCAGGTGCGCGGCCAGGAGCCGGTTTCGCCGCGCCACCTGCAGCCGAAGGTGCCCCGCGATCTCGACACCGTCTGCCTGAAATGTCTGCGTAAAGAGCCGGCGCGGCGCTACGCCGGCGCCCTCGCCCTCGCCGAGGACCTGCGCCGCTTCGGCGACGGCCTGCCGATCCTGGCACGGCCGCCGCACGCGGCGGAGCGCGCCTGGCGCTGGTGCCGCCGCCGGCCGGTGGTCGCGGGATTGCTGGCGCTGCTGGTCGTGGTGGTCGCCGGCAGCCTGGCGGGGCTGACGTCGTTGTACCTGCACGCCGAGGAACAGCGCCGCCAGGCCGTGGCCGCGCGGCAGGCGGCCGACGCGGAGGCGGAGAAGGCCCGGCGGTCGGCGGAGGCCCAGGCCGAGGCACGCCGCGCGGTCGGCCAGATGGTCGGCGTCGTGGTCGGCGTCTTCCGCGCCTCCGACCCGGTCGGGCTCGAACGGTTCACGTTCTTCACGCCCGCCGGCGCCGACGAACTGCCGGCGCTGCGCCTGTTCCTCGACCGCGCCGCCCGCGAAGTGCTGGAGAAGCTGCACCACGACCCGGTGGCCCGAGCCGAGGTACTCGACACCCTCGGCCACCAGTTCCGCACGCTCGGCGACTTCGGGCGTGCCGGCCCGATGCTGGAGGAAGCCGTCACCCTGCGCCGCGAGCACCTGGGCAAGGACCACCCCGACTACGCGACCAGCCTGCACAACCTCGCCTGGCTGTACCATGACCAGGGCCGCTACGCCAACGCCGAGCCGCTCTACGAAGAGGCCCTTGCCATCCGCCGCGCCCAAGGCGAGGACGACCCGGCCTACGAAGCCACACGGCTGAACCAGGCGTGGGTGTACACCCTGATGGGCCGGTACAAGGAGGCCGAAGCGGTGTTGCTCGACCTCCTCGCGCGGCGCACGCGCCGCCTCGGCGAAACGGACCGCGAGGTGGCGATCGTCAAGGCGGCGCTGACGGCGCTTTATCTCGACTCCGGCGAGGCATGGAAGGCGTCGCGGTTCGCCGTGGAAGCCGCCCAGGTCTTCGCCAAGTCCGACGGGGATAAGCGTATCATGGCCGCCGTGATGTCCTTCCAAGAGGGCGCGATGGCCTTCCATTTCACGCGCGACTACCCCACGGCCGAGAAAAAGCTGAGCGAGTCGGCGAAGCTGTGGGAGAGCATTGTCGGCAAGAATCACATGTACATGGCGGGCATTCTGCACGAACTGGCCCGCGCCCGAGACAGTAAGGGCGACCCCGTGGCGGCGGAGGCGACCTACCGCGAGTTCCTCACGATTGCCCGCAAGACGGTCGGACTGAGCCACCCGAAGCTGGCGGTCGGCGTGACCAACTTCGGCCTCCTGCTCAACCGGGTCGGCAAGGCCGCGGAGGCCGACGCCCTCTTCGCCGAGTTGCTCGCCGCGCACCGCGAGCGCTTCGGCCACGACCACCCGCTGGTCGCCGACGCGATGGTCGAATTCTCCGCCGTCTACCTCGGGCGCCGCGACGACGAAGCGGAGCGATGGCTGTCGGCAGCCCTCGCCATCTACCGCAAGGCCGAGGGCACGCGGCACCGCCTCCTGGCCGACTGCCTGAATTCCCTCGGCGTCACGCACTTTCGCCGGAGAAATTACGCCGAAGCGGAGCGGCTTCTGACGGAGGCACTCGCCCTGGCGCGGCCGCAGTTCGGCGAGGGCCACCTGACGTGCGCCCTCTTCCGGACCAACCTCGCCGCCGCGCGGCTGAGGCAGGGCAAGACCGATGGGGTGGAGGAACTGCTCGAGGACGCGCTCAAGACCGCCGACGTCCGCGTCCCGCCGGTCATCGGCGCCAAGCCGGACCTGCTGCACGGCGTTCTGGGCCAGATGGGCCTGCTGGCGCGGATGACCGGCCGCCCCGTCCGGGCGGAGGAGGCGGCCCGCAAGCGCCTCGCCGAGGCCGGCGGCGACGCGAACCGCCTGTACGACACCGCCCGCGACTTCGCGCTGCTCACGTCCTCGGCCTTGGGCGAGAGTCAAGAGCGTCGGGAGGGCTGCGCGGCCCAGGCGATCAAGGCTCTCCGCCGCATCTCGAGCGACAAGGCGCGAGCCCTGGCGGCGCTCCTCGTCGCCGAACGCGACTTCGACGCCCTCCGCGGCCGCGACGACTTCCGCCGCCTCCTCGACGATTTGCAGCCGCCCGAACCGCTGCCCTTACCCGCCGTCGCCCCTTGAATCTCGCGGTCTACCGATCGTCCTCCTCACCGGCGATCAAATCCCCGGCCGACGCCGCCGGGTCCTGCTCCACGCGCAGGGTCTGCGTCGTCTCCTTGCCGTCGACGGTCAGCACGAGGCGGTACTGCCCCGGCGGCACCGCCCGCGCGCCGCCGCCGAAGCCGAACCCGGCGCCCGGAGGCGGACCGCCCTCCGTCTGCGCGGCCTGGCCTTCTGTCTGCGGCGCCTCGCCGGTGGCGGCGGGCCGCGGCGTCACGGCGCCCGTCCCCGCGCCGGCTCCCTGGCGCTGACCGCCCGTCCGCCTCCCTCCCCCGCCGGCTCCGGCGGCCGCTCCCGCGCCTGCCGCGCGTCCGCCGCCGGTCCTGCCGAGATCCCACGAGACGCGGTGCAGCCCCGGCGTCTTCGGCACCGTCAGCTCGCGCACCAGCTTGCCTTCGTAATCGAAGACCTTCAAACTCGTCTCCTTGGCCTCCGCCGCGAGCGAGACGTAGAGCTGCGCCCCGGACGGCGGGTTCTCGGCGACGAAGCGGCGGTTGGTGCGGCCGTGGCTCGGCTCCGACCGCCAGCGGATCACCGGCGTCGGCGCGTACAGGTACGCCGCCGCCCGCAGCGTCTGCGGCGTCATCTGCCGCAGCGCCGACACGTCCACCGCCCACAGGCTGCGGCCGTGAGTCGCCGCCACCATCTCGCCCGCCGTCGGGTGCTGGGCCAGTTCGTGGACCGCCACCGTCGGCAGGTTGGCGTTGATCTTCGTCCAGCCGTAGCCGCGGTCGAGCGACGCCCACACCGCGAACTCGGTGCCGAGGTAGAGCACGTTCGGGTTCTTGATGTCCTCGCGCAGCACGCGCGTCGAGCCGGTCGGCAGGTTGGCTCGCAGCGACTTCCAGGTCTTGCCGAAGTCCTCGGTGACGTAGGCGTGCGGCTCGTCGTCGTCGGAGCGGTGGCCGTCGAAGGCGGCGTAGCAGCGCCCTTCCTCGTAGCGCGACGCCTCGATCGTCGCCACCCACAGCGGACCTTTCAGACCGACGTTGCTGGTGATGTTGCTCCAGGTCTTGGCGCCGTCGCGCGTCACCCAGAGCCCGCCGTCGTCGGTGCCGGCGTAGAGGACGTTCGGGTTGCGCGGCGACTCGGACAGCGCCGTGGCGCTCCCCTTGCTCGTCAGCGTGATTTCCGGAGAAATCGCCTCCAGGTTGTTGCCGCGGTCGAGCGAGCGGAAGACGACGTTGCCGGCCGCGTAGAAGATCCGCGAATTGTGATTCGACAGGATGTACGGCGTGTTCCAGTTGAAGCGGTAGCGTGCCTGCCCCTGCCCCTGGGACTGACGCGGGCGGATGGCCGCCGTCTCGCCGGTGCGCAGGTTGCGGCGGCTCATGGAGCCATTCTGGCTGGTGGAGTAGACCAGGTCGGGGTCGTTCGGGTCGACGCGGCAGATGAAGCCGTCGCCGCCGCCGACGCTGATCCAGTCCTCGTTGACGGCGCCGGTGAGGTTGGCTCCTCCTCCGCCGCCGAACCCGCGGCCGCCGCCGGAGCGCGTCTCCGCCGGGCCGCCCCAGCTGCCGTTATCCTGCAAGCCGCCGTAGACCTTGTAGGGCCGGCGCGGGTCGAGGGCGACGTGGTAGAACTGGCCGAGGGCGACGTGGTTGAGGTGGTCCCAGTTGGCCATGCGGTCGTAGGTGACGTAGGTGCCGCCGTCGCAGCCGATCAGCATGTGCCGGCTGTCCTTCGGGTCGATCCAGAGGGCGTGCTGGTCGGCGTGGACGCCGGAGCCGCCGCCGCCTCCGGTGCGCGCGACCGGGCCGAACGTCTTGCCGCCGTCGGTCGACACGGTGATCGACACGCCGAGGACGTAGAGCTTGGTCTGGTCGCTGGGGTCGACGCGGATCTGGCTGAAGTACATCGGCCGCGGGTTGATGCTGTTGATGCGCGTCCAGGTCGCGCCGGCGTCGGTCGATTTGAAAAGGCCGCCGGTCTGGAAGCCGTCGCGCCCCTGCTCGTCCTGCACGTTCTGCGCCTGCCCGCCGAGGCCAGAACCGAATGGCCGCCGCGCCGACGGGCCGCGCCCACCACCGCCGCCGAACGCCGGCGGAGCCAGCGCCAGCTCGATGTCTTGCTTCTTGCCGGCGCGGTCGACGGTCACCTTGATCTTGTCGCCGGCTTTCTTGGACTGCGACAGGTTCTGGAACGTCTCGCGGAAGCTGCCGGCCGGCTTGCCGTCGACGGCGGTGACCAGGTCGCCTTCCTTGAGGCCGGCCGTCGTGGCTTCCTCGCCGAGCAGGCGCGCCACCTTGAAGCCGTCCTCACCGTCCTCGCCGATGAAGCCGGCGAGCAGCATTCCGGCGAGTCCGCCGCCGCCGCCACCGCCCTGACCGCCGCCGGCGCGCGGGCGCGGCGGGCGCTGGCCGAGCGTCACCTCGACGTCCTTCGTCTCGGCGCCGCGTTTGTACGTCACCTTGACCTTGTCGCCGGCGACGAGGTTATTGAGGCTGTTGGCGATCTCTTCATTATTCTTCACCGCCTTGCCGCCGACGGCGACGAGGACGTCGTCCGCCTTGAGGCCGGCCTTGGCGGCGGGGCCGTTCTCGGCCGCCTGCGACACCTTGACGCCGCCGTCGACCTCCTCGCCCTGCAGCCCGAGGTACGGCGCCGTCGTCATGCCGGCCTTCTCGGTGTCGACGAGGGCGAAGACGACGTTCGGGTCTTTTGGATACCAGTCGAGGCCGATGCGGCCGAGCTTGGCGGTCGGCAGGCCGGCGGTGAGCTTGGTGAACGTCTTGCCGCCGTCGGTCGTGCGGTAGAGGGCGCTGCCGGGAGCGTGGGTCTTGATCGGGCCGTACTGGTCGCCCTCGAAGTCGCCGAAGAAGCCGTCGAAGCCGTCGCGCTGCCGCTCCCAGGTGGCGACGAGGAGCGTGTTCGGGTCGCCCGGCTTCATGCGCATGTCCTGCACGCCGGTCTTGTCGTCGACGTAGAGGATCTTCTGCCAGCTATTACCGCCGTCGGTCGTCTTGTAGACGCCGCGCTCCTCGCCGGGGCCGTAGAGGCGGCCGAGGGCGCCGACGTAGACGGTGTTCGGGTCGGTCGGGTGGACGACGATTTTGCCGATCTGGAAGGAGCGCTTGAGGCCGACGTTCTTCCAGGTCTTGCCGCCGTCGGCCGACCGGTAGACGCCGTCGCCCCAGGAGACGCTGTTGCGCGGGTTGTTCTCGCCGCTGCCGACGTAGACGACGTTCTTGTCCGAGGGGGCGACGCAGACGTCGCCGAGGCTGACGGTCGCCTCCCGGTCGAACTGGTGCTCGAAGGTGACGCCGTTGTTCTCGGTCTTGAGCAGCCCGCCGGACGCGGTGGCGACCCAGTAGGTCGAGGAATCGGTCGGGCAGACGGACAGGGCCGTGATGCGGCCGCTCATGTTCGCCGGGCCGAGGGGGCGCCAGTGCAGCGCCTTGACCCAGTCGGGGTTGAGTTTGGTTTCGGCGGCGGGGGCGAGCGCGGATTCCTCGCTGCCGCCGCGGAGGGCGGCGAGCTTCTTGTTGAGGTCCTGCAAGCGCCGTTCGATGTCGGCGATTTCCTTATCGCGCGACGGCTGCTGGCCCGCCGACGGGCCGGAGGCGACGAGCAGCCCGAACAGGCCGAGCGCCAGTCCCCCCACGAGGATGCGGATGCGCGGTAACACGGTCCCATTCCTTTCTACATTGTCGAGGAGGCGGGGGACGGGGTCCCCACACGGGGTATATGGGAAGGAGGATACGGAGTCTAACACGGGCGCCGGTCCGGCGTCGCACGGAATTCGGGAAGGAAGCGGCTCAAACGCGCGCCGCCTTGACGGCGGTGCCGTAAGCGAGAACTTCGGTGACGCCCGTGGCGAACTCGGTGGCGTCGTAGCGCATGGCGATGACGGCGTCCGCCCCACGCTCCTCGGCGTGCTCCTCCATGCGCCGGAAGGCTTCCTCGCGCGCCGCCTCGCACACCTCTTGGGCGTGCGACTCGATATTGCCGCCGGCGAGCTGCTTCAGCCCGCCGAGCAGTCCCTGCAGGGTGATGCTCGGCGAGCGCACCACGATGCCGCGCACGACCCCCAGGTACTGGGAGATCGCGTGCCCGGCGATTTCATTCCCCGTCGTCACGATCATGACACGCCCTCACGTTGTTGACAGATCCGTCACGCGGGTGGTGCGACCCCATCCCGACGCCGCCGATTCTACCCCCGCCGTCGCCAGCCGCACACCAAAAATCCCCACGCCCTGTATTGAGGGCCTCGCGATCATGCCCGAGAGAAGGTCTGAGATTTCTTCATTTTTTCCTTGACTTTTCGGCGCGGCACGTGCATCAATGAGAGATGTTCCGAGAGGTAAAGTCTTTTCGGTAACAGGGAGTTCGCTACGGTCATCGTGGTGCCGAGCCTCTTACCAGGCGCGGCAGGCTTCGCGCAAGCTTCGGCGGATAGCAAAACACGGGGATCAGCGAATGAATATCGTCTTTTCCGTTACGGGGAGCGGCGGTCAACGTTCTGAGGTGAAGGTGGAAGTTTCTTACACGGGCTATGCCGAGAGCCAGGCGGCCTCGACGGCAGGACAAAAGTAAGGGACGACACCCATGAGTCCGACAGCGCTTTCACGGATCTTCTTCGGCCCGGCGGTCGTTCTCGCCGTCCTCCTCTCGGGAGGCGACGTCGCGGCTCAGGCCCCCGACCCGTCGTTGGAGCGGACCTTCGCGGACTGGCAAAAGCGGCGCGAGCGAATCAGGAGCGCCCATTACCGCACGGAAGGCGAGCATGTCATCCCCAAGGGCGCCCTGGGAGGCGTTGGGCTCGCGCCGTCGGCCCCGCCGGAACCGCCTCGTGACGTCAGCGCGCCAGTCAAGTGGTCAATGCTCCTGGACCTGTCCACGAACCGACACCGGCTGGAATTCGACGAGAAGCGTTTCGACAGCAAAACGGGGCAGTTTTTCTCCGACACCTGGACCAACATGTTTGACGGGACCGTCCTGAGAGGGACGGCCGCGCGGCGTGACAACCATCCCCCCGGCCGTGAGCCGGCCCCGACGGACCCCGACGCCGGCATCTACACCGGCGACATGAGGGGCGCGGCCTTTGAAGCGAAGATGTGGCCGATGTTTCTCGGCCTCGGAATTATTGTCCCTCCCGGCGAAGAGGTTTATCCCGGGAAGTTGCATACCACACTCGACATCGAGATGTTCCGCGTCCACGGGCGGGCCGTCCACGGCGGGCGTCCTTGCCTTGTGATCCGCTGCCAGCCGGGTGCAAAGTCCGGACTCTGCTACGAATACTGGGTCGACACGGCGCGGGACAGTTCCGTCGTCCGCCTTGTGCGGCTCGTGGAGGGAAAGACGTTCGGGCATGCCCAGATCCAGTACCAACAGACCCAAGAAGGGTGGCTGCCGAAGGAGTGGACTTACTCGCTCTACGGAGCGGGGAGTAAAATAACCTACTCGTACCACATGCGGGTCAAACAACTGGAAGTCAACCCTTCCGTCGCCGACGACGACTTCCGGCCGCGCGTGGAACCGGAGATGTTAGTCCGAAAGATGCACATCGAGGCGCCGGCATCAGGTCCCCCCGCCGTCGTCGAGAAGGAAACGAGATACTTCCGCGCGGAGGAAGGCGGCGGCTTATCCGAAGTCGAGTTCTCGGGCGGCGTGGAAAGGCGGAAATGGCGTTGGCTGTCTTGATGGCTCGCCCTCCTGGCGCCGGGTCTTGTGCTCCTTCTCTGGTTCTCAGCCAAGGTCCGGAACCGCTTCAAGTCCTCGTTACGGCCTCACCAACTGCCCTGACTATCGACTCCGCCGGAGAGACGGCCGTGGATTCGTGGCCCCAAGGCGCTGACGGGGGTGACACCATGTTAACCCTGACGAGGGGGCGCCCGTCGAATGCGCGAACGCCGCATCGGGGGACGACGCTCGCCGAACTGCTGGTGGTCCTGGCGATCCTCGGCGTGTTGGCCGGCCTGCTCGTCCCCGCGGTGCAGCGCGCCCGCGACGCGGCGAATCGAACTCACTGCGGCAACAACCTCCGTCAAATCGGCCTGGCCTTGCACCACTTCCACGACACCCAAAAGACCTTTCCGCCCGGCGTCAGGTATCGCGACGGCGCCGACCCCTACCCGTTCATGAGTTGGAACACGCAGCTTCTACCCTTCCTGGAGCGGGACGATCTGTGGCGAGAGGCGTTACGGGCCTATTCCCAGGACAAAAACTTCCTGCACGACCCGCCTCACGCCGGTCTGGCGACGCCGCTGCGAGCCTACGCCTGCCCCTCCGACAGTCGGACGCTCGATGTCGGCACCGCGAACCAGCTGAGGGTGGCCTTTACCTCCTACTTGGGGGTCAGTGGCAGCAACCAGTTCCGCAAGGACGGGATTCTCTACCTCGATTCGCGAACTCGTATCGCCGATATTACCGACGGCACCGGCAATACGTTCATGGTTGGCGAACGTCCTCCCAGTGCGGACGGGGTCTTCGGCTGGTGGTACGCCGGCGAAGGACAGGCAGAGGACGGCTCCGGCGACATGGTCCTCAGCGTGAGGGAGCGCAACGTCACCCCGGTCGTGCCCGATTGCCCTCGGGGTCCTTATTCGTTCGGCCCCGGCGCCATTCGCAACCAGTGCGACCTCTTTCACTTTTGGAGCCCCCACACGGGCGGCGCTCATTTCCTCTTCGCCGACGGCTCGGCCCGTTTCCTCCGCTACTCGGCCGACTCGATCTTCCCCGCCCTGGCGACGCGCGCCGGCCGGGAAGCGGTTACGGTCCCGGAATGATCGCCTCCTCCAACCGAACACGCCTTGCTCACTGTCCTCCCCACGGGTAAGTTGGAGAGAGTCCGTCCCCACCCCGGATTGCCCCCCGCCGGCCGACGCCCGCCTGCCCGAACAGAGGTCTGCCGTGTCTCACCTTGCTCGTCGCGCGCCGGGAAGTCTCCTGCTGCTGGTCCTGGCGTCGACTCCCGCGCCCGCCCAGGCGCCGTCGTTCGTCCACGACGTCGAGCCGATCCTCACGCGCCTCGGCTGCAACCAGGGCGCCTGTCACGGCAAGGGCGCGGGACAAAACGGCTTCCGGCTGTCGCTGCGCGGCTACGCCCCGGAGCTCGATCACCAATGGCTGACGCGCGAGCTGCACTCCCGCCGCGTCGACACGGCCGCCCCCGAGAACAGCCTGTTGTTGCGCAAGCCGCTCGGCCAGGCGCCCCATGAGGGCGGTAAACTCTTCGGCGAGACGAGCCCCTACTACCGGGTGCTGCTCGACTGGGTCCGCGCCGGCGCGCCGGCGCCCGTCAAGGGCGAGCCCGAGGTGCGCCGCCTGGAGATGACGCCGGCCCGGCAGACGCTGAAGCCGGGTCAGGACGCACAGTTCGCCGTGTGGGCCGAGTACGCCGACGGCCGGCGCCGCGACGTCACCTGGCTGACGCGCTTCGACTCCAACGACGGCGGCATCGCCAGCGTCGACGCCGACGGCAAGGCGACAGTGCGCCGCCACGGCGAAACCTCGATTCGCGCCTCCTTTATGTCGCAGGTCGCCGTCGCCGTCGTCACCGCGCCCTACGAGCGGAAAGTCGCCCCGTCCGCCTTCGCCGTCCGCAACAACTTCGTCGACGACCACGTCTTCGCCAAGCTCGCGGCGCTCAACATCGAGCCCTCGCCGCTCGCCGACGACGCCGAGTTCCTGCGCCGCGCCTGCCTCGACGCCACGGGCACGCTGCCGGCGCCCGACGAGGTCCGCGCCTTCCTCGCCGACGCGCGCCCCGACAAGCGCTCCCGCCTCGTCGACGACCTCCTCCGACGGCCCGAGTTCGTCGATAACTGGACTCTCCAACTCGGCGACCTGTTCCAGAACCGCAAGGAGCGCGACCACGACGTGCGCGGCACCAAGGGCGTGCGCGCCTTCCACGACTGGATCCGCACGCAGGTCGCCGACAATCGGCCGTGGGACGAAATCGCCCGCGCCGTGCTGACGGCGAAGGGGACGACGGCCGAGAACCCGGCGGTCGGCTACTACGTCGTCACCGTCGGCGAGGCGGGCGAGGCGCACCGCTCCGAGGTGGTCGCGTCGGCGGCGCAGGCGTTCCTCGGTACGCGCGTCGGCTGCGCCCAGTGCCACAACCACCCGCTGGAGCGCACCACGCAGGACGACTACTACCACTTCGCCGGCTTCTTCTCGCGCGTCACGATGGAGCGCAAGGAGCCGAAGCAGGGGCCGTCGAAGCTCGTCGTGTCGGCGCGCGACCCGAACCAGAACAAGAACCCGGTCGGCGTCGTGCAGCCGCGCACCGGGCAGTTCCTGAAGGCGCGGCCGCTCGACCGCTCGGGCGTGACGGTCGAGCCGGGCGACGACCCGCGCGTCGCGCTGGCCGCCTGGGTCACCGACCCGAAGAACGAGGCGTTCGCCGGGGCGATGGTCAACCGCGTCTGGCGGCACTACCTCGGCGTCGGCCTCGTCGAGCCGGTCGACGACCTGCGCGCGAGCAACCCGCCGACGAACCCGGAGCTGTGGGCGGCGCTCACCAAGGAGTTCGTGGCGCACAAATTCGATTTGCGACATCTGATGCGCGTCATTCTCAACTCGCGGACGTATCAACTCGCCTCCGCGACGAAGCCGACGAACGACAAGGACGCGCGCTTCTCCTCGCACTACTACGCCCGGCGCCTGCCGGCCGAGGTGCTGCTCGACGCCCTGAGCCAGGGGACCGGCGTCCCGGACTCGTTCCCCGGTTATCCGGCGGGCGTGCGGGCGCTGCAGGTCCCCGACCCGACGCTGAAGTCGTACTTCCTGACGCTGTTCGGCCGGTCGGAGCGCGTGACGGCGTGTGCCTGCGAGCGCAACGGCGACGTGACGATGCCGCAGCTCTTGCACCTGCTGAACGGCGACAGCGTCGTGCAGAAGATCCGCTCCGGCGACGGGCGCCTGGCGCTGCTTCTGAAGGCCGGCAAGAAGGACACGGAGGTGGCGGAAGAACTCTTCTTGGCGACGCTGTCCCGCCGGCCGTCCGCGGCCGAGTCCGCGGCGGTGGCGAAGGCGCTGGGCGACGGCGGGTCGCGAGATGAGGTGTTCCGCGATCTGTTCTGGGCGCTGCTGAACTCGAAGGAGTTCGCGTTCAACCACTGACCTCGAGGCCGCGACTAGTGCAGTGTCAGCCTTAAGAATTAGGGTATCACTGATCGCAGGTTTTTGGCATGATGGCTGCAACTACGGAGAGTTCGGCCATGCAGAAGAAGTATATCGTACGGCTCACGGATGCGGAACGGGTCCTACTGACCGAG
>JBBROG010000176.1:0-18784 GCA_038229635.1 Gemmatales bacterium
ACGCCCCCCGGGATCCCTGCCTCTCCCGCCTTGGACTGTGAGGGGGCCCGGTGTCGCGTCCCTGAGCTTTCTGCGGTTTATCCCCACACGATGGGCCCCTCTCCCCAAAGGGGAGAGGGGAGGCAGACCTTTTGAAGGAGTGCATCATGCCGGATTACGTGGTGATCGCGACGTGGAAGTTCGGCGAGACGGCAGTGCGGGTCGCCGCGCCGCTCTTGCAACAGGGCAAGCCGGCGCTCGACGCCGCCCTCGCCGGCGCCCAGGCCGTCGAGGACGACCCGAAGGTCGACTCGGTCGGCTACGGCGGCATCGGCAACGCCGTCGGCACCGTGTCGCTCGACGCCTGCGTCATGGACGGCCGCACCCTCGACTGCGGCGGGGTGGCCGCCGTCGAGAACGTGCGCCACGTCGCCGCCCTGGCCCGGCGCGTCATGGAGAAGACGCCGCACCTGCTCCTCGTCGGCGAGGGGGCGCGCCTGTTCGCCGTGCAACAGGGCTTCCCGCTCGAATCGCTGCTGACGCCGGAGAGCGTCGCCTCGTGGGAGAAGCGCAAGCCGCACCCGGCCCGCCCCGAACCGCCGAAGCGCCGCGACGCCGCCCCGCCGGCCACTCCCCCCGACCAGGGCCACGACACGGTGACGGTCCTGGCGCTCGACGAGAAAGGTTCGCTGGGCGGCGTCTGCACGACGTCGGGCCTGGCGCACAAGCTGCCCGGCCGCGTCGGCGACTCGCCGCTCATCGGCTCGGGGCTGTACGTCGACAACCAGGGCGGCGCCGCCGGCGCGACCGGCGTCGGCGAGGAGATCATCCGCGCCGGCGGCAGCCTGCTCGTGGTGGAGGCGATGCGGGCCGGCAAGAGCCCGCAGGAGGCGTGCGAGGCGGCGGTGCGGCGTGTCAACGCGCTGGCCGTGCGCCGCGGCGTCCACCCGGCGCAGGCCGCCTTCCTCGCCCTCGACGTCAAGGGGCGGGTCGGCGCCGCCTGCACGGCGCGGACCGAGTTCTTCTACGCCGTCGCCCGGCCCGGCAAGGTCGAACTGCTCAAGGCGCGCGAGTTGGGCGTCGAGTGAGCGTCCCGAGAGAGTTTTGCAATGGAAGACGTGTTCATTGTCTCCGAGCGCCGGGCCTGCCGCGTGCCGGGGCAGCCCTGCTCTCCCCGGGGGCGGACGCCCAAAGCCATGATCCGGAAAAACCCTAGCTTTGGTATTGACCGGCGGGTAAGGGGCGATTAGAATATCCGAGGAGGGGCGGTTCACTCGGGAGATCTGCGCAATGGCGAAGCCGAAACTGACCAAGGAAGAGCTGATTGAGATGGCCAAGGAACTGGCAAAGAAGATGGCGAGTTCAGCGGCGGATATCGAAAAGGCCGCCAAGGACGCCGAGAAAGAGGCGGATGCCGCCGAGAAAGCGCCCAAGAAGTAGGCACGCTTGGCTTTCCCAAACCCTACACGCGCCGGAGTAGCCGACCATGGGCAAAGTTCGCACGGCCATCGAAAAAATTTCGACAAATCTCAAACTGGTCAAGAAAAACTTTGAAAAGACAAAATTATTTGAAGCCTTGGAGGGCTGGCGATTACTCAAGAAACAATTCGTGGAGTTCGACCAGCTGGTCGCGGCGATGAGCGGCAAAACGAAGGATCCCACGAAAACGGTAAAGATCGCGCTTTTCCAAGCAAAGATCAAGAAGTTCGTAGATAAGCATGGGGATGACCTGGACAACCTTGAAGATAGCTTTTATGGCAAGTGACCGGCTCCCGTTTTGCGGTCCGGTCGCCGTGAGATTCGGAGCAATTGTTACAGATGGCTCCTCGGCCGGGGCAGCGCAGCGGAGTTGGCCCTAGCAACCATCGCCCCGGACTTCGCCGGCGTCCGATACCCCAGCGAGCCGTGGGGCCGCTCGTGGTGGTACTCCCCCTTCCCTTCCTTCGCCAGCACCTGGGCCTCCAACAGGCTCGGGAACTCCTCCGCGTTCAAGAGTTCGTCCCGCACCTTGCCGTGGAACAACTCCGCGTACCCGTTCTCCCACGGCGCACCCGGTTCGGTGTACAACATCTCCAGTTCCGCCTCGGCACTTCTCGATCTCTTGCTCCGCCATCCTCTTCATCGCCTCGCCCGTGCCCTTCTTGCCCTCGATTTTCGACGGGCCGAAATGCCGCGCCGGGCGGCGCGAAGAACAGAGGGGAGGCGGTTGGCCGGCGGCGCCCGCCGGGATAGAAAAACTCTCCCCGCCCCGTGAGTGCTTGCCATGATCGACTTCACCGCCGTCAGCCGCGAGATCCGCAGCCTGCTGTCGCGCCGCCGCGAACTGCTCACCTTCCTCGGCTCGGTCTTCGCGGCGCTCGGGATCTTCCTCCAAAATGTCCTCAAAGGCGACCTGCCCGACGCGCTGAAGACGCTCGAAGGGCACGTCTTCGCCTCCTACGGCCTGCTGCTGCTGGTGCCGAGCCTGCTGCTGGCGCTGCGCCTGGCGAAGCTCAACGCCGGCATGACGCTCAACGGCGTCCTCTACGCCCGCCTCATGCAGGAGCAGTCGTTCACGGCCAAACCGGGCGCCGACGCCCTGCGCCGGGCGGCGCGCGTCAACGTCTTCGGCGTGTCGTTCCTGATGTTCTTCCTCGCCGACCTCCTCGCCGGCTTCGCCGCCGCCATCCTCGCCCTGGCCCTGCACGTCGAGCCGGACTGGCTGTGCCCGGTCGCAGGCGGCCTCATCGTCCTTCTCGGACTCCTCTCCTATCTTTACTTCCACCGCCAGGCCGCCGCCTTCGCCCTGGCCAAGACCTTCGCCGACGGCTGCGGCCCCGTGACGCGCGACGAGTGGGAGGCGCACACCGCCGAGAGCCTGCGCGACGGCAACCACGACATGATTACCATTCTCGCCCTCGTCGGCCTGATCGTCTTCTCGGCCTTCGAGGGCATGTCCGGCCTCGGCAAGGCGACCGCCTCGACCGACCTGCCGCGTGCGGAGGTGCAGCGGCTCGGCCCGCTCGCCTACGGCCTGCTGATGACGACGACCTGCTTCTTCGGCCTGGCGACGTACATCCGCCTCCGCATCGCCATCGGCGCCCGCTCCTTGCAGCTCGACCCGACCGACCGCCCGTTCCGCCCCTTAAAACTCACCGACTCGCTGCTCGGCTACATGCTGCTCGCCTTCCTGTTCGCCGTGTCGCTGCACTTCCTGCTCTACCCCTACGTCGCGGAGCGGCTGTTGTTAGTCGTCGACGCGGCGGCGTTCGCGGCGGCGGTCCTCGCCGAACAGATCGCCCTCGTGATCGCCGGCTTCGCCTACCGCAAGCCCTGACCGCCAAATTCCCGGACGAGGCCCCGGAGTCGATCCCCGATGAGCGAGCCATGGGCTCCCGAGCGGACGGTGTCCCCCGAACTGGCAAGCGACCTGATCGCGCGCCAGTTCCCCGGCTTGGCCCCGGCGCGGGTCGAGCCGATGGGCGCCGGCTGGGACAACACCGCTTACCTCGTCAACGAGACGTGGGTGTTCCGCTTCCCGCGCCGCGCCGTCGCCGTCGATCTCCTCCGCACGGAGGCGGCGATCCTCCCTCCCCTCGCCGCGCGTTTGCCGCTCGCCGTCCCCGAGCCGCGCTATTTGGGCGAACCGGAGGAACGCTTCCCGTGGCCGTTCGCGGGCTACCGCTTCCTCGCCGGGCGCACGGCCTGTCACGCCGACCTGGACGACGCCCAGCGCACGCGCGCCGCCGAGCCCCTGGCCCGCTTCCTGCGCGCCTTGCACGCGGTGCCGCGCGACGAGGCGCTGTGGCTCGGCGCCGGCCCCGACACCCTCGGGCGCCTCGACCTGACGAAGCGACGACGCCTGACGCGGGAGCGCCTGGACGACCTGCACGCCCGCGGCCTCGTCGCTGACGTTGATCCGCTGCGCGACCTCGCCGACGACGTGCCCGCGGGGTGGGAGCCCGTCGCCTCGGCGCTCGTCCACGGCGACCTCTACGCCCGCCACCTCCTCGTCGACGGCGCCGGCGCCGTCACCGGCGTCATCGACTGGGGCGACGTCCACTTCGGCGACCCCGTCGTCGACCTCGCCCTCGTCCCCGGCTTCCTCCCGCCCGCCGCCTGGCCGGCCTTCCGCGCGGCTTACGGGCCGGTCGGCGCCGATGCCTGGCGCGTGGCTCGCTTCAAGGCGCTGTACGTGGCGGCGACGCTCGTGGCCTACGGCGCCGACGTCGGCGACGCGGTCATCGTCCGCGAGGCGCGGACGGCGCTGCGCTTCCTCGTCGCCTGAGCGGCGGATGTGATAACTTTGAAGGGCACCAAAAGTGTTAGGATCCTCCGACACGCACCGCCACGGGAGCGGCCCACGGGAGCGCTCGTTCCGCCGCCTCCGCCAGGTCCGACCGACAGCCGGCCTGGTCCGCCTTCTCGAAGAGAATGTCGATCAGCACGTCCTCCGGGACGGTTTCCCCCCCGGTGAGGTAGTTCATCAACGCGGCCGTGACGCTGTGCTGGAGTTCATTAAAGGTCTGAAGTTTTGCGGTCGCGCGCGGGTCGACCCCCTGGCTCGGGTAGGCGGCCCTTGCGTACTCCGTGAGGTTGTAGGCGAGGACGGCGAGGAAGCGCGGCTTGGCGGGCGCGTCCAGCGCGACGTAGGCGTCTTTGAGGTCGGTCGCGTTCATGGCTTCTCCTCACGGCAGGTCCGGAAAGTCCTCGGTGTCTTTGGGAAGGACCTCGCGGGGGAGCGAATCGACGTCGACGCCGCGCTCGCGCAGGATCTTGACCTGAGCGTGGACGGGCCGAGCGACCCGTCCGGGTGCAACGGCTTGAGGGGCGGCATCCACCTTCCTCGCAATAACCGTGTCGCCACTCAGGCCAGAATTTGCTCCACCACGTTCCCCGCCACGTCCGTCAACCGCTCGTCGCGGCCGTCGTGCCTGTACGTCAGCTTCTCGTGGTCGAGCCCCAACAGGTGCAGAATGGTCGCGTGGAAGTCGTTCACCGACACGCGGTCCTTGACAGCGCGCAGGCCGAACTCGTCGGTGGCCCCGTGGGCCGTGCCGCCCTTGACGCCGCCGCCGGCCAGCCACATCGTGAAGCCGTAGGGGTTGTGATCGCGCCCTTTTCCCCCCTGCGACATCGGCGTGCGGCCGAACTCGCTCGCCCAGACGACGAGCGTGCTTTCCAGCAAGCCGCGCCGCTTCAGGTCCTTCAGGAGCGCCGCGACGGGCCGGTCGACGTGGCCGCACATCTTCTCGTGGTTGGCGTTGACGTCGTCGTGCGCGTCCCACTGCGTCACCAGCGGCCCGCCGCCGGAGTAGAGCTGCACGAAGCGCACGCCGCGCTCGACCAGACGCCGCGCCAGCAGGCAGCGCGAGCCGAAGTCGGCGGTACGCTTGTCGTCGAGGCCGTACATCGTCCGCGTCGCCGCCGTCTCCCGCGCCAGGTCGACCGCTTCCGGCGCGTAGCGCTGCATCCGAAAGGCCAGCTCGTAGGTCGCGATACGCGCCGACAGCTCGGCGTCCGCCGGGTCGAGGTCGATTTCGTTCATGCGCCGCAGCAGGTCGAGGGTGCGCTTCTGCCGCTCGCCGCCGGCGCCTTCGGGCGGGCGCAGGTTGAGGATGGGGCTCGCCCCCTTGCGCAGCAGCGTCCCCTGGTGGACGGCCGGCAGGAAGCCGGCGCCCCAGCACGGCGCCCCGCCCTCGGGCGTCCCCTCCGGCTGGAGCAAGACACAATACGCCGGCAAGTTGTCGCTGACGCTGCCGAGGCCGTAAGTGACCCACGAGCCGAGGCTGGGGAAGCCCATGAGGGTGCGGCCGCTGTGCAACTCGTACATCGCCGGCGCGTGGACGGTGCTGGTACACCAGCAGGAGCGCAAAAAGGCGATGTCGTCGGCGCAAGTCGCCAGGTGCGGCATCAGGTCGGAGACGTCCAGGCCGGAGCGGCCGTGCTTCTGGAATTTCCGCGTGCTGGCCAGCAGCGGCGTGTCGCCCTTGGTGAACTGGCTGACCGGCGTGCCGAAGCTCGGCGGCAGCGGTTTTCCCTGGTGCTTCGCCAACTCCGGCTTGGGGTCGAAAAGGTCGAGCGGACTCGGCCCGCCGACCATGAAGAGGAAGATGACCGACTTCGCCTTCGCCTCGAAGAGCGGCGCCTTCGCGGCGAGCGGGTTGGCCGGCGCCGCGGCGTGGCCGTCGCGCGCCAGCAGCCACGACAGGGCGAGCGCCCCGAAGCCGCCGCCGGAGCGGAACAGGAAGTCGCGCCGCGACGAGGTCGGGGTGAAAGAAGCGGAGATATTGGGGTCAATGCTGTTCATCCCTTTAGCCTAGCGACCGACGGGCGGTCAGGGCAACGGGAGACGACAGGGTCAGCGCCGCTTCGGCCCCGGCACCTCGTCGGCGTGCGGATGGCGGATGCGGTTGTTGTCGTCGACGAAGACGACGCGCGGGCGGTGGGCGCGAGCGGCGGCGTCCTCGAAGTCGGCGAAGGTGGCGACGATGATGACGTCGCCCGGCCGCGCCAGGTGGGCCGCCGCCCCGTTGACGCAGACGACGCCCGAGCCCGGTTCGCCGACGAGGGCGTACGTCTCCAGGCGCGTGCCGCGCGTCACGTTCCAGACGTGGACCTTCTCGAAGGGGAGGATGTCCGCCGCCTCGAGCAGTCCGCTGTCGAGCGTCAGGCTCCCTTCGTAGTCCACGTCGGCGGCGGTGACCCGCAGCCGGTGGAGCTTCGACTTGAGCATCGTGCGGCGCATCGCGGCCTCTCCTCGAATCCTCGGCGGTCCTCCGCACCCATTCTACCGCCGCGGCTCGGATTGGCCCACGTCGCGCCCCAAGCAGGCCGGTCGGCGGCGCGGGTCGGTGGGGCGCCGCGCGGCCTCCGGCCCGGCAGGAATGCCGGGCCTACGCTGCCGAGTCACTCCGCGAACGCGGCGCACAGGCGCAGGTGCTGCTCGACATCGAGGGCTTCCGCGCGCAGCGTCCCGTCGATCCCCAACTCGGCGAGCTTGCGGTCGACGTCCTCCTTGGGCCGGCGGCCGCTCGGGGCGCCGACGAGGGCGCCGCGCAGGTTCTTACGCCGGTGGGTGTACAACTCGCGGAGGAAGTTGCGCAGCCGCTGGACGCCGCCCGCGGTTTCGACGACGTGGGCGCGCTTCGCCGCGTTCGGCGTGATCGAGACGACGGCCGACGCCACCATCGGCTTCGGCCAGAACACCGGCGGCGGCAGGCGGCGGCGCACCGGCGCGACGTCGGCGACGCTCTGCACCAGCACCGCCAGGGCGCCGTAGGACTTCGTGCCGGGGCGCGCCATCAACCGTTCGGCGATCTCGTACTGCACCATCACGACCAGGCGCTCGACCGGCAGCGCGCTCAGCAGGAAATTCGCGACGACCGGCACCGCGACCGCGTAGGGCAGGTTGGCGACCACCTTGACGCCCGTGCAGCGGAAGCGCGTTCGCAACTCCTCGACCTGTTCGAATATCACCGGGCGGATCTCGTTCTTGTTCTTCAGCACGTCGTGGTGCAGGAGCCGCAAGTTCTCGCGGCCGTGCATCAGCTCGCTGACGAGGTCGTAAAAGGGGGTGTCGATCTCGACGCTGAGGACGGCGCCGGCGCGGTCGCAGAGCCGGGCGGTGAGGCTGCCGGTGCCGCTGCCGACCTCGACGACGAGGTCGTCGCGCGTCAGTTCGGCCGCCCGCACCATGACGTCGAGGACGTTCAGGTCGATGAGGAAGCTTTGCCCGAGCTTGTTCTTCGGCCGGATGCCGCGCTCCTCCAGGAGGTGGCGGAGGTAGGAGAGCGTTTGCCGGGGGGAAGGGGCGTGAGACGTCGATTCCGTCGGTTCCATGATTTCGCGTCGGGGAGATTGAACCGGCCCGGAACGCGGGCGAGGGCCGGTGAGTTTGGTGTCGCTCGGTCAGGCGGTGAACCCGGCCCGTCGCAGGGTTTCCGCCGTCACGCCTCCGCCGCGGAGGCACTTGAACACGTATTTCGCCAGGATGTCCGTCTCCAGGTTGACGGACGCGCCGGGCCGCTTGAGGCCGAGCGTGGTGTGGGCGAGCGTGTGCGGGATCAGGGCCGCGCTGAAGGCGTCGGCGGCCACGTCGACGACCGTCAGGCTGACGCCGTCGACCGTCACCGACCCCTTGGGGACCATCTGGGCCGCCAACTCGGCGGGACAGGCGAACCAGATTTCTTCCCAGTCGCCTTGCCGGGAGCGGTCGCGGACGCGGCCCAGGCCGTCGACGTGCCCCTGCACGAGGTGCCCACCGAGGCGGTCGCCGACGCGAAGGGCGCGCTCCAGGTTGACGCCGTCGCCAGGGCGCAGCTCGCCGAGGTTGGTGCGCCGCAGCGTCTCCGGCCCCGCCTGGAAGCGACAGGCGTGCGCGTCGCGGGCGACGACGGTGAGGCAGGCGCCGTTGATCGCCACGCTGTCGCCGAGCGCCAGTTCCGTCGCGAATGGGGCGGCGACGGTGAGGGCGCGGCCGTCGCCCTCGACGTCGATACGTTCCACGGGAGCCAGGGCTTCGACGAGGCCGGTGAACATGATCGAGTCGTTGCGCTACCGGCCCGCCGCTTGCGGCTTGGCAATTGCGACGCCGCAAGCGACGGGGCGGTCCCGTGGTTCAGTGGGGTTGCGGCTCTTCCAGCGGCGCGACCCCTTCCGCCCGCCAGGCGCGCAGCACAAGGTGGCGCACAAGGAAGGTCACGGCGTAGCCCCAGAAGAGGATCACCACGGACAGTTCGCGTGCCCAGGTGAGGACGAAGCCGGCAAGGATGATCCGCATCAGGTAGCTGAAGGGGCGTCGGCCGCGCAGCACTTGCTTGGTCAGGTGCGGGTAGGCCACGCGCGACACCATCAGCAGGGCGACGAGCAGCCCGCCGAGCGGTGCCCAGACCTTGACGAGGGCGGCGACGAAGACCGGGTCGAGGCCAACCCACTCGCTGGCTATTTGGCTGCGCAGGACCGCCAGCGACACGACGCAGCCGGCGGCGGCCGGCGAGGGGAGCCCCTTGAAGCGGCGGTGGCTGGCCGGGTCGGGCGAGTTCTCGACGTTGAAGCGTGCCAGGCGCAACAGGGCGCACACCATGTACAGGACGGCGATGCCCGCGACGCCGTTGCGGATCATCACCGGCTCCCACGGCGCGCCGAGGCGCAGGATCAGGAAGGCCGGGGCGGCGCCGAAGCTGACGCCGTCGCACAGGCTGTCGAGCTCGCCGCCGAAGTTGCTCGCCGTCTTCGACAGCCGCGCGGCGTAGCCGTCCAGGGCGTCGAAGAGCATGGCGGCGAGGATGAGCCAGGCGCTGTACGCGAAGTAGACCTCGGTCGCGGCGGTGCCGTCGATCTTGCTCGCGGAGACGATGGCGGAGAACCCGCAGACGGCGTTACCGAGGGTCAGCAGCGTCGGGAGGATCGCGATCTTCTTCACGGCGTCGACGACTCCAGGGGCGGACGGACCGTTGGCGGATCCCCTCTATCATACAGGCACGGTCCGCCCGACACCAGTAACGCACGCCGAGAAAACGGGTCCGCGGCTCCGCCTTCAACTACCCTCGTGCCCGCACCGCGCCCGTCTTCCGCTGCCCGGTGCGGCAGACGTCCATCACCCGGCCGTACTCGTCCAGGGCGAGGTGGAAGCGCTCCTCGCCCTGGATGCGGTGCAGCGAGAGGTGATAGTCCCGACTGGTCGCGGCGAGGTAGCCCAGTTTTTCGGGCTTGTGCGGGGTGCGGAGCCGGCCCCAGGAGCCGTCGCCCAGGTAGAGGACGCCGTTGTCGTCGGCCAGGCCGTCCAGGAGCGGCTTGGTCCGCTTGAAGGTGTGATCGTGGTGTTCGAGTACCGCCGGCACGCGGTACTTCTGGAACAGCGGCACCCAGTGCTTGCGGTTGTTCTCGCCGGTGCCCACTTTGCCGCTCACGCCCTCCGAGGGGCGGTGCGACGGGTAAGCCGGCACGTGGTTGACGACGAGGACGTTGGGGTGAGCGGCCCGCGCCTTGAGCGTCTTCTCCAGCCAATCCGCCTGCGCGCCGGCGATGGGGGTGGTGTGCCCGGTGTCGAGCAGCACGAGGCTGAGGTAGTCGCCGAAGTCGAGCGTCGCGAAGCCCGTCTCGGGATAAAGGCCGTCGAAGAGGGCGTAAAAGAAGGGGGCCTTGGCGCGGGGCTTGTTGTAGCCGCCGTCCACCTCGTGGTTGCCGATGCAGGCGATCATGGGGATCAGCCGGCCGTCGCGGCCGACCATGTGCCGGCTGTAGTTGCGCAGGAACGCCAGGCTGACCTCGACCGAGCGGCCGTTGTCGTAGCCGAGGTCGCCGCCGACGACGGCGAACATCGGGTCCTGCCGCGCCGCCTGGACGTTGTTGGCGACCGCGTGGGCGTTGACGCCGCAGTCGCCCCCGGAGATGAAATGGATCGTGTCGGCCGCCTTGGCCGGCATCGTGCGGAAGCGGTAGGTCGGCGATCGCTTGCCGACGCGGAACTGGTAGTCGGTCCCCGGCGCCAGGCCGGTCAACTCCGCCCGGAAGACCTTGAAGTCGCTGAGCGGGTACGGCCGGACGACGGCGGGCTGCGTTTTCCAACTCTCGGCCTTGAGGCCCGCGTAGGAAACCGTCGTGTCCGCCGTTTCGCCGACGACGCCGACCCACTGCACGGTCATCGTCGTGGTCGGGTCGCGCCGCCAGGTGAGGAACAGCGTACTCGGCTGGAAGGAGGGGTCGTCGACGGCTTTCGCGACGGGCTCGGGGAGCGGGTCGGCCCCGAGGATCCGGCCGGCGGCCAGTCCGGCGAGCGAGGCCCCGAGGAACGCGCGGCGAGACGGGAAGAACATTGCAGTCACTCCAAGGAATTCGCAAGAAAACCGCGCTCATTATCCGACAACTTCTCCGGGCCGGCCAATGAATTCCCGGTGAAGGTTGCCCCGAGTGCGGGCGCGAGGGGCGACTCGGGAACCGCCGCTTCGGCTCCGCGACCTGGCCGGAAGGCCCTCCCTTCGCCGAGAATGGCAGGAAGGCTTTCCGCACCCCTGGCCAGAGACGGAGCAACGATGACCGATTTCCCGGCCCTCTTTGGCCGCCCGTCCGCCGTGACCGCCGACGCGCCCGGCCGCGTCAACCTCATCGGCGAACACACCGACTACAACGGCGGCTTCGTCCTGCCGACCGCCATCCCGCAGCGCACCCGTGTCGAGTTGGCCCCGCGCGACGACGACACGGTGCGCGTCGCCAGCACTGCCGCGCCGGGCGGGGCCGCCACTTACGCTCTCGGCGGGGAGAACCCCGGGCACACCTGGCTCGACTACGTCCAGGGCATCACGCGCGCGCTCCGCAACGACGGACATTCGCTGCGCGGCTTCGACGCCCGCATCGACTCCGCCGTCCCGCTCGGCAGCGGTCTGTCGTCCAGCGCCGCCCTCTCGGTGAGTCTCTTGCGCGCCTTGCGAACTGCTTTCGGGCTGAGTCTCGACGACGTGCGTATCGCCCAGTTGGGACAGCGCAGCGAGAACGAGTTCGTCGGCGCCCAGGTCGGCATCATGGACCCGATGGCCGCCAGCCTCGCCGACGAGGGGACGGCGCTGTTCCTCGACGCCCGCAGCCTGCACTTCGAGCGCGTGCCGCTGCCCGCCGGCGCCGACCTGATCGTCCTCAACTCCGGCGTCGCGCACGACCACGCCAAGGGGGACTACAACACGCGCCGCGCCGAGTGCGAGCGCGCCTGTGCCCTCCTCGGCGTGAAGCAGTTGCGCGACGTGGAGGCCGCCGACTTGCCGCGCGTCGAGGTGCTGCCCGAGCCGCTGCGGCGGCGGGCGCGGCACGTCGTCACCGAGGACGAGCGGGTCATTCGGGCGGTGGCGGCGATGAAGGCCGGCGATTTGCGGCTTTTAGGAGAGTTATTTTATGCCTCGCACGCTTCCATGCGCGACGACTACGAGGTGTCGGTCCCGGAGATCGACCTGATCGTGGAGTTGGCGGTGGCGGACGGGGACGTGTACGGGGCACGGCTGACGGGCGGCGGGTTCGGCGGGTCGGTGGTGATGCTGGCGAAAAAGGGAGCCGGCACCGCCGCCGCCCGCCGTATCGCCGCGACTTACGCCGAGCGTTCCGGGCGGGCGCCCCGGGTGCTCGTGCCGGCCGAGGCGTGACGCCTCACACCCTCGGCGGCATCGTGCCCGCCGCGTGCATCGACGAATTATGCAGCGACATTTCGTGCTGGCGGCGGTGGTGGTGGAACATGAGGCCGATGAAGGCCGTCGCGACCCCGATAATCACCGCCGCGATCGTCACGAGTAGCGCGGCCGCCAGGGCCACGTCCATGTCGCTCAGATTGATCGCCGTGGCCGTGCCGCCGCCGGCGTGCTGGTAGCGCGTGCCGATGCCGAGGACGACGAGTCCCAGGCCGATCAGCGCCCCCGCCGTGATGACCGCTCCGCAGAGCGCACGCATGATAAATCCTCCCGTGCCGGTCTTATTACATGTGGAACATGCGCAGGAAGCCGCCGCACACCAGCAGTATCCCCGCCAGGATGATGAAGAGGCTGCTACAGCCGCAGCCGGCCCACGGCCCGTGAGTACCCCCGGGCTGGAACCAATCGCCGCCGCCCAGGAGCGGCCCGCCCGATCCGATGCTCATAACAAGTCTCCTCGGGAAAGACGTTTTCGCGTCACCGCTTCGACGCCGGGGCGACACGCCCCTCGTCGTAGGCCCGCTTGGCCCCGCGCGCCCGCGGCACCCATTCTTCCATCTTCGCGATGCGCTTTTGGTCGTCGGGATGGTCCGACAGGATTTCGGGGACGTGGCCCTGGCGCTCGCCCTGCTGCCGCATCCGCTTCCAAAACGCCAGCGATTTGTCGGGGTCGTAACCGGCGAACGTCATCAGGAAGACGCCGATGTGGTCCGCCTCCGACTCCTGGGCGCGGTCGTAAGACAGGCCGCGCAGCGCCGCCAGGATGCCGTTCCCCTCGCGCGCCTCGCGCGCCAGCCGCTCGCTGGAGTGGTGCGCCAGCGCGTGCGCGATCTCGTGCCCCATCACCGCCGCCAATTCGTCGTCGCTGTCATGCACCATTTGGAGCAGGCCCGTGAACACCACCACCTTGCCCCCCGGCAGGCAGAAGGCATTCACCTGCCGCTCGTCCACCACGTTGAACTCCCACTCGAAGCGGTAGTCCTTCACGTCGAGGTTGATCTCACGCATCAAAGGCTCAATGTCGACGGTCTTGGCGATGCGCTCGCCGACGTGGCGCACGCGCGTCACCTCGGGCCGAGTCTTGGGCAGGGGATGGGCCTCGGACAGAACCTCGCGGTAGGCCTTGCGACCGAGCGCCAGTTCCTCGTCGGGCTTCAGCGCCAGCGTCTGCGGCCGGTGTCCGGGGCCTTCGCCCTGCGGCGCCTGGCCTCCGCAGCCGGAAGCGGCCGCGAGAAACAGGCAGACGACCAGATGTCTCGTCGGGTGCATGAGTCGGGGTCTCCGCTGGCAAGAGGGAATGAGGGGCGGCCGCGGCAACGGGGGCGCGGCCGCCCCGAGTCAGCGAGAGTACCGCCGTTACTTCTTCTCGATGGTGATCTTGAAGGTGTTGGCGGCGTCCTCACCCTTGCTCGGGTGGCCCGTGAGGTTGATGGTATGGTCGCCCAGCGAGGCGTCGTCCGCGGCCTTGAGCGTGAACTTCGCTTCCTTGTCCCCGTGCTTGATGGCGGGACTGGCGGGGTCGACGGTCACTCCCTTCGGTAGGTCGGCGAGCTTGAGCGTGACGTCCTCATCGAAATTCTTGCCCCGCTTGATGCCGATCGTGACCGCCTTCGTCTCGCCCTGCTTGATGTGCGTCGACAGGTTCGGCGGGTCCAGCTCGAACTTGTCCGCGGCGGCGCCGATCATGGCGGAGCCCTTTTCGCTGGCGTTGGAGACGCCGGGGCCGCCCGCGTGCTTGGCCGTCGAGCCGGTGCCGCTCGGGCCGCCGCAGCCGAGGAGGGTCGCCAGCGCCAGGGCCGTGAGGCTGAAGTACAGCTTCTTCATGAGTTCTCGTCCTTTCCAAGACATTGAGAGTCGTGTTGCGTGCGAAGCGCCCGTCCGCAGCCTGCGAAGCGGCTTGGTCGCCGCCGGGATTCCAACCGGCTGCTCATCAGTTAGCAAAGAGTGTGCCGAGAATGCCGACACCCCGACGTAGGAGGGAAATGAGGGGGAAAACACGCCTCAAGGGGGAAGGAAGGCGCGTCGGACGCGCGGCGCCGTGTGGGAGATTGCGTGAGGTTGAGCAGGACGGTTCTCGGACCCCGCCGCTTGCGACTTCGCAAGTGCGAAGCCGCAAGCGGCGGTCAGTCGAAGATACTCGTACTCCGGATGCGCACGGCCTGCTCCTGCGCCGCGCCGGAAGTGGACTGCACCTGGAGCGTGGCGCTGCCGTCGCGGAGGGCCTTGATCTTCCACGTCACCGCGCTGGCCCGGCGCGTCGCGTCGGCGGCGGGCGGCGGCACGTCCTGGACCTCCGACCCGGCGGACAGCTTGAACCCTTCGGGGAGCGTCAGCGTCAGCTTCTCGCCGGGCTTCGGGTTGCTCACCAGCGCCGTCAGCGTGAACTCGCCGCCCGGCACGAAGCGGCCGCCGACCGACAGGCCGAGCCGCCCCGCCGCCTCCTGGCCGCTCGCGACGCGGCCCAACCCGTAGGCGAAGCCGACCTCGCGCTTCTCGCCGGGCGCCACGTTCCGTTCCACCCAGTACATGACCACCGCCGAGTCGGGCGTCTTCAGCGTCTTGATGGGGAAGACGGGCACCTCCCACATCGTCTTCTCCTGCCGGCAGCGCCGGTCGTGCTTTTCCAGCGCCGGGTTCGGCCAGGCGCCCAGCGTCACGCGCGCCGGCGCCTCGATCCGGCCGCCGAGGCGCAGCTGCACGCGCGCCACCGTGCCGGGGTCGGCGAGATCCTCCTGCTCCAGCGCTTCGAGGAAGTCGGGCACCTCGCTCGACCGGGAAAAGACCTGCCGCGTGTCGCACAACTGGCTCTGTCCCGGAACCGTGAACGGCACGCCGTCGTTGCCGCCGATGAACGTGTCGAGCAGGAAGCGCAGGCCGATTTTGTGCGGCCGCGCGTCCTGGTTGTCGATGACGTAGCGCACGACATAGGTATCGAACTGGCGCGACTGCTCGCCGGCGACCAGCTCGACGAACTGCGTCACCTCGACCTTCTCGTTGGGGTAGACCCAGACCGACCTGTGCCCCTCGCCCTTGGCCTTGCCGTCGCCGGGCAGCACGACGTCGCGCTCGCCCTCCTTCCAGCGGCCGTAGAAGTCTTGCGGCTCGTAAGGCTTGTTCCCCTTCTTGTAGCGGAACGGGTTCTCGCCGAAGATCCACTCTCGGTTGTCGAGGCGGACCACGGTGTTGTTGGTCAGGCCGCGCTCCTCGAAGGTGAGGCGCTTGCGCTCCTGGGCCATGACGACGCCGAAGCGCATGCTCGCCTCCCAGACCGCCGGCTCGCCGTCCGGCGGCGCGGCACTGTTCTCTGGCTTGACGCTGGCCCCCCTCGCCAGAAGAACGTCGTCGTTCGTGTCGTGGAAGCGCACCTCCAGGCGCGGCGTCGGGTCGATCGCCGGCTCGACGACGACCGGCTCCGGCGGCTCGGGCGGCGGCGGCGCCGGCTTGCGCAGCGTGTCGGCCGCGAAGACGCCCAGCAGGGCCAGGAAGAGGGCGAGCAGCGGCAGGAGGTGCGCCCACCACGGCGCCCCGCCCGGAGCGAGCGGGACGGCGACGGGTCGTTTCTCCGCGTGCCTCGGCGCAAGCGCGACGGGGATGGCGACGGGCTTCTTCTCGGGGCGCGGTTCCTCCGCGCGCACTTTCGTCGGCCGGCGCGGCGCCACCGGCTCGGGCGGCGGGGCGTAGGGTTTGGCGACCGGGATGTTGTCCACCGGCACCGCGGCCGGCGCCGTGTCGAAGGCGAGTTCGGGGCGCGCCCGCCGGACGCGGCCCTCGACGGCGAGCGCCACGGCGACGGCGAAGTGCTGGTTGCCGTTGGCCGTCACCGTCACTTCCGCTTGCAGCTTCTCGCCGGCGCGGTCGGGCACCGACGGGATGACGAGCGGGATGGTGGCGGCGCGGCCGTCGAGGCGGACGCGGCCGATCTTCAGCCACGGCTGACTGCTGATCGCCGAGGCGTAGACGGGCCGCTTCTCCGGCGTGCGCACCTCCAGCGGGTAGTCGAGCCGCTCGCCGACGGTGCCCGAGAGGTTGACGTTCCGCACGCTCACCTCGACCTTCGGCGGCGGCGTCAGGCCGAGGGCCTCGAAGAACTGCTGTACGGCGCCGAGGCCGGACGAGGTCGGCCCCTGGACGGGGTAGGTCCAGCCGTTGTCCGTGTACCACCGGGCGACGGCGTCTTTCTCGAAGAAGTAGGCTGCTTCCTTCGGCGCCGCCTTCGCCCGCTCGGCGATTTGGCGCGGCGTCGTCGCGCCGGCGAGGACGCCTTCGGGGAACGGCTTCACGGGGACGTCGGCGCGGACGACGACCGTGACCTGTCCGCCGTTGGAGTCGACGACGAGGCGCCCTTCGAGCGGCTTGCCGCCGGCGCGGAGGTGCTTGCCCTGGACGCGGACGGGGACGAGCGTCTCGCCGCCGAACTGAAAGAGCTTTTCGAGAGCGCCGCCGTCGCCGACCGCGAGCCAGGGCGTGTCGACGCAGGTGACGGAGCCGCGCAGCAGGCGCATGCCGCGGTTTTCGAGGTGCAGGTCGAAGCGGCGCTCGCTGCCGATGGGGACGACGCCGAGGTGGACGTCCTGGGGCGAGGCGACGAGGCGCGGCGGGTCGAGGGCGTCGGTGGGGAGCTTGTCGAGGAGGTCGTCGAGGCCGCGGTCCTTATCGGCGGAGCGGGCGGCTTCGCGGGCGGCGCGGGCGAGGTCGGCGCGGCCGAGGCCGCCGAGGAATTGCTCGAAGAGTCCCTGTTCGAGGAGGCCGCGCGCCTCCTTCCAGTTCTGCTGGCAGCCGAGGGCCAGTTCGTCGAAGGTGCGGCACTGCCGTCCGGAGGGGAAGGCGAAGGGGCGGGCGAAGGCTTGTCGTCCGGCGGCGACGGGGGCGCCGTGGGCGTGGCCGTTGCTGAGCGGGGCGCCGTCGTGGTAGCAGAAGGCCGCCTCGGCGGGGTTGGCGCGGCGGCACTTACCGCAGGTCGTCGGCATGGTCGCTGTCCTTCGGTGGGGCGCGCGGGACGTCGCAGATGTTAGTGTCTCCGCGCGGCGGCGCGGATTCAAGGGATTCCGCGCCCGGACAGTCGTTGTCCCTCCTCCGGGGGCAGAGCAGCCCGGAACTCATCGAGGGACGCGCAGCGCACGGCGGGGACGACCAATCGCTTCAATTGGTCCACGTCGCGGATGCTGAGAACCCTCTCCACCGCGTCGGCGGGCACGGTGCCAAACCGCGCCTCCAGCATCTCGAGGAGAGTTTCCGCCTTGCCCACGGCCTTGCCCTCGATGCGGGCCTCGGCTTGCCACTCCAGCACCTGTTGCGACTGGATCACGTTCCGCTCCTTCGGCGTTGCCTTCCCCACGACCGGCAGCCGGCGACCTCGGCTACGATTTCTCGCCGGGACCGCGTTGCGTTCCCGAGCCCTCTTTGGACAACTCACTCTGGAACTCCTGGAGGGACACGCAGCGCATGACGTGAACGGCCAGCTGCTTTAGCCGGCCCACGTCGCGGATGCCGAGAACTCTCTCCGACACGTCGATGGGCACGCTGCCAAACCGCGCCTCCAACATCTCGAGGAGAGTTTCGGCCTTGCCCTTGATGTGGGCCTCGGCTTGCCACTCCAGCACCTGTTGCGACTGAACCACGTTCCACTCCTTCAGCGCCGCCTTCCACACGTCCCGGCAGCCGGCGGCCTCGGCGAATACCAGGACCAAACCGCCATAATCGGCCCGACGCCGGGCATCCGTCTCTTGCCCGGCCAACTCCTTCCAGCGCTCGATAATAGCCGATTCGCTCCCGCCCTTCATCAGCGCGACCAGCGGCAGGACGACCGCCGGCGCCGCGCCGGTCGTAATGTCCTCGAGGACCGCCGCCGCGTCGTAGGTGGACAGGTTGCGCTCGGCGACCGTGAGGTTCGTCCGCAGCCCGGCCTCGGGCCAGGCCAGGTCGCGTGAGCAGTCGCCTTGCCCGGTCAGGTTGACGACGACGGCGCCGACGTGGAAGCGGTCGCCGCGCTCCGGCGACGGCTTCAGCTCCAGCCACAGGGAGCCCGCGTAGCCGAGCAGCCGACCGAACATGAGGGCGTCGGGCTCGATCTGGAACTCCAGCACCAGCGCCCACGGGACGCCGCCAGCGGCGACGTCTTCGAGGAAGGCGACGGTGTCGCAGGTGCGGTCCGGCTCGCCGGGGAAGCGCACCAGGCGCGCGTCGAGCCAGCGGCGGAAGGCGAGGGCCTCCCGGCGCAACCTCAACAGCCAGGCGAGGAACGGCGGCGGGTCGAGCTTCGCCAGGTAGCGGCTCGCCTGGTCGTAAGGGTTGGCGGCCATGAGCGTCCGGGGAAGGAACGTTTTTCGGGATTATTCTCCGCCCGCTCGCCGGCGTCAACGGCAAGAGAGGCACGCGGCCGCCGGCGGGGAGCAGCGCCTTCGCCGCCGCTCGCCGTCCCTCACGCCCGTCGCCGTCGTCCCTTTTTCCCCGGCTCCGTCGTGGTGCCGACTCACACCGACTCACAGGCCGACTCACACCCCGCCGCGCCCCTTTTCCCTGCTTTTTCCGGGCTTTTCGTGGGGGTGTGAGTCGTGAGCGCCTGTGAGTCGTTCCCGGCGCTCGCTTCCCTTTCCCGCCCCCGAACCTGTCCGCGCGGGCCTCCCGCCGTGTCGCCGCCCGATCTCCCTTGTACCTTC
>JBBROG010000177.1:0-18734 GCA_038229635.1 Gemmatales bacterium
CCCCGGATGGGTTCCCCGGGTTGCGCGAGTACGCTCCACCCGGGGCTACGTTCCGCCGCCCCTACGGGGCTGAATCTCAGGAGGGGATCGATACAATGGGTCACGACGGGACAGAGAGGAGGCGGTGATCCCAACACCGCCGCCGAGGACATTCCCGTGCCGCATTCCTACACGAAACTCCTCTATCACATCGTCTTCTCGACCAAGAATCGCGAGCCCTGGCTGGAGGAACCCGTGCTGGCGAGGGTCTGTCCGTACCTCGGCGGCGCGATCAGCGGCGAGGGCGGGGCGGCGGTGATCGTCAACGGCATGCCGGACCACGTCCACATCCTGGCTCGCCTCCGCCAGGACTCGGCGCTGTCCGACGTGCTGCGCGTGGTCAAGGCGAACTCCTCGGGGTGGGTCCACGAGACGTTCCCGAAACTGGCGGGCTTTTCCTGGCAGGGCGGCTACGGCGCTTTCACCGTCAGCGCGTCGCAGGAGGGGAAGGTGCGGGCGTACATCGAGGGCCAGCAAAAGCACCACGAACGCCAGACCTTCCAGGAGGAGTTCGTCGCCTTCCTCACGGCACACGGCATCGACCACGACGAGCGCACTCTGTGGGAGTGAGTTGCTCGGCGGCTCGGGCGCCTGGCGACGAACGGGCGGTTTCGCGCGGGGCAGTCCCACGGCTTCCGGGACGCACTCCTTGACAGCCCTTCGGCCGCGCGGTACGCCAATAGCACTTTCCGAGCCGAAGACCTCGCTCTCCACGGAGTACCTCTCATGATTTCGCACCCCTTCGACGCCCTCTCGCGTCGCCGCTTCCTCCAGGCCGGCGCCGCTGCCGCGCTCGGCCTCGCCGCCGTGCCGCGCCTGACGTCCGCCGACGTGAAGGACGACGCCTTCGGCGGCTTCACGCTCGGCGCCCAGAGCTACACCTTCCGCAAGTTCAAGCTGGAGCCGGCCCTGAAGCGCATTCAGGAGTTGGGCCTGCGCTCCGCCGAGTTTTACCAGGCGCACGTCCCCGCCGACAGCAGCCCGGCGCAGCTCAAGGCCATCCTGAAGATGTGCGGCGACTACGGCGTCAAGCCGGTCGCCTACGGCGTGCAGCACTTCGGCACCAACCACGACGCCAACAAGAAGATGTTCGACTTCGGCAAGGCGCTCGGCATCAAGACCTTCAGCGCCGACCCCGACCCGAAGAGCTTCGACAGCCTCGACAAGCTCTGCGACGAGTCCAAAATCGCCGTCGGCATCCACCCGCACGGGCCGGCGGGCGGCGGCAAGCTGCACCACTGGTACTCCGCCGAGATCATCCTGGCGGCGGTCAAGGACCACCATCCCCTGATCGGCAGTTGCCTCGACACCGGCCACCTGATCCGCTCGGCCCAGCCGCCGTTCAACAAGAACCTCGTGCCGCAGGATCAGGTGCGCGTCATGGGCGCGCGCAACTTCGGGATGCACCTGAAAGACCACGACAACACGCGCAAGATCGACGTCGTCTTCGGCAAGGACGGCGGCGTCCTCGACGTGCTGGCGGTTCTCCAGGCGCTGCGCGAGGTGAAGTTCAAGGGCCACCTGAGCATCGAGTACGAGGCGCACGAAGAGAACCCGTCGCCGGACGTCAAGGCGTGCCTTGAGGTGTTCAAGGACGCGGTCAAGAAGTTGGCGTAACGCGGCCATCGCGGCGGCGTCCTTTTATAATGGATCGGATCGGGCAGGGCAGGGGAGGGGAAAGGCCCTCCCCTGCCTGTTTCCGGCTCCCTCTCCCGAGCCGGGATCGGTGTGGGCCGGCACGGCGGTGGGGACGATCGGGATGCACGGGCATGACTGCTGACCAGGTCGCGGAATTACGACGGAAGAACTACAACGCCACGGTCGTCAGGCTGAGCAAAGCCCACTCCGACCTGCTCACCCTGCGCGTCCGCCCCGACTTTCCGCTCCAGGAACACAAGCCGGGGCAATACTCGACCCTCGGCATGGGCTATTGGGAGCCGCGCCACGAAGGCTGTCAGCCGGAGACGCTGACGGACGACCAACTTCCCAAGATGGTGCTGCGCGCGTACTCCATCAGCTGCTCCGTCCTCGACGAGGGCGGTAAGCTCCTCGACCGCTCGAACGCCGACTGGCTGGAATTTTATATCGTACTCGTGCGCGACGCGAACCGGGAGAAGCCGCCGGCCCTGACGCCGCGGCTGTTCACGCTGAACGAGGGCGACCGCCTCTACCTCGGCAAGAAGATCACCGGCCACTTCACGCTCGACCAGGTCCGCCCCGGCGACACGGTCGTCTTCCTGTCGACGGGCACCGGCGAGGCGCCGCACAACTACATGACGTGGGAGCTGCTGCGGCACGGCCATAAGGGAAAAATCCTCTCGGCCTGCTGCGTGCGCTACCGCCGCGACCTCGGCTACCTGCCGCAGCAGGAAGAACTGATGCGTCGCTTCCCCAACTACGTCTACCTGCCCCTGACGACCCGCGAGGCCGACAACGCCGGCCACAAAGTCTACATCCAGGATCTCATCACCAGCGGGCAACTCGAGGAGCGGCTGGGCCAGCCGCTCGACCCGGCGCGGGCGCACGTCTTCCTGTGCGGCAACCCGTCGATGATCGGCGTGCCCTACAAGGACGCGGACACGGGAGAGCGTCTCTACCCCAAGCCGCTCGGCGTCATCGAGGCTTTGGAAGGACGTGGCTTCCAGGCGGACCAGCCACAGGCTAAGATAAAGGGGACTATCCACTTCGAGGAGTACTGGTAACTCCGGGGAGGCGTCGCCGTGGCCGAAGAGATGATCGGCGGATACCGCCTGGTGAAGCACATGGCGACCGGCCAGACCAGTCAGGTCTGGGAGGTGGTCGAGCCGTCGAGCAGCCGCCACTTCGCGATGAAGCTCCTTCTGCCCGAGAAGGCCGGCGAGGCGGAACACCGCAAGGTCCTGTTCCACGAGGCCGAGGTCGGCAAGCAGTTGGCTCACCCGAACATCATCAAGATCAACGCCATCATCCGCGACCCGCACAACCCGGCCTTCGTGATGGAGTTCTTCCCGGCGGGCAGCCTCAAAACGCGGCTGCTCCAGAAGCAGACGCAGTTTCTCCGGGAAAAGGCCCAGGAGTTGTTCAAGCAGGCGGCGACGGCCCTCGCCTTTGTCAACGCCAAGGGCTGGATCCACCGCGACGTCAAGCCGGACAATTTCCTCGCTAACTCGGCCGGCGAGTTGCGCCTGATCGACTTCGCCCTCGCCCAACAGGTCCCGAGCGGGCTCGCCAAGCTGTTCCGGCGGAAGCAGAAGGTCCAGGGCACGCGCAGCTACATGTCGCCGGAGCAGATCCGCGCCACGCCGCTCGACGGCCGTGCCGACATCTACAGCTTCGGCGCCACCTGCTACGAGTTGACCACCGGCCGCCCGCCGTTCCGCGGCATGTCGTCGCAGGACTTGCTGACCAAGCACATCACCGAGAAGCCGCTGTCGCCGAAGAACCTCAACCCCGCCCTCACGGAGGAATTCTGCCAACTGGTCTTGCGGATGCTCGCCAAGAAGCGCGAGGATCGGCCGAAGAATTTCCACGAGGTACTTCAGGCCCTGCGCACCCTCCGCGTCTTCGAGGACGACGGCCAGAAGAAGACGGGAACCTGATGGCTGCGGACGGCGACCTCGTCTAGACCTTTCCCGGCCCCCTGGTAAACTTCCCACTTGACCCCGCGGTCCGGTGGAGTGTGTGCCGATGAACGTCCAGCGTTTGCCGTTCGAGAAAGAAATCTACGAGTTAGAAGACCTGCTCGCGAAGCTGGAAGCCGACGGGGGCGGGCAGTTCGTCAGCGAGGAGGTGCGCCGGCTGCGCCGCGAGTTGGTCAACCTCAAGCGCAAGAAGTACAGCAGTCTGACGGCGTGGGAGACGGTGCAATTCTCGCGGCACATCCAACGGCCGCAGACCTGCGACTACATCGACCTCATTTTCGACGAATTCGTCGAGCTGCACGGCGACCGGGCTATCGGCGACGACCGGGCCATCCGCACCGGCTTCGCCCGCCTGGGCGACTACCGCGTCATGCTGATCGGCCAGCAGAAGGGGCACACGCTCCAGGAGCGGACCGAGTGCTTCTACGGCTGCGCCCACCCGGAAGGCTACCGCAAGGCGCTGAACCGGATGCGGCTCGCGGCCAAGTTCCGCCTGCCGGTCATCTGCCTGATCGACACGCCGGGCGCCTTCCCCGGCATCGGCGCCGAGGAGCGCGGCCAGGCACAGCTGATCGCCGTCAACTTGTTGGAGATGTCGCGCTTGCCGACGCCGGTCATTTGCGTCGTCATCGGCGAGGGCGGCTCCGGCGGGGCCTTGGGCATCGGGATCGGCGACCGCGTGAGCATGTTGGAGCACGCTTACTACTCGGTCATCAGCCCGGAGGGGTGCGCCGGCATCCTGTGGAAGACCGCGACCGACGTGACGAAGCCTCTGGCCGCCGAGGCGCTGCGGCTGATGTCGCGGGATCTGCTCAAGCTGGGCGTCATCGACGACGTCATCCCCGAGCCGCTCGGCGGCGCTCACAACGATCAGCGCGAGATGGCGAACACCTTGAAGAGTTACCTTCTGCGGTACTTGCGTGAGCTGCGTAACCTGCCCGTCGAGGACCTTTTGGAGGGGCGCTACCAGAAGTTCCGGCGGATGGGGGTGTTCCTGGAGGGGACGGCCGTCGAGGCGGCCCTGGCGACGAGCAACGGCGACCGCTGAGCCGCCGCGTTCCGAGAGGGGAGAGGATCCTCATGAGTGCGATCCCACGGCCCGACAAGGCGATTCGGACACCCCCCGTGCCGTTCTTGGTGAACGGGCAGCGTATGACGCAGCCCGAATTCCACAGACGTTACGAGGCGTGCCCGCCGAGCGAGAAGTGGGAACTGATCGGGGGGATCGTTTTCATGGCGTCACCGCTGCGCTACCCTCATGGCAATTATGACTTTCTTCTGGGAACGGCTCTCGGGGTCTACGTTGTTGGCACGCCCGGAGTCGATGGGGCGCACAACGCCACATCCATCTTGGACGAGGCGAGTGAGCCGCAACCCGACCTGATCCTTCGCCTGTTGCGCCAGTATGGCGGTAACTCGTGGGTGAATGAAGACAAGTACCTGGAAGGTCCGCCCGAGTTCGTCGCGGAGATCGCCTACAGCAGCCTCGACATCGACCTGCACCGTAAGCGCGACGATTACGAACGCGCGGGAGTAATCGAGTATCTCGTCCTGAGCATTGAGGAGCGTCGGTTGCTTTGGTTCAACTTCGCGTCGGGTAAGGCCATCACGGCGAATCGCAAAGGCATCCTCCGCTCGCGCGTCTTTCCCGGCCTGTGGATCGACGGCGAGGCTCTTCTGGCGGGCGATTCCCCGCGTCTGATGGAGGCCGTCCAGCGAGGACTCGCGAGTCTCGACCATGAGCGATTCCTTCGACGTCTCGAAGCGCATCGGCGGCGGCACTCCAAAGAGTGACGAGGACGGGATACGAACCAACTTCGCCAACCCGCTCTTCAGCCCAGAATCCCCCAAATCCCTATTTCACCCATTCGCAGATGACGCCCCAAGTCTTTCTATGATAGGTAGTTACGGCGGCAGTCAGCGGTAGAGTTAAATAAACATAAGATTGATTATCGGACGTTCGATTCCGATTGTATCTTCATCCCGGCAACAGACGAGGCATCGGCTAACGTCCGATAATATATGTTATGTTAATATAACAGAGGCGTTTTTCCTGAGCCTCCGTCAACGCGAAAAACGAACGGGCTGCGAAAATCTACCTTGACATTCGTTCATACTGATGATAAGTTCACTGCCCAGCGGTCGACCAAAGGCGACGTCTGACCTTGACGCGCGTCCGTCGTTTCGGGTCTAACTCGCCTAGACCGCCCGATCAACTTGCGTCGTGGAGTTCGAGGTGGAGGACGGCAACGGCTACGTCCTCTGCTTTGGCCAAGACGCAACCGGCGAGGGAGAGACGTGTCAAGGGAATGCGGCGGGGAGCGCGTCTGCTCCCGGCTCGGCCGCGTTTCCACCTACTCAATCAGGAGGAAGTCCGATGACGAACGGCAAGAAGAGCGTGAAGGCGGTGCCCGAGGGGTTCCACACCGTGACGCCGGGTTTGGTGACGAACGACGCCGCCGCCGCGATCGAGTTCTACAAGAAGGCGTTCGGCGCAGAGGAAATCTGCCGCATGGCCGGGCCGGGCGGAAAAGGCATCATGCACGCCGAACTCAAGATCGGCGACTCCGTCATCATGCTCGGCGAGGAATCGCCGATGGACCCGTCGGGCTGCCGCTCGCCGAAGAACCTCGGCGGCACGGCCGTCTCGCTGCACGTCTACGTCGCGGACGTCGACACCGCCTTCAACAAGGCCGTGGCCGATGGCGCGACGGCCAAGATGCCGCCGAAGGACATGTTCTGGGGCGACCGCTACGCCAAGGTGACCGACCCGTTCGGCCACGTCTGGGGGATCGCCACGCACATCGAGGACGTGGCGCCCGAGGACATGGAGCGGCGCGGCCAGGAGGCGATGGCTCAGATGATGAAGCAGCACGCCTAGAATCCGAATCAACGAACCACAGAGGCACAGAGGGAAAACAACACAGAGAAAGACAAGAAAGAGAACAAGTCAGTCAGGTAGGGGATTAACTTACTTCCCCGCTCTTTCTCGCCTCTGTGTTTTTCCCTCTGTGATCTCTGTGCCTCGGTGGTTCGTTCTTCGCGGGGAAGGTGTGCGCCATCGACGACGTCTGGTCGGGACTGAGGTTCGTCATTCGCCTTCAGGACCGCCGTGCCTCTGTATCCTGATGGGTGCGGAGGGAAATGCACATGGGTCGGAGCGTCGCCGCGGTGGCCGCCGGGTTTCTGTTCGTCCTCGCCGGCCTCATGGCGTCGTGGACGGCCATGTGGTTCGTCAACCCCGACGCCCTTCCCGGCCCCGCCGAGGAAGACGGCTCGCCCGCCGCGCCTCCCGAGACGCTTCTGCTCCTCGTCCTCCTGACGTTCCTCTCCGGCCTCGTGGGGGGTTACGTCTCCGCCCTTCTGGCCGGACGCCGTGAAATCCGACACGGCCTCGTCCTCGCCGCCCTCGTCCTCGCCGCCCTGACACTGACGGCGTTCCTGGCGCAGGCCGATCAGGTTCCACCCTGGTATCAGTTCGCGCTTCCCTTCGCCGGCGGATCGTCTTCTGTCCTGGGCAGTTTTCTCCGCGCCTGGCAAAGCCGACGTCCGCCAACTGGCTGACCGCGGCGCGTTGCTCGGGCGGCGCCGGCGGCTATGCTAGCAACATGCACACGCCAGCCAACCTCACCCAGCGCAGTCTCCGTGTCGGCATGGTCGGCCTCGGCATGATCTTCGACGAGACCTACCGCCCCCTCTTCGAGCAACTGCACGCCGAGGGGCTGTACCGCCGCGACTTCGGCCTCGTCGAGGTCGAACTGAGCGCCGTCGCCAGCCGCACCGGCAGTCGCGCCGAGCGCTACAAGCGCGCCGCCGCCGGCCGCGTCGCCGACTTCGTCAGCTTCTCCGGGGACGCCGCCGTCACGAAGCTCCTCGGCCACGGCGTCGACGCGGTCTGCATCGCCACGCCCGACGACCGTCATTTCGACGCCGCCCGCGCCGCCCTCACCGCCGGCAAGCATGTCCTCATCGAAAAGCCTTCCGTCCTCCGCCTCCAGGAGTTAGACGAACTGGACGCCCTGGCGCGCGGCCACGGCGTGCTGGCCAAGGTCGTCTATCACAAGCTGGCCGACCCCGACCACAAGAAGCTGCGCACCCACGTCGCCGACGGCGTGCTGCGCCACGTCAATAATGGCTACTGTTCGCTGCTGGAGCCGAAACAAATCAGCGGCAGCCAGTTCGCCGAGTGGATTACCGGCCGCAATCCCGGCACCTACGTCGCGGTCCACTACATCAAGCTGATCGACTTTACCTTCGGTGCCGCTTCTTCTCCCCTCGCCCCTTCGGGGAGAGGGGTTGGGGGTGAGGGGTGGTCTTTGTCGCGCGTCAGCGCCACCGGCCAGCGCGGCCTCGTCGGGCCGGCGGACGGGACCACCTGGGACTCGGTGCAGCTTCAATTGGTCTACGAGTATCCCGACGGGCGCGAGGCGGCGTTCGACATCCACACGAGTTGGGTCACGCCGGACAACTTCCCCGGCTACGTCGAGCAGGAGGTGCAGTTCCGCTTCGACAACGGCGTCTGGAACGCCCACCAGCGCAAGCGCGGCGTCGAAGTCACCGTCGAGGGGCGCACGCCGCACGACCTGAAAAATACGCCGAACCACCACTACAGCGCCCCCTTCGTGGAGCCGTGGGGGGCGCGGTCGCGGCGCGGCTACGGCGTCGAAATTCTTCGCCGCTTCTTCGAGGAGGTCGCGTTCGTCGAACACGGCGGCCCGCCTACCGAGCGGGCGCGCCGGCTCGCGGAGGCGCGGGCGCTGGCCTACAACGACGTGTCGGCGGACCGCAACACGGTCGCCGCCGTGCAGGCGTTGGAAGCCATCCTCGCCAAACACGCGCAAGGAGATCCCGGATGTGTTGTGACGGTGAACGGCGAGAAAGGCGGTCTGCTCCTGGGGACGCCCGGCCGCAGTGAGCCCGAGGTGCTGTACGCGGGCCGCGTCTGAGCGCGGCGTCACTTGGCGCGTTTTTTCGGCTTCGCGCGCGCGGCCGGTTTCGCCCTCTTCGCGGCCTCCTCGTCCGTGAACGGCGGCACGGGCGGGATGCGGTAATCGATATCTTCCTGATACCGAGAGCGTTTATAGATCATCTCGACGAGCGGCTGGAGCGGGACGACGATGTCCGGGTCGGGCTTCGCGAGCGGCACGCGGACGGCGGGCAGAGGGCGGTCGAACGAGGCGGGCCAGACGCGGCACAGGGGCGCCTTCTCCCGGCGGGCGACGAGGACGTAGTAGGGACTGTTCGGCAGCGGGTCGAGCATCGGCATCCGCTTGCCGCCGCGCAGCAGGTCGAGCTCGACGAGGTTCGCCCGCCCGCGGAGCAGCGCCTGTCGCTTGCGCAGGTAGAGTTTCCAGCCCTGGGAGCCCTGGACCTTGTTGGACGGCGAAAGGACTTCAAGGCTCGTGACCAGGCGGCGCTCGGGGTCGAGCTCGAAAATGTCAATGAAGCGCTCGTCGAAGGTGTCCTCGACGAACGCCCTCAACGACAGTCCTTCGGGCTCGGCGAGTACGGCCGCCGCTCCGGTCGTTTCCCGATCTCGTTTTGCGGAAATACTGACGTCCGGCTCGAAGTGGTGCTCCCGCTTCGCGTCGGCGTCGGTGTCGGTGTCGGCGAGCGTGATGTAGGAGCGTGTGCCCGTGCGGGCGACGTAACCGGGCGGCAGTTCGTCGCTGATCGCCCGGTGAAACTCCGCCATGAGTCCGTTGTGAAAATCCTTCCACATCCCGCAGCCTTCGATGTACGGGTCCATCCCGGCGAACGGCGATTTCATCGGCGGTCCCTCCGACGGCCTCGTTGCGGCCCCTGATGAAGAGTACCGCAACGTCCCGGAAACCGCTATGCCGGTTGCTCCCCGTCCCTCGTTTCCTCATTGCCGGGGAGGGTCTCCCCCCCCTGCCCTGCTCTATCGCGGGACCGGCGCAGGCAGCGTCGATGCCATCCTCGCCGTCATGAGCGGCGCAGCCAGCCGAACAGTCCGCCCGGAATGTCGCGGATGCTGAAGCGGCCGCGCCGACCTTCGTAGAGGAACGCGTCCCAGCGGCGGAGCATGTCGCGGCCGACGAGGCCGTGGAACGCGCTCAGCCGTTGCGGCAGCGGCAGGCGGACGACGGGAAACCGTGGAAAGAGGGCGAGGGACGTCCCCGGAAACTCGACGCGGACCCAGTACAACTCCGTCTCCTGCGCCGCCAGGCTCGTCACGACGCGAGCGCGACTCGCACTCTGAAGTCGCAACGCTTCGACAACTTCCGGTGTCAGGGTACTCCGCTTCGAGCCCGTGTCGATAATGAGGCGGACGGCGAAGGGAGACGGGACCTCACGGCCGAGGAACTGCCGCGCTTGTTCTTCCCCTCGCGCGAGTGAGATCCGGGCCGGGAGCACCAAATGCTCTACCACGGGGGCGACGTACTTTCCCATCGGCTCTCCCTATTTCGGACTTTTGACTGGAGGAAACTCCTCAACGAGGGGAAGGATTTCGTCGTCTTCGGGCGGAGCGATTTGCCTGAGGACGAATTGCTGAGGCCCGAACTCTATTACTCCTTTGAAGATCGCCTTGTCGAAGTCGTCGAACACAAGAACCTGGTCGTGATGGATGAGGGCGAACTTTCCGAGGTGGTCGCGCAGCAGCCCCGGCAGCGCTTTGACATAGGCGATGTCTTCGCGGTGGAACTTCCACTCGGGCTCGATGTATTGGCATTCCTGCGCGCTCGAAATCTCGTCCGCGGGGTATTTCCCGTTGACGTCGGGGAGGATCTCGTCCTCGTCCGGGGGGCCGATCTGACGGATCAAGTACTGCTCAGGCCCGAACTCCGCCATGCCCTTGAAGACTGCCTTCCCGTAGTCGTCGAACACCAGGATTTGATCCTCGTGCAGCAGCGCGAACTTTCCGAGGTGGTCGCGCAACAGCCCCGGCAGCGCTTTGACGTAAGCGACGTCCTCGCGGAGAAAAGGCCAATCGAAACCGCCGTTCGCGCTTTCCGCTGCCTTCGCGGTGCCGTTGTCGGTACTCATGTCCGCCTCCGAAAAGAGGGGCTGGGGAACCTCTCCCACGATACCGCGCCGCGCGAGACGGCGGAAGGGCTTGCGGCTATCCTAGGACCGTGACGCCGCCCCTCCCGCCGACGCGAAAGGACCCTCTCGCCATGAGCGCACCGCTCCATCATCCGCACGAATCCGCCTCCAACGCCGCCCGCGACGACCTCGCCCGCTTCGAGCCGAAAAGCTTGCGCACCTACACGCCGACGCAGGCGGTCCTCGCGAAGAGCGCCGGCGTCTTCCACTGGACGCCGGAAGGGCGCCGCCTCTACGACTTCAGCTCCGGCGTCCTCGTCGCCAACCTCGGCCACAACCCCCGGTCGTGGATGACGCGCTTCACCGGGTACATGGGGTGGCCGGCCGCCGCGACGGGCCAGGGCGAAGGCGCCTACTTCCCCGCCCTGCCCTTCACCGCCTACAACGCCGTGACGCCCGTCGAAATGGAAGCGAGTCGGCGCCTCGTCGAAGTGCTTCAAAGCCGTCCCGGCGGCAAGCGGCTGGAACAGGTCTTCTGGGCGGCGTCGGGCTCGGAGGCGATCCAAAAAGCGCTCTGGGCCGCCCTGGCGCGCGACACGGCGCGCGACGTCATCGTCGCCACGCGCTACGGCTTCCACGGCAAGAAGGGCCTCGCCGGCGCCGTGACCGGCTGCGAAACCGACCACGACCGCGACCCGCGCGTGCGCTTCCTCAGCTTCCCGCGCGAGGAGTGCGCTGACGTCGGCCTGCGCGACGCCCCGTTCGACGCCGAGCCGTATCGCCGAGAATTGGAGGCGCTGAAGCAGCAGTTCGGCCGCCGCCTCGCCGTGCTCATCACGGAGCCCTACCTCGGCGGCGGCGGCTCGTATCACCCGCCCAAAGCCTACCTGCAAACGCTGCAAGCGTTTTGTCGTGAGAATGACATGCTCTTCATCCTCGATGAGGTTCAGTCCAATTTCGGCCGCACGGGCGACCTGTTCGCCTACGAGACTTACGGCCTGGAGCCGGACCTCGTCGTCCTCGGCAAGGGCCTCGGCAACGGCGTGCCGGTGGCGGCGGCGGTCGGCCGGGCGGACGTCTTCGCCGCGCTGGACTACGGCGAGGGCTCCGACACCTGGAGCGCCAACCCGCTCTGCTGCGCCGCCGTGCTGGCGACGCTCGACGAGTTCGCCGCCCGCGACGTCCTGGGGCCGTGCCGGCGCGCGTCGGCGGTCGTCGAGGAAGGGCTGGTGCGGCTGAAAGAACGGCCGTTCGTGGCCAGAGTGCGCGGCGAAAAGGGCGGCATGGTGTGGGGCGTCGAGACGCGCGACCACGGCGGCAAGGCGGCGCCGGAGTGGGCGAACGCGGTCGTCCTGGCGTGCTACCGCGGCGCGGGAGACGAAGGCATTCATCTGCTCGGGCCGCTGGCGAAGAAGGTCATTCGCGTCGCGCCGCCGCTGGTCCTCACCGAGGACGAGGCCCGCGCCGCGATGACACTGATGAGCAACATCCTCAAGCCGTTGGCCTGAGGCGGGCCGTCCTACCGGAAGTTGCCGCGGGCGATTCCCGCCGAGGTAAAGACGAAGCCTCCGATGCGGGCCGGCGTGTGCGCGGCGGCCGGGACGACGCCTCGAAGGACGATCCCCGCGTCGGTCCGGCCCGTGAAAATCAGCGACATGCCCGAGACGAAGAAGCCGGGGTCGCTGGCCCGAACAGGGACGCCGGGCGGCTTGTCGAAGATCCCGAGACTGATGTGATCGGGGACGATGGAGACGGTGCGCGGCGCGGCGGTCGGCGGCGGAGACGTCGCGGCCGCGGGGGGCGCGGTCGGTGACGTCGCCTGCTGGAGAGCCACGAACACGGGGCGCCCCGGCAGGATGATACTCCCTGTCCGGAAGCCGGTCAGGAGGCTCCGGCCTTCGAGCGCTTCCAGCCTTGGCGGAAAAGATCGGCCCGGTGCGCGATTCATGAATCGTCTCCTCTTCCGGCAGGGGGAGCGGTCAGGAAAGACCGCGCCGCTCCTTCCGAATTTGCTATCGGCAGGCGGGGGGAAAAGACTCAGTTCTTTTGCCTGGGGTCAAGTTCGAGGGGAGAGGAACGAAAAAACCCCGCTGAACTCCGTGCAAGCACGTCGATCAGCGGGGCCGGAACAGAGAAGAGGCCGAAGAGATAGGTGAGATATTAACCTTTCGGCGGAGAATGTCAAGGAGAAAACCCGGAAAACTTCGGAAGGTGGGGACGATCGGGCAGGTTGCCGAATTAACTCTTTGGCGTGAAAGGATTTCCGGCGACGGTAGCGCTGAAGCTCATCCGCCCGCTTCGCCGTGCTTTTCGACGAGGGCGTTCGTTACCGTTTCTCGCGAACGCGGAGGACGAGGTGAACGTGAGGCTCGTCAGGCACGCGCGAAGAGCGAGCGCGCCAGGCGGCGCAGGCCGGACTCGGGATAGACCGACACGGCGTCGCCGGAGAGCCAGCGTTCGACGTCGTCGGCGAGGGCGGCGGCGCTGGGGTAGCGGTCCTCGGGCGCATAGGCCAGGGCCTTCGCACAGATGGCGTCGAGGGCGGCGGGCACTGCCGGGATGACCTCGCGCGGGCGAGGCGGGGAAGAGGATTTCAGTTGACCCAAGATCTCAGACACACTCCTGAAGCCCCGTGCCTCCCACGGCGTCCGGTTCGTCAGGAGGTGGAACAGGCTGCCGCCGAGCACGAAAATGTCCGTGTGAATGCCCACGGAGTCGGCCCCCCTCCCCTGCTCCGGGGCCATGTAGGCCGGCGTTCCCATCAGCTGGGAGCCGTCCGAGAGGGACGCGGCGGCGGCGGCGCTGATCGTCTTGGCAAGTCCCCAATCGAGCAAAATTGTCTCTTCCGGCGTGTCTCCAAGGATCACGTTGGCCGGCTTCGGGTCGGCATGGACCACGCCGCGTCTGTGTGCGAAATCGAGGGCGCGGCAGACGCAGATAAAAGCACGCAAGAGAGGCCGTAATTGCGCCTTCTCGTAGCGCCCGGCCGTCGTCCCGTCGCCGTGGTAGTCGGAGATGGCCTCATAAAAGGTCCTCCCGCGAACATAGCGCATCATCAAAAAGGGGGCGTCGCTGCCGGTGCGATAGCCCAAGCCAAAGACGGGCACGATATTCGGATGCTCCAACTGTGCCGTGATCTGTGCCTCGCGGAGAAAACGCTGGCGACGATCCGGACCCAGAGCCTGGTGATCGATCAATTCCTTAATGACGATCTCTCGGTTGAGGTCATGATCGCGCGCGAGCCAAATGCTTCCGAGACCGCCCTGGGCTAGCCGTTGGGTGAGCGTAATTCGCGCGTGAGTCTCGGCCAGGCCGCCCTCCGGAAGTTCCAACGGCGAATCGCTTTTCTCATTACCCGAAATGGTGAAATCCGGTTTCGGTTTGTCGGCCGGCGGGGAGCGCTCCCCACGGCGACCCGGCCGTGCGTTCTTGACGCCGGCGCGCGGCCGCGTTAGCCTCTCCATCGGACTGCCGCCCTCCCCTGCCCCGGAGACATCCCATGACCCCGCCACGACTGGACCTTCTCGGCCGTCGTCACTTTCTCGGCGCCAGCGCCGCCCTTCTCTTCGGCTCGACCCACGCCGACGACACGGAGACCCCCGGCCCGCGTGCCACCTCCGGCGACAGCGTGGAACCAAATTGGGCGGCACGTCTCACACTCAGCGTCGGGCCGAAGAACGCCGACCTCGTCGGCGCCGACGACAAGGTGCTGCAAGCCGCCGTCGATTACGTCGCGCGCCTCGGCGGCGGCACGGTCCGCGTCCTGCCCGGCGTCTTCCGCCTGCGCAACGCCGTCTTCCTGGCGTCCGGCGTCCGCCTCCTTGGCGGCGGCGGCGACACCGTCCTCGTCAAGGAGCCGTCCCGATCGACGAAACTCGCCGCCGACTCCGACTGGTACGACCAGGAAATCACGCTCGTCGATCCGGCGGGCTTCCAGGTCGGCGACGGCGTCTGCCTCCGCGCGAAGAATCCGCACACCAACGGCACCGTCGTCGCCAAGCGCACGCTGGTGGCGCGCGATGGCAAGCGCTTCAAGCTCGACCGCGCCCTCCGCGAGAACTTCTGGCAGGCGGGCGAGGCCACGGCTTCCTCCCTTTTCCCGATCCTCAGCGGCGACAACGTCCGCGACGTCGTCCTCGAGGGCCTGACCCTCGACGGCAACCGGGCGAACAACGACAACCTCGACGGCAACTACGCCGGCTGCGTCTTCCTCCAGGACTGCAACCGCTTCCGCGTCCGCAAGGTGACGGCCCGCAACTACAACGGCGACGGCATCAGCTGGCAGGTCTGTCACGACGTCGTCGTGGAGGACTGCCACAGTCACGACAACGCCGGCCTCGGCCTGCACCCCGGCTCGGGGAGTCAGCGGCCCGTGATCCGCGGCAACCGGCTGGAGCGCAACGACATCGGCCTGTTCTTCTGCTGGGGCGTCAAGCGCGGGCTCGCCGAGAAGAATCGCATCGAGGGGAGTCGGAGTTACGGCATCTCGATCGGCCACCGCGACACCGACAACCTCGTCCGCGACAACGACGTGCTCGGCAGCGGCAAGGTCGGCGTGCTGTTCCGGCCGGAGCGCGGCAAGGGCTTCGCGCCGCACCGCAATCGCGTCGAGAACAACCGCGTGTTCGACACGGGCGGCGACGACGGCATCGCCGTGGACGTGCAGGGCGAGGTCGAGGCAGTCACGCTGGCGAAAAACGAGTTACGGGAGACGCGAAAGCCGATGGGGCGCGTCGGGCTGCGGCTCGGGGAGAAGATCGGGGCGATTACCCTGGACGGCAACCGCATCGAAGGGTTCGCGGTGCCGGTCGCGGACCTGCGAAAGCGCTGAAAACGAGAGCCGGGGGCTTTTCGCCCTCGGCTCTCGTTGCCCTATCACTTTTCCTACTTCTTGGGCGGCGTGATCGGGTTGGTGTCCGTCGTCTTGACGGTTGTCTTCTGCGACTGCGTCAGCTTGACCTCGGTCGTATTGCCGCCGATCTCGATGGACAGGCTGCCTTCGAGATCGACGTTCATGTCCGAGGACTCGACGCGGCCCTTGTCGTTGTCGAAGAGGATGGTGCCGCCCGCGTTCTTGCTGGCGAGGTTGGCGCCCTTGATCTTGAAGGGCAGCCCGCCGCCGGTGGGGCTATCGCCCGGCGGAGTGTACTTCAGCGTCGTCTCGACCTTGATCGTGTCGAGCTTGGGGTTCGTCTTGTCCTTGCCCTTGTAGGTGTACTTGTAGTTGTTCTCGTACTTGCCGATGGGACCCATGTCGAGCTTGCTCGGCTTGTCCCACGACCCGTCCACTTTCGTCGGCCCCGGCGGCACGGCGGCGAAGGTCGGGTCGGCCATCTCCTTCAAGGCGTCCTCGTTGAGGATCTGCTTGAGCAGCGCTTCCATCTGCGGATTCGCCTGGGCGAGCTTCTTGACGAAGTCGTCGCGCCCCTCGATCTTGACGACCTTGAAGTTCTTATCGACCGTCAGCTTGAAGGAGGAGCCGACCAGGGCCTTGAAGAAGTCGCCGAGGGCGCTGGACGACTGCCCTTCCTTGGTCGAGTCGTACTCGATCGGCTGGCCGCCGATCTCGATCTTCATCTTGACGCCGACGATCTCCTGCTTGAGGATCCAGTTATCGCCGTCCTTCTTCTCCGGGGTCCAGCTGAAGTAGAAGGTCTGGGTCTGATTCTGGGTGATGTCGCTGCCCATGACCTTCATGGTCTGCTTGGTCGTGGTCGTCATCTCCTGGAAGAAGGGCTGACCTTCCTTGAACTTCCAGGCCAGGTTCGCCGTATCCTGCCCGAAGGCTGGGGCGATGAGCGTGACGAGGACGAAGGCGACGAACCAGCGGACTTTGCGCACGAGTGATCCCTCCCGGACGAACGGACACGCCCGGCCGAGGCCGGGTCGAGATTGGCAAGCCGTCTTCTCGTTTTACCCCGCCTCGGGGCAGAAACAAGAGAAAGGCGGGGGATTTCCGTTGACCGACGGCGGCGGTTGGGCTCATCCTTCTACGATGAACAGAGGCACGCGGTTCGCACCCGGCCGCGCGCGGCTTCGCAAACGGCGTGCGGCAACCTTCACGATGGGATCCTACCATGAACCTGCTGACGACGCTTCACGGCTCGATGATGGAAGGCTTCCTGCCCGCCGGGTGGGACCTCGAAAAGATCGACCGCCTCGCGGGCGCCGCCCCGGCGGAGCTGACCCGCCGCGAGTCGTGGTGGCACCCGCAGTTCGAGCCGGTCGCCTGTTCCTCGTTTGAGGATTTCGACACCTACATGGGCCACGAGATCGCCCGCGAGATCCACCTCGCCCGCCAGGCCGGCCGGCCGTTGGCCCTCATCCTGCCCGTCGGCCCGATGGGCATGTACCGCTGGACCGTCTACTTCCTCACCGAGTGGGGCGTCGCCTGCGACCACGTTCACGGCTTCAACATGGACGAGTGGTCCGACGCGCAGGGCAACACCCTGCCGCCCGACAACCCCGGCGCCTTCCAGTACGCGATGGAGGCCGCCCTGTACGGCCCGCTCGGCGCCGGCACCGTTCCGCCGAAGCAGCGCCACTTCGCCCTGAAGGACCAGCTGCCGACCTACTCCGAGCAGATCCACGACCTGAAGAAGGCGGGCGGCAAGTTGGTGACGGTGTTCGGCATCGGCCGCGTCTGTCACATCGCCTTCTGGGAGCCGCACTTCGCCGCCGAGTACCCCGGCGAGGCCGAGTGGAAGGTTCAAACGCACCGCCTGGGGGCCAAGCTGCACCCGCTGACGGTCGAGCAGAACGCGCTGACCAGCTTCCGCAGCCGCACGACGCTGGTGCCGGCGTTCGCCAACACGATCGGCCCGGCGCTGTTCCTGGCGGCGGACCGCATCATCGGCGGCGCCGACGGGGCGTTCAACCGCGGCATGCAGTGGCAGGGGCTGTCGCTGCGCATGACGCTGCACCACGAGCCGACGCCGTGGATCCCCAGTACGTACATGCCGACGCTTCCAGGGCGGCTGTTTTACGTCAAGGACGTCGCCGGGCCGCTAGAGCCGGACTGCCACTGAGCATTGCCAGAGGGCGGTCGGAGTGGCGGATTCGTCTCACGGTTTTCCCACCCCCTGGGTAAGACGAATCCGAGAAGTGGAACCTCGGCGGGAAGTTCTGGGACCGTTCACGACGTTCCGGTCGATGCCGCAGCGTAGGAGTACAGGCCGCTTTGGAGTCGTAGGATGGGTGAGGAGGAGAACAGCCGAGGGACAGGTTTTCCGCAACCGGACATGCTCCGGCAGGGCGCGGAGTGGCTCACGCGCCGGACGGACGACGAAGTGCGAGCGGCCCGCCAGCGGATTTTCGCTGCGTCCCCGGCCCCGCGCGACCTCCCCGCAGGCAAGACCGTCCTCGACGTGGTCGAAGGGAAATGGCCCGGCACCGAGACGGACGCCGAAATTCGGGACGCCCTCGACAGGTTGTCGTAGTGTCAACGCTTCCGCCGCTGTACCTGCTCGACACGAATGTCCTCGTCCACCTCGTCCGCGGGGACGCGGTCTGGGTTCGAGTCCGCGCGACGTATCAACCGCTCTTGGCCGACCCGCGCCCGATCCTCTCCGTCGTCAGCGCAGGCGAACTCCGGTCTCTGGCTCTCCAGTTCAACTGGCAGGCCCAAAAAATCGACCAGATGGAATTCTGTTTGGGGTACTTCCCGCGCGTATCCATTGACGACGAGGAGATCGTCCGCGCGTACGCGATGATCGACGCTCACGCCCAGCGAGCCGGACACCCGCTCGGGAAGAACGACGCCTGGATCGCGGCTACGGCCTCGGTGACCGGCGCCCGTCTAAGGAGGATTCCGTCATGTTCATGATCGGCTATCAGGACTCCGTCAAGGCGTTGTCTTACCGCCGGGATCTCACGCCCCGCCAAGGGGAGATTGTCAAACCTCTTCTCCCCAGCTCCGACACCGGACGCCCTCTCGAATGGCCCCGCAAAGATATTCCCGACGGCATCTTCTACAAGATCGCCAACGGCTGCAAGTGGCGCGACCTGCCCCACGACTTTCCCCCCTACCGGCGCGTCCACGAATGGTTCAGCACGTGGCGGGCCGAC
>JBBROG010000178.1:0-18671 GCA_038229635.1 Gemmatales bacterium
CAGAGGCAGGCGCGGACACATCGTAGGCCGGCCCGCGGGATGCCATCGGAGACGGAAGCATCGCCGTCGTGCCGCCGGCCCGGGAGCGGGTGCGCGCGGCCCGGCGAGGACGCACCATAGACCGGTTGGCCGAATGTTTACAGCCAGAGACACGGGACCGCGCCATCTCAGGGAGTGGCGAGGGAAACACTGGTTGATCGGCTTCTTCAAGAAAGACGGCCGCGATTTGCTCCGATGTCTCTGCGCCTCGCCCGAGCAAATGGAACCTTGGATCGTCAGGACCGAGCAGTACATCAAGCTCGACTTTGAACTCGCAAGTTTGGCACGCGCCGTCGACCGTAACCTTTACGAAACTCTCTTGCATCCGTCACTTTGGCGACAAGGAGGTTTACACCCTCGATGAGGCGAAAGCCATTCAGAAGAGGCAGTACAGCAGCCGAGTTTACCGGGAACGCATGGATCGGACGGAGGGTTACTCGAAGGCCCGCATGCTTGAGATCCTTGCTGATCGGTGCGTTTACTTGACCCGGCGAGGGGCAACACTCATCAACCCACACATCAGTCCGGTTTATTACAGCACCTTCCGCGAATTGCCCGTAGATCCCCCGGAAGAAGCTCAACGGGCTCTTCGGGCGGCAGTGCGCGAAGCCCTCGGAAACCCAGTGCCGACATCGGAGAGCGATCCCGGCAGCGGCTGGCGGCCAAGGGCGCGGGCTACGGCCAGGGCGACGTGATACGCGACCGGAGGAGCAATGGAGTTCCCGATCTGCCCGAGCATCGACCAAACCCGTCCGCGGAACTGCCACGATTCGGGAAACCCCTGCAGGATCGCGCAATCCGGGATCGACAGGCGGAAGTGGCCGTTCTCCGGCACGAACAGGTGCGCCGCCTCCCGGTCCGTTGCTACGCCGTGCGGCCAGATGCCCAACCGTCCCCAAGCTTTCAGGGCGGCGACGCTGCTGTTGACCGACGTCGCGCCCCGCGGTCCGGTAAACCCACTCCGCAGTGTGGGAGCGAGGTCGTCGCAGCCGATGTCGGGGAGTCCCAGCGCCTCCCTGACGCCCATCGTCCGGCCACCGTCTCCGCCTACCGGGCCGCGCGGGCGCGCGGGGCGGAACAGTTCCTCGCCGCAAGCGCGGCGATCACCTGCTTCGGCAGTCGGAAAGGCGTGCGTCGGTACCGGATGTCGGAAGCGAGCGAAGTCACCGGCCTCGCGAAAACCGACCATCAAGAGGCGAACTCTCTGCTGCGGGACGCCGAACCATTCCGCCCTCAGTTCAAAGCGCTCGATGCGATACAGCCCGGCGAGCGGGCGGTAGACCGTGTCGGCCAGGTGGGTTTGGAACTTGGCCTGCCCTAGGGCCGCGACGTTCTCCGCGACAAAGGCGCGCGGCCGGCAGCCCAGCACGGCTCTCACAAAAGCCGGAAGCATGTCGCGCGTATCGCCGCTGCCGAGCTGACGCCCCGCGGAGGAGAAGGGCTGACAAGGCGGGCCGCCGTGCAGCACGTCCACTTCGCCTCGGTAGGCCGTCCAGTCCTGTCGGCAGACGTCCCCCTCCGCAGCGCCCGAGAAAACTCTCCAGCCCGGCCGGTTACCGCGCAGCGTCTCCCCCGCGACGGGCAAGATGTCGAAAGAGGCGACGTGTTCGCAGCCGGCGAGGTCGAAGCCCAGATCGAGTCCGCCGCCCCCGCTGAAGAGCGAAAGCGCGCGCAGCCCGTTCAAAGGGAGGCGAGGCATCAGAAGGGAGGGATCCAGCCGAGGCGTGTTGATCGGGTGGATGGGCGTGCGGCCGCGTCCGCTCATGGCGAGCCGCTTGGCCTCGGCTGAAGCGACGGATCGGTCCCTGAAGACGGCCTTCTCTTCCTCCGAGAGATCCCAGCCCTGTCTCCACGGAGCCTCTGAAGCCCGAAGCGAAGCCGTCCGCCTGGGCCGGCGCCCCCCCCTTCGACTGCACCTTCGCCGCCTCGCTTCCTTGCTCGGGAAACAGCATCATCTGGTCCGTCTCCATCTCGAACCTCCTCAGTCAGCCTCAACGGCGCGGGGCGGAAGGCTTTTTGCCCCGCGCCGGCCGATTCCCAACCGCTTCGCGCCGAACTTGCATAAGTCGAGAATCGCACACGAATCGCACTTGGGAGTCCTGGGCAGGCAGATCCTTCGGCCGTGAACCACCATCCCGACGTGCAGTTCCTTGCTCCGCCCGTCAGGAATTTTCGGGGGCAGCAACTCCTGGTAGTGATAGTGCTTGAGCCCCGCGGGCACGGCCCCGAGCCTCACGGCGATCCGGCTCACATTTACATCAACGGGAAACACGTCGCAATTCAAGCTGCACATCATCACGCACAGCGCGGACTTGGGGCCCATGCCCGGCAAGGTCGTCAAAAACGAATAGGCTTCCCGGTCTCCCATCGCTCTCAGTGTGTCGGCCGGCGCTTCGCCGAGGTCGTCCAGCAGCTTGCGGGCAGTTCCCTTGATCCGGTCGGCCTTCACGTTCGCCATCCCCCCTGCCGCAATGCAAGAGGCGATTCGCCCCGGACGGGCTGCCGCCAGGTCGCGCAGGGTGGGGAAACGGGCCGTCAGCGCCGCATGAGTGCGCCGGTACTGCGCGTCGGCCGTCTTGGCGGACAGCAGGATGTAGAAAATCTCCTCAACCGGGTCGGAATAATTGCCCAGCGTGGGGGTGTCATGAGTCGCCACCAATCGATCCGCAATGACTCCGAAGCGCGTCAGCCATCCGGGCGAACGACGTTTCGGAGCCCTGCCCGTCATCAGTCGGACCGTCAACGCGCTCATGCGGCGCACATTCCCTCACGACTGTACCTGCGTCCCCATCTTCCCGCCAGGAGATTTCTACGCGGAAAGATGTGGAACGAGAAGAAAGGACATGCGGGCCGACGACTATTTCTCGGGTGCGGCACCGGGAAAAGAAGGCCATCTCGGCCCGACGCGCCGGCGGTAGCATGTCACCCTCGCCGGCGCGTCGGGCGGGTCATCCGTCTCACCCCGCGAAGCCGCGCATGACCAGCGCCGCGTTTTGTCCGCCGAAGCCGAAGCTCGTCGATACGGCCGTGCGCACCGGCATCTCCCGCGCCGTGTTCGGCACATAGTCGAGGTTGCATTCCGGGTCGGGCGTCGTCTGGTTGATCGTCGGCGGCACAACGCCGCTGTGCAGGGTCAGCGCCAGCGCCGCCGCCTCCACCGCCCCGGCGGCGCCGATCAGGTGGCCGACCATCGACTTGATCGACGACAGCGGCAACTTCCGCGCCCCGTCGCCGAACACGGTCTTGACCGCCTTCGTCTCCATCAGGTCGTTCAGCCGCGTGCTGGTGCCGTGGGCGTTGATGTAGTCGACGTCGTGAGAGTCGACCTTCGCCTCGTCCATCGCCCAGCGGATCGCCCGCGCGGCGCCCTTCGCCTCCGGGTCGGGCTTGGTCACCGCGTAGGCGTCGAAGCTGCTGCCCAGGCCCAGCACCTCGGCGTAGATGACCGCCCCGCGCCGTTTCGCCCGTTCCAACTCTTCCAACACCAGAACGCCGGCGCCCTCGCCGAGGACGAAGCCGTCGCGCTGGGCGTCGAACGGCCGCGACACCTCTTGCGGCGGACGTTCGCCGCGGCTCAGGGCTCCCAGCGCCGTGTACGCCAGGATGAGCAGCGGGTCCATGCGGCTGTCGGCGCCGCCGGCGAGGACGACGTCGGCGTCGCCGCGCTGGATCAGCCGGAACGCCTCGCCCACCGCCTGCGTGCCGGCGGCGCACGCCGTCGTGATCGTGCTGTTCGGCCCCTGGGCGTTGTGGACCATCGAGATGTGCGCCGCCACCATGTTCGGCAGGTACTTCAGCAGCCACAGCGGGAACAGCGCCCCGTTGCCGCGCCGGCCCAGGCGCTCCACGCGCAGCCGGCCCGTCTCGTCACACGACTCGGCCAGCAGCGGCGCCAGTTCCGTCATGTCGATCGGCACCAAGCCGGTGCCCATGACGACGCCGACGCGCTCGGGGTTCTCGTTCGGGAGGTCGAGCCCGCTGTCGGCCACGGCCATGCTCGACGCCGCCACGCCGAAGCGCATGGCGCGGCCCATGAGCTTCAGGCTCTTGCGGTGTTCGGCGGGGACGTGAGGGATGAGGTCGAAGTCGGGCACTTCCGCCGCGATCTTGACGGCGTGGCCGGACGGGTCGAAGGAGCGAATCGGGCCGACGCCGCTGCGGCCGTCGACGCACGCCGACCAGAACGCCTCCTTACCGACGCCGTTGGGGGCCACGACGCCCAGCCCGGTAATGACCACTCTGCGCATGGACGCTCCCTCTGGCGAGTGCCGGAGACGCGGTCCCGCGCCGGCAGCCTCGGATCTCGCGGCCACCGTGCCTGATCAGGAATCCTGGGGCGACATCTCTCCTCGAGATGACCCCGACTGAAACTGTTCAGATTGCTCATATTACCCAGACGCGCGCAGAGGAAGCAATGGAGAACCCTAGCCCGGAAGCCCTTGCGCCCCTCTGATCGCAGGTATTTTCCGCAAAGTCGCGCGCACCCCGGACGAGCGGCCGGCGACGCGCGCGCTTCACCAGTGTTCGATGGGACCCTTCGGGACCGCGATGACCGGCTCGTCGTCGATTCCCTGGTCGCCGCGCCCCAGGCCGCGCCGCCGCATCTCGTCGGCGAGGCGCTCGAAGTCGGCGACGCTTTCGAGGCGAATCAACTCCTGCTGCACGTCGCGCCCCGGATGAAGGACGCGGCAGTACCAGTTGGCGACCTTGCGGAAGCTCAGGCAGCCGAAGCGCTCGCCGCGCGACTCGACGAGGAGACGGAAGTGACGGGCCATGAAGTCGACGCGCTCGGCGTAACTGCCCGACGGGCCGGGGTCGCCGATCGCCTCGCGGCGGCACAGCTGGGCGAAGACCCACGGGTTGAGCAGGGCGCCGCGGCCGATGGCGACGCCGGCGCAGCCCGTCTCGCGCAGCATGCGCTCGGCGTCGGCGAGGCTGCGAACGTCGCCGTTGCCGATCACGGGAAGATGCTCGACCGCCTCGACGACGGCGCGGATGCCGTCGAGGCTGACCGTGCCGCCGAAGCCCTGGGCGCGGGTGCGGCCGTGGATGGTGACGCCGGCGACGCCGGCCTTCTCGAACTCGCGGGCGAAGAAGGGGGCGCTCAAGCTCGTGTCGTCCCAGCCGAGGCGCATCTTGACGCTGACGGGGATGCGCACCGACTCGACGACGGTGCGGACGAGGGCGACGGTCTTCGTCGCGTCGCACATCATGGCCGAGCCGCCGCCGCCGCGGACGACTTTGTGAACGGGGCAACCCATGTTGATATCGACACTTGAAACGCCGTAGGCTTCGAGCCACTGCGCCGCGTCGCGCATCTCCTCGGGGACGGTGCCGTAGATCTGCACGGCGACGGGGCGGTCTTCCGGGCAGGTCTGGATCAACTCCATCGTCTTGCGACTTCGGAGCAGCAAGGCGCGGGCGTTGACGAGGTCGGTAGTGGCGAGGCCGAGGCCGCCGAGTTCGCGGACGACGAGGCGGAACGCGAGGTTGGTGTAGCCGGCGAGCGGCGCCAGGAGGTAACGGCTGGGGAGCGTGAGCGAGCCCCAGCGCAGCGGCCGCACGGCCTCCGTGACGTCGCTCGGGGTCGACCGCATCGCTCGCGTCCTCGGGCCGGGGGAAACTGTCTTCTTACGATTTTACGCCGTCGCCGCCGTCGTCCTCCAGGCCGAGGGCGCGCGTGACGCGGTCGAGGGCGCGCGACAGCCTCTTGCGCAGCGCGACGGGCGACGCGCCGAGTCGCCCGGCGATGGCGGCCCAGTCGTGGCCCTCCTGGCGCAGTTCGATCAGGTGGCGTTCCTCCGACGACAGGCGGCGCGTGACTTCCTGGAGCAGTTCCGCGGCGGCGACGTTCTGACTCGGGCTCGGCGCGGGGTCGGCGGGGCCTTCGTCGTCCGGCGCGGCGGCGACGACGCGGCGGTGGTCGCGCCGCGCCGCCCGCTGGCGGCGCACCTGGCTGGTGAGCTTGTTGCGGGCCATCGTCGTCAGCAGGCGCACCAGGTCGTCCGGCCCGCTGAGGTCGTACTGGCCGGCGGCGGCGCGGACGAAGAAGCTGCCCAGCACGGACTGACAGACGTCGGTCGAGTCGAGCAGCGCCCCGAGCCGGGCGCTGGCGAGGCGGAAGCGGACGGCGCGGCGGATGAGCGGCTCGTAGAGGCGGACCAACTCGGCCGCCGCTTGCTGGTCGCCCGCGCGGACGCGGTCGAACAGTTCGTGGAACGACGGGCCTTCCGACATGAGCGTCTCTCCGCGCGGGCGTGGGACCATGAGACGATCATAGCCGCGCGGTGGAACGGCTGACCAGCCCGAAGCGCTTCCGTCCGCTTGCGACTTCGCACCGGCGTCCGTTGAACCTCCTCGCGCCGTCCGCTACCCTGCATGCCTGACGCGATTCCTCCCCCGGCGCGGAGACGACATGCCTGGCGACACCCCGACGCGCGACGAGTTGGCCACCCGCTACATCGACCAACTCCCGTATGTCCCCTACCCGGTCCAGGAGCAGGCCCTCCTCGCCTGGTTCACCAACGAGCAGGGCGTCCTCGTCTGTGCCCCGACCGGCACCGGCAAGACGCTCATCGCCCAGGCCGCCCTGTTCGAGGCGCTGCACACCGGCACCGTCGCCTACTACACGACGCCGCTCATCGCCCTGACCGAGCAGAAGTTCCGCGAGATGCAGGACGCCGCCGTGCGCTGGGGCTTCGCGGCGGACGACGTCGGCCTCGTCACCGGCAACCGCCGCGTCAACCCCAACGCCCGCGTCCTCGTCGTCGTCGCCGAGATCCTCCTCAACCGCCTCCTGCACCAGGGCCGGCACGGCGAGGCCGCCCTCGACGCGGACGGCGGCTTCGACTTCAGCACCGTCTCCGCCGTCGTCATGGACGAGTTCCACAGCTTCGCCGACCCGGAGCGCGGCATCGTCTGGGAACTGTCGCTCGCCATGCTCCCGAAGCCGATCCGCCTTCTTCTCCTGTCCGCGACGGTGGGAAACTCCCTGGAATTCCTCAGCTGGCTGGAGCGCTGCCACGGCCGCAAGGTCGAGTTGGTCGAGGGCAAGGAGCGTAAAATCCCCCTCAGCTACCGCTGGGTGCCGGACATGCTCCTCGGCGAACAGGTCGTCGAGATGGCCAAGGGCGACGAGGCGACGCGCAAGACGCCGGCCTTGCTCTTCTGCTTCAACCGCGACGAATGCTGGAGCGTCGCCGAGATGCTCAAGGGGCTCCACGTCCTCGGCGCCGACCAGCGGCCGCGGCTGATGGCCGAGGTGGACAAGCTCGACTGGACGCAGGGCGTCGGGCCGAAGCTGGTGCAGATGCTGCGCCGCGGCGTCGGCGTCCACCACGCCGGCATGTTGCCGAAGTACCGCCGCGCCGTCGAGGACCTGTTCGTCCGCAAGCTGCTCGCCGTCTGCGTCTGCACCGAGACGCTGGCGTCGGGGATCAACCTGCCGGCGCGGTCGGTGATCTTGACGTCGCTGGTGAAAGGCCCGCCGGGCAAGCAGAAGTTGATCGACCCGAGCGGCGCGCAGCAGATCTTCGGCCGCGCCGGCCGCCCGCAGTTCGACGACCAGGGCTACGTCTACGCCCTCGCCCACGAGGACGACGTCAAGATCCTCCGCTGGAAGGAGAAGTACGACCAGATCCCCGAGAACACGAAAGATCCGACTCTTCTGAGGGCGAGGAAGGCGCTCAAGAAGAAGAAGCCGAGTCGGCGCGAGACGATGACCTACTGGAGCGAGGGGCAGTTCAACCAACTCGGCGCGGCGCCGCCGGGGAAGCTGTACAGCAAGGGTCCGCTGCCGTGGCGCCTGCTGGCGTACCTGCTGAAGATCTCGCCGGAGGTGGCCAAGGTGCGCGCCGTCATCCGCAAGCGCCTCATGGACGAGCCGCGCGTCAAGGCCGGCGAACGGCAGCTCGACGCCATGCTGCTGACGCTCGCGGAGAAAGGGTTCGTGACGCTCGACCCGCCGCCGACGCCTCCTCCCATCGCCCCTTCAGGGAAAGAGGAACCAACTCCCCCTTCTCCTCCAAAGGGCGAGGGGAGCGAGCCGCCGCCGACGTACTCCGCCATCCTCGCCACGCCGACGCCGGAGTTGGATAAGCTCCTCGTCTTCCGCAGCATTCACCCGCTGTACGGGGCGTACCTGATCGACCAGCTCGGCGTCGCCACGCGCGACGAGCGTTTGCAGGCGTTCGAGAGCGTCCTGGAGATGCCGAAGCCGCTGCTGCGCTACGTTCGCGTGCCGTTCCCCGACCAGCTGCCGCCCGGCCCTCTGGAACAGCGCCTCGACCCGGAACTCATCAAGCGCGGCCTCATCGCCGCGCCGGTCCCGGAGGAAGAAAAGGACGACGAGGATGACGAGCCCGGTTGGTGGCAGCGGCCGCCGACGCTCGCCGACAAGCTGCGCCTCTTCTTCGACGCCACCTATCCGGAAATCGCCGACATTCACACGCAGTCGGTCTGGTGCGCCCCGGAGCTGCTGCGCTTCGCGGGCAACTTCAACCTGTACGTCAAGACGCGCGACCTGGTGAAGCAGGAGGGCATCATCTTCCGCCACCTGCTGCGGCTGATCCTGATGATCGGCGAATTCCTGCAAGTGACGCCGAAGGACACGACGGCGGAGGAGTGGCAGGCGGACCTGCGCGACCTCAGCGAGAAACTGACGGCGAGTTGCCGGGCGGTCGACCCGACCAGCACGGACGAAGTGATCCAGCTGGCGCACGCGGCGGACGTGGTCGAGGGGGAGACGCCGGTCGCGATTCTCCCCGCCCCGCCGACCGCTCCCGCCGCGCAAGAGCAGCCCTTCGGCGAGGGCATCCTATAAGGAAGGCCGAAACGAACCCCATTTGGCGCTCTTACGAGGAGGAAGTTCGACGAGTTCAAGGTCAAAGGGAAGTGACGCGCCCGCCGCTTGCGGCTTCGCACGTGCGAAGCCGCAAGCGGCGGAGGCTGCCCGACTACTCCTCGGCGCCCGTCGGCACGAGGCGCTCAATCATCTCCTTCAGGCCGCCCTTGCCCTGCGCCCGCCATTCGACCCGCGCGCCGTCGCGCCGGATCGTCCAATCCCACGTCAAGAGATCGAGAAACAGCAGGTCGTCCCCCGCCGCGTTCCTTTCCGCCGGCGCCATCTTCTTCACCGCGGCGGCGCCGTCGGCGAGCGCCTTCTTCGCCAGCCGATGGACTTTTTCTCCTTCCGCGCCCGAGTTACAGCGAGCAACGGCAGTCAGTCGCAGTCCCTGCTCGTCGCTCAAGCCGCACACGAGGCTCGTCGTCCCTTCGACGGCGGCGACGAGCGCGGCCGGCATGGCCGTCTCGGGCTGCTTGCGGTCGTGCAGCCACTTCTTGTCGCTCGCGTCAAAGGCGACGGCGAAGAGGCCGCGTTCGACGGCTTTCCAGTCCGCGGCCCACGGCCGCGCCGGCGCGACGACCTTTTCGCCCGACAGCCGCCGGCGCACGTTCGCCTCGCTGTCGAGGACCAGGGTGCGCTTGTCGGGGAAGTAGCAGGCGATGTCGCCGCCGAGGTCGGGCGGCTGGGCGAACGCGAGGACGAAGGGCGCCTCCCGGAGCGACAATTTATAGTACGTCTTTCCGTTATGGGCGATTTCCTTCGCGTTGGGGAAGAACGGGACGAGGCGCTTCTTCCAGTCGATCTCCTTCACGGTGCGGATCACGTTGAGGCTCATTTGCAGCGACGACTGACCCTCCTCTTTCGTCTTGTCGGTGCGGATGAAGACGAGGCCGACGATCTCCTCGATCTCCGCGGCGGTCAACGGCGGCGGCGCTTTGGGAGTCGTCTGTTTGAAAAGCTCGGCGAACGCCCCATCGACGCTCTCGACGTATTTCTTCATCCCCGGACGGCCGAAGATCGCCGCGGGGCGGATGCCGTAGACGCCTTGCGCCTTCGTGTCGGAGACGTAGGTGAGGTTGAAAGGCGTCGGCTCGGCCTCGACGCGAAGCTCCTGCCCCGCGCCGCGGAGCGCGAAGCCGCGCAGGCTCTGGAAGCCGCCCGCGAAGAAGCGCTCGTCCGCGCCGGAGGGCTTCGGCGCCTGAGCCGGCCCGCGCAGCGCCGACGCCCCCAGGCCGACCGCCGCCAGCACGCCGAGCGCCAGCAGCCGCGCCCGCCACGTCAGCGGCCGCTCGAGCGCCTGATTCTTGGTCTTCAACATCTGAATCCTCCTCCTTAAGGTTCCGCCGGCCGACAGGAACGCCCTGGCCGGTCCGGTCGCAGGTCGGTCGTCCTGGCGCAGCGCCAGCCGCGCCAGGGCGCGCAGGTACGGGCCGCGGCCCCCCGCGAAGCGCGCCCCCAGCGCGTCGGCGGCGAGTTCCTGCTGCAAGTGCAGGCGGCCGGCGAGCCAGCGCACCAGGGGGTTGTAGAAGTGCAGGGCGACGCCGAGCCGGGCGACGAGCCAGGCGGGGTAGTCGGCGCGGCGGACGTGGGCGACCTCGTGCGCCAGCACCGCCCGCAGGTCGGCCGCGTCCCACGAGCGCCAGTCGTCCGGCAGCAAGATCAGCGGGCTCCGCCAGCCGAGCGTCGCCGGGCTCGTCACGTCGCCCGTCACCCGCGCCTCGACGGGGCGGGGACACTCCATACGCGAACAGAGATCGTTCAACAGGCCGACGAGGTTTTCGTCGGCGACGGGCCGGCTGCGGCGCCGGCAGCGGGCCACGGCCCAGAGGCCGAGCAGCAGGCGGGCTAGCGCGAGCGAGGCGCCGGCGAGCAGCATGACGGCGAGAGAGCCCGGCCACCGCCCGAAGACTCCTGGCGCCGGCGCGGCGCTTTCCTCGACCCGCCGCCACGCCTGCCGCAGCGCGGACGCCACGGACGTCACGTCGAGACCGCCGGCGGACGCCTCGCGGGCGGCCGTCGGCTGTTCGGGGACGGGCAAAGATTTCCGAGGCGCCGTGTCCGTGTCTCGCGGGGGCGCGTCCGGCCACGCCCACCACGCCGGCAGCGGGCAGAAGGCGGCGACGGTCAGCGCGACGCAGGCGGCGAGTCCGGCGAACGCGACGGCGGCCCCGGCGCTCGGGCCGCGCCGCGCGGCCAGCGCCGCCAGGGCCGCCCCGGCGAGGGCGAGCGCCGTGACTTGAGCCGCGCAACTCAACAGCGTCAGTCCGAGGTCATTCATCGCCCTGCTCCTTCAGGATTTCTTCGAGGAGGGCTCGCTCCCGAGCCGTCAGCTTCTTGCGCCCGGCGAGGCGGACGAGAAGTTGCTCGCGCGAGCCGTGGAAGACGCGCCGCAGGACGTCGCCGAGCAACCGCTCCGACACCTCCTCGTAGGAGCGCGCCGGCCGGTAGCGGAAGGGCCGCTCGGCGTTGGCCGGCTCGAGAAAGCCCTTCTCGTGCAGGATGCGGACGAGCGTGGCGACGGTGGTGTAGGCGAGGTCGGGGCCGGCGGCGGCGAGGCGGTCGCGCGCCTCCTGCGCCGTCGCCCCGCCGTGCCGCCAGAAGACGTGCATCACCTCCAGCTCGCGTTCCGTCAGGTCGCGGGCGCGCGGTCGGGCCATGAAAGAATCCTTCCTTTCGTCGGGCGACGGGGCGTCCGGCTCGCCGCCTCGGGAGAACCAAATTTGGTTCGCCAAATATAACGGGGACGCTCGCCCTGTCAACGCCAGCCGCTCACCCTTGACGCACCGCCCGGAATTTGGGACGTTGGCCGTGCCGCCCAACGAAACGAGAGCCTCTTGCCATGAGTACCGTAGTCACTCCCGCCTATTGCACCCCGGCCCGGGAAGCGGACGGCTGGCCGGTGGACGTGCCGCGCCCGCCGTCCGACCTCCCTTATTCCGACGGTGAGCCCTTGGAATCCAACTGGCACCGCGACGCGATGAACTTCCTCATCGAGCTGATTCGCGTCCTCTTCCACGGCCGCACCGACTACTTCGTCGGCGGCGACATGTTCATCTACTTCAGCAGTCAGCAAGCCCGCAACCGCGACTTCCGCGGGCCGGACGTCTACCTCGTCAAGGATGTCGATGGCACCCACGACCGCCTCTCCTGGATCGCCTGGGAGGAGAACGGCCGCCTCCCCGATTTCATCGTCGAACTGACGTCGCAGTCCACCGCCGCCGTCGACCGGGGGGTCAAAAAAGACATTTACGAGCGCGTCTTTCACACGAAGGAATACTTCATTTACGACCCGGGCACGCAACTCCTCGAAGGGTGGCGCCTCGGCCCCCGCCTGCACTACGAGCCCCTGACGCCGGACGAGCACGGCCGCCTCTGGAGCCAGGAACTGGGCGTGTGGCTCGGGACGTGGCGCGGGCCGTTCAACGACCACCTGGAGCGCGTGTGGCTGCGCTTCTTCAAGGAAGACGGCACCCTGGTCCCCCTCTTCGCCGAGCGGGAGAGGCTGGCGATGCACAAGGAGAAGCACCGCGCCGAGAGCGAGAAGCAGCGCGCCGAGAGCGAGAAGCACCGCGCCGACACGCTCCAGGCGGAATTGGAACGGCTCAAGGCCCTCCTCGCGGAGAAGGGGGCGCCCGCCGTAAAACCCGCGGAGTGACAGGCGATGCCGGAAGACCCCGCCCCGTCGCAGTACATCCACGGCACGACCGCCGAGGAGCAGTCGCGACTGTCTCTGATGAACGACCTGTTGAACCGGGCGGCGCTCCGTGAAATGGGCCTTTCCGGGGGCGAAAAAATTTTGGACGTCGGCAGCGGGCTCGGCCAGCTGGCGCGGGCGATGGCTCGCGCCGCCGGCCGCGTCGTCGGCGTCGAGCGCAGCCCCGAGCAGATCGCCGAGGCGCGGCGGCAGGCGCTCGCGGCCGGGGAGGAGGGCCGCGTCGAGTTCCGCGCGGGCGACGCGCCGAATCTCCCCTTGCGGGACGACGAATGGGGCACGTTCGACGTGGCGCACACGCGCTTCCTGCTGGAGCACGTCCGCGACCCCGCCGCCGTCGTTCGCGCGATGGTGCGGACCGTGCGCCCCGGCGGCCGAGTCGTCCTCCAGGACGACAGCCACGACGTCCTGCGCGTCACGCCGGAGCCGGCGGGATTCGGCCCGCTCTGGACCGCTTATATCCGCACCTACGACCGCCTCGGCAACGACCCCTACGTCGGCCACCGGCTGGTGTCGCTGCTGGCGGCGGCGGGCGCCGCGCCGGTCCACAACACCTGGCTGTTCTTCGGCGGCTGCCGCGGCGCGGCGCACTTCGACCTCGTCGCGGAAAATTTGATCCGGATTCTCGAAATCGCCGGGGAGCGGATTCTTCACGAAGGGCTTCTCGAAAAGGACACGCTCTCGGCCAGCCTGGAGGCCCTGCGGGCGTGGCGCCGCCTTCCCGACGCGGCCCTCTGGTACGCCGTCTCGTGGGCGGAGGGGCGGCGCGCGGGATGAGAGCGAAATCGGCCTACCAGCCGACGCCGAGTTCCGCCAACTGCCGGCGGACGCTGTCGCAGTCCCAGACGGCCAGCCCGCCGTCGGAGCGGCTGACCGCCAGGCGGCGGCCGTCGGGACTCCACGCCAGGCACCAGACGATGCCCTTCTCCTCGGGGAGCGGGACGAGCAGCCGGCCGCTGGCGACGTCCCAGACGTTGACGCCGTGCCCCGACGCGGAACTCGCCGCCAGCCGGCTCCCGTCGGGGCTCAGGCTCAGGTGCATGGCGTAGCTGCTCGCCTCGCCGGCGCCGCCCGAGGCGGCGAAGGAGGCCGTCTTTTCGCGACTGCGGACGTCCCAGACCTCGGCCGTCCGGTCGCGGTTCAGAAAAATGAGCCGCCGGGAGTCGGGGAAGAACGACAGGCTCTGAATGCGGGCGAACGCTTTCCCTACCGGGGACAACAGGGCTTGGCCTGTTTCGAGGTCCCAAACGTGGATGACGCCCTGGTTGTTCGCCCAGGCGAGGGCCTTACCGTCGGGGCTGAAGACGAGGTGGCCGACGGTCTCGTCCTCCGGCGGTCCCTTGTCGAAGCGCCGCAGCGCGACGCGCGGCTCGGCTCCTTCAGGCGCCGCCTCCACGGCAAAGACCTTCAGACCGGGGACGGCTCCCACGGCGAAGAGACGACCGTCCGGGCTGAACGCCACGGAATGGACGCGGTCGCCGAGGCCGTCGCTCACGGCCGCGACCTCGCGGCCCGACGCCAGGTCCCAGACGCGCGCCGTGCCGGCGGTGTAGTCCCCCGCGGCCAGGAGTCGACCGTCGGGGGAGAACGCCACGGCCTGGCCTTCCCCGGCAAGGCGGGCGAACGTCGCCCGCTCCACCCCGGTGAACGGGTCCCAGAGCCGGACGGTGCCGTCCTTGCCCGCCGACGCCAGCGTCTTGCCGTCGGGACTGAAGGCCACGCCCGGCACGCCCGCGACGTGCCCGGACAGGATCTGTTTTTCGGGCGTATTGGCCAGGTTCCACACCCGCACGGAGCGGTCGGCGGCGGTGGCGATCAGCCGCCCCGAGGGACTGAAGGCCACGCGGCGCGGCACCCCCGGATGGGCGAGTACGGTCCGATCCTGGCCCGTGGCGAACGGCCACAGGCGCACCACGTCCTCCTGCGCGCTGGTGACGGCCAACTGCCGGCCGTCCGGGCTGAAGGCGGCTCCGTAGGCCATCAGGCCCCGCGAGGCGTCGACGCGCTCCATCTCGGGGAGTCGGTAGACGACGGCCCCCTCCATGCAGGCACACGCCAGCAGGCGCTCGTCGTCGCTGAACCGCATATCGAAGACATAATGCATCTGAGGAATAATCGCCGGTAAAGCCCTCCCCGTGGCGGCCTCCCACGTCTGGACCGTCGGCGTCCCCTCGCCCCGCCCCAAGAGAGGCGGCGTCGAAAAGGCGGCCACCACCCACTTCCCTCCCGGACTGACCGCCACGCGGGAGATGGGGGCGAGGGCGACGCGCCGGAGGACGACGCGCTTCGCCTCGCGGTCCCACAACCGCAGCTGCCTGTCCGCGCCGGCCGCGACGTACTTCCCGTCCGCGGTCACGGACAGGGCGGAAACCGCCTGTCCCAGGGCGAATGTATCCGCCAACCGCCAGCCGCCTTCGTCCCGCCGCTCCCAGCGCTGAACCTCGCCCCGCTTGGAGGCCACGATCAGGTCGTCCCCCCCGTTCGCGAACGCGACGACGGGCGCGCCGCCAACGGGCGGAGGCGGACTCAGCCGGGCCGTCTCCTCTCCGGTGGCGAGGGCGCGCAGCATGACCGTCCCGTCGCCGAGGCCGAGAGCCAGTTGCGCGCCGCGCGGGTCAAAGGCGAACGAGGCAACCGCCGCGGGGAAGTCCGTCCACGTCGCCGGCTCGCGGCCGAAGAAGTCGCCCAGGCAGGCGGCGGCCTCGCGACGGATCGCCTCCGGGTCCTTGTCGGGCACGTCCAACTCGACCGCCTGGCGCAGCAGTTGCCAGGCTCGTTCGCGGTAGCCCGGCTGCCGCGCCAGCCGCAGCGACTGGGCTTCGCGGACGAGGGCCTGGTAGAGGTTGCGGCGGGCGACGTCGCGCTGCCCCTCCGCTTGCCCGCGCAGGCGGTCGGCCTCGTGCTCGTTGGCCACCGCGACGCGCCACTGGGAGAACACGCCGGCGAACCCGGACGCCGCGAGCAGGACCACGAGGGCGAGCAGCGCCGCCACCGCCGGCCGCCGCTTCACCCAGCGCCAGGCCCGCCCCGCTGGGGACACAGGCCGGGCCGTGACCGGCTCGCCGCGGAGGAAGCGGCGCAGGTCGTCGGCGAGGGCCTCGGCCGTGGCGTAGCGCCTCTCCGGGTCTTTTTCCAGGCATTTGAGGCAAACGACGTCCAGGTCGCGCGGCAGGCCCGGCAACAGGCGCGACGGCGGCGGCGGGTCGAGGTCGGTCACCTGGCGGAGGATTTCGTGGGGCGTCTCGCCGCGGAAGGGCGGGCGGCCGGTGAGCAGCTCGTAAAGGATGCCGCCCAGCGCGTACACGTCGGTCCGCGGGCCGACGCGGTCGTTCCGCCCGAGGACCTGCTCGGGGGCCATGTAGTGAGGCGTCCCCATGACGCAGCCGGTTTGGGTCAGGCGGGCGTCGCCGTCCACCTGCTTGGCGAGGCCGAAATCGGCGATTTTGGGGATCGCTGCTTGCGGCTTAGCGCCCGTCAAGCCGCCGACGGCCAGGAGGATATTCGCCGGCTTGAGGTCGCGGTGGAGGACGCCCCGGCGGTGGGCGTAGTCCATCGCGTGCGCCAGCGCCTCGACCAGTTCCGCCGCCGCCGCCGCCGGGAGGGGCCGGCCGGCCTGGGCCTCGTGCAGACTCCCGCCTTCGACCCATTCGAGGGCGAGAAAGGGCTGTTTGTGGTGGAGCCCGACCTCGTAGATGTTGACGATGTTGGGGTGACGGAGGCGGGCGACGATCTCCCCCTCGCTGCGGAAGCGGACCAGCTGCTCCGGGGTGGCCAGCTCGCCTTCGCGGATCATCTTGAGCGCGACCGGGCGATTCAGGCGCACGTCGCGCGCCTCGTAGACTACCGCCATGCCGCCGCGGCCGCACTCGCGCACGATCTCGTACCCGGGGATCGTCGGCCAGGCGGCCTCTCTCGCCGCATCCTTCGGGGCCGCCTTCCCTCGCCCGAGCGGCAAGAGCTGGCGCAACCTGTGCAACTGGCCGTCGCCGAGCCTCTGTCGTTTCGACACGGCGGACGAGTTCTCCGAACCGACGGCCGCGCGCTCGGGAGATTTGGCGGCCTGCAAAGTCGAGTCGCCGCGGGCGGGGATTCCCGCGGGGGCGGCGTCGGCCGGCGCTCCGAAGACGGTCAGCCTTTCGAGGACGGCCTGGCAGGCCGCGCAGGTTTCCAGGTGTTCGGCTAGGCCCGGCTCCGGCTCGCCCGGCCCGTCGCCTTCGAGGAATTGCCGCAGTCGTTCCGGGGGAGGGCAGGCAGTCATGACGCTTCCACCCCCTCCAGGCGGGCGACCTCTTCCTGGAGCATTTTCCGCACCTTGCTCTTGGCCTTGAAGACCACGGCGACCGAGAGGCCGAGGCGGGCCGCGACTTCGGCCCCGGACAGGTCCTCCAGGGCGGTCAACTGAAAGGCCACCCAGGTGTGCGGCTCGACCCGGTCCTGCACGCGCGACGTGGCCAGTTGCAGCAACTCCAGGTCGAAGGCTTCTTCCAGGTGCTTCTCCAGGTCATCGCGGGCCGAAACCGTCTCGAGCGCCGCCCCCGCGTCGGCGTCCCCGGCGCCGGGGGCGGCCCGCCGGCGGTCGGCGACGAGGTCGCTCCAGGCGTGCCGGGCGAGGGTCTTGAGCCAGGCGCGGAAGCTGCGGTCGGGGTCGTAGACGAAGGTGCGCAACTTGGCCGTGAGCTTGACGAGGACCGTCTGGGTGACGTCCTGGGCGTCGGCCTCCTGCAAGTTCCAGCGGCGGCACCACGCCTCGATCTTGGGGCCGTAGCGGGCGACGAACTCCTCCCAGGCGGCGGCGTCGTCGGGGGCGTGGCGGAGTCGGCTGAGGAGGCTCAGGCGGGTTTGCGAAGGGGGAACCTCGGCCACGGGTCCGTCTCCTTGCAGAAGCCGGGCGGCGAGAGGCTTCGATCCTAGCAGCCGGTCGGGGCGAGGGCAACCGCCAAAAAAAACGGAAAACGCCTGTCAGGTTTCGGCCGCGAGTCGCGTACTCTTCGCGAAGAGTGTCCGGGGCGAGGAACAACGACACCCCACCCTCCCACAGCGAAAGGGCCGCCATGACTCCCGAGCAGGTCCAGAAGTTCAAGCAGATCGTCGTCCACGGCCAACAGAAGCGGAAGGAACAACTGAAGAAGGCGGCCGCCGCCCAGGCCGACATCGACCAACGGAGAAAAGAACTCAAGGAAGTCGGCAAGCTCTAGCGCCCCGAAGTCCGCGGCGCGCCGGCCTGCCGCCGCGCCCCCCTCGTTCACACCTTCAACGATCCCGTGCCCCGATCCGCTTCGGTATCTCCGTCCCCGCGATGGCCGAGGATCAGGTCGAGCGGCCGGGACGGCTCGTCGGCTGCGGCTCTAGCGAGACAATGGCAGGAGGCGGAAGGGGAAAGCGACTGGCGTGGCGCTTCTGTCGCCACCGGACCCACCAACGACCGGGCCCCCAGGCCGGAGGCAGCGCCTGTGCGTCTCCGAAAAGGGCGAATACCCCCCAAGAAATGGGAGACGTGGCGGGGTCCGCCAGGCACTCCCTCTGAGTGCGGGCCAAGGCGGTGGCCAGGTCGGTTGTCAGCCGGTGCCGGTAGAAGCGCCACATGAACGCCGGCGCCTCCCGGTCGAGTACCGGCCAAAGTCCGGCCAGGACCGCGCGCACCCCGGCGGAGAGCGCACCCATGACCAGCCCGAAGACTTCACGACCCTGCAACGGAGCCACCTCGGCCGAGCGGCAAGCACTCAGCGTCAGTAAAGGAAGATTCAGTACTTCGTAGTGGGAGCCGCATGCTCTTACGAATCCTAAGTTGTTATGGGCATTGGTTTATGGGAGAGGATCTCCGTCCGAAGTGTGAGCTGCGTCTCGATCACCTGTTGGATCCAGGACAGCAGAGTGCGGAACGGCCGTTGGTTGAGATCGATGGCTCGGCCTCCCCGCCGCGGACGCGCCAGCACTGCCCAATGCAGCCACACCCAGACGTTCCGCAGGATCAGGGCGATCCCCACATACAGCAGCCGTAACAACGGGTCGCGCGTGCACGTCCGAATCCGCGCCTGACGCAGCTGCCGGTAGGTCGTCTCGATGCCGAAACGCAGC
>JBBROG010000179.1:0-18480 GCA_038229635.1 Gemmatales bacterium
ACAAAGGTTCGGGTCCCGGCGAAAGAGATGAAAGTCTATAACGCTCGCCTGGGGCGGTCGGCAACGCTACCGAAGTACGACATTACGATTAAGCCGAAGAAGCCAAGGGGCGGGTAAATTTCGTCCCGCCCCTCGCCTAAGAGCGCGGGAGCGAAGGTGCTACCGCGAATCGCCGACGATCGGCAAGAAAACGGCGTGGCGCCAGTTCATCAGGCGCTCTCATGCGGATGTTGCAATAAGGGGGATGTCGGATGGCGAAGACTCAGAAGACGGGGACGAAGCCCAACGACACGACTTCAGGCCTGGGTACGGTCGGCGGCGCTGCCACGGGTGCCGCCGCCGGGGCCGCTGCTGGGGCCGCGGTCGGGTCGCTGTTAGGCCCCCTCGGGGCGGCGGTCGGTGCCGTCGTCGGCGGCGTCGCGGGAGCGAAGACCGGCGAACAGACTCCGGCCGTCGCAGGGCCGACGGCAAAGCCGAAGCGGAAACCCGCGGCCCGCGCCCCGGTGAAGAAAGCGGCCGCGAAGCCAGACGCCGCGAAGGAAGCCGCGAAGCCGGTCGCCAAGAAGGCCACGGCGAAATCGACCGCGGCCAAGAAAACGACCGCGAAGCGGAAGAAATGACCTCCGGCAATTCGGGTAACACCATGAGCCGCGGATGAACACAGCTGACGCAAGACAACAAGAGACCCTTGCGCTTCCTTCTCTTCCTGCGTTGTCTGTGTTGATCCGTGTCCCTCCGCGGCTTGTGGTATTAGAGACAATAAACACTTGTTAGGCGGCGGAGGCGTTGTTGCGGTGGCTTCCACGGACGAGCAAGGAAGAACTCTTCGCCTACGCCAAGGCCGGCTCTCTGCTTTCCCTCCTCAAGTCCGAGGCCCGGCGGGTCCTGAACGTCAAGCCCAAGAAACGCACCACCTCCTGAGGGGTTCATGGACGCGGCGCTGGTGCGGCAGGTCTGGCGGCGGGCGGGGCGGTGCCGCGAATACTGCCAGATGCCCCAGGACTGCGACGACACCCCGTTCGAGATCGACCACGTCATCGCCCGCAAGCACGGCGGGCCCACGATTAGCCTTAGAGCAGCTAAAAAATCCCCAGGCCGGCGAAGCTGCCCTACAACCAGCCATGTTTACTTTTCTCAGCGATTTCCAAGTTCGTTGTTGACAAAGTAAATTCACTCGGCTATCCTTGCTTCATGCGACGACCTGCCACGTTGGAAATGCCTGAAAACGAAACGCTGTTGCCTTTCGCGGACCGCACCAGGGCGGAAATGGTCAAGCGTGTGAAGGAACTGGGCCTCCCGTGGGTTCCCCCCGCCCGTTCGTTTGCCTACGCCCAAGGAGCCATCCCATGACGACCGAACCCGCCTCGCCGCGGATCATCGGCCAGCGGTTGGCCGAAGCGCGAAAAACGCGTGGGATCACCCAGGAGGTTGCCGCCGAACATCTCGGCGTGAGTCGCCCCACGTTCATTGCCCTGGAGAAGGGGGAACGGGCCGCGAAACCTGCCGAGATCGTGAAGCTCGCCGCCCTGTACGGCCAGCCCGTCCACCACTTCGTCCGCACCGCCGAGCCGGTGACCGACTTCCAGCCGCACTTCCGGGCCGCTCTCGAGAAGGTGAAACCCGCCGAGGCGGAGCAACTCCGGGCCGCCATCGGCGAGTTCAAGGTGTTCGTCGAGAACTACCTGGACCTCGAACGGCGGATGAAGGCCCCGATGCGGCTCAACTACCCGCGGCCGGTCGAGCTGAACCCGCGGGTGAACGTCGCCCAACTGGCCGAGGATGTGGCGAACCGCGAGCGCCAGCGGCTCGGACTCGGGGACCAGCCGATCCCGAACATCCGCACCCTGCTGGAATCGGACGTCGGCGTGCGGATCTTCTTCGCCAGGCTGCCGCGGACGTTCGCCGGCATGTACCTCTTCGTGGACGGCTTCGGCGGCTGCGTCCTGATCAACAGCGTCCACCCGGCCGACAAGCAGCGGGCCTCGATCGCGCACGAGTACGCCCACCTGATCGTGGACCGCTACACCGCCGGGATCGACTACCTGACCCTCTCCGGGAGGAAGTCCGCGAACGAGCGGTTCGCCGAGTCGTTCGCCATGAGTTTCCTGATGCCCGCGTCGTCGGTCCGATTCCGGTTCAACGAGATCGTGAACAGTACGGGCAACTTTCAGGTTGCCGATCTGGTCAAGCTCAAGCATTTGTACTTCGTGTCGATGGAGGCCATGACGCTCCGCCTGGAAGGCCTGGGGTTGCTCCGCGTCGGCACCTGGAACCTGCTCAAGGAAAAGAGCCTCCCCGTCCGCGAGGCGGAGAAGCGGCTCGGCCTGACCGCGGCAATTAGCCAGGAGCCGGCTTACCCGGAGCGCTATAAGTTCCTGGCCGTCCACGCCTACGAGCGGGGCGAGCTGAGCGAGAAAGAACTCGCCAACACCCTGCGTTGCGACGTCTGGGAAGCCCGTCGGGTGATTCAGGAGTCGATGCTCAGCGTGGAAGTTGACGCGGAGGGCCGCTCGCGCTCGATGCACGCGGACTTCGAGACCTACCTGCTGCCCGAGCACGCCTGAATCACGGACCGGAGCCGCACCATGCCGGCCATCCTCCTCGATGCCTGCGGAACGCTCAACTTATACGCCAGCGGCCGGTTCGTGCCGATCCTCACCGCGCTGCGCCACGACTGGTACATCCCCGCCGCGGTGGAGCGGGAATCCCAGCAGTACCGCCAGCCCGATCCCGCGGACCCGGAAAAGCTGATCGTGCTGCCGATCGACCTGACCCCGGCCCTCGACGGCGGGGTGCTGAAGCGCTGCGACTGCGAAGGAGACGAGGAGGCCGCGCTCTACATCGAGCTAGCGGCCCGGATCGGCGACGACGGCGAGTCGATGGGGCTGGCGATCGCCAAGTGCCGCGGCTGGTCGGTGCTGACGGATGACAAGAAGGCCCGCCGGATAGCGAAGGAACTCGGCGTGACCGTTCTGGCGACGCCGGAGGTCATGAAGCAGTGGGCGACGGCCGCCGGCCCGAGCGCGGCCGAGTTGTCGCAGGCCCTCGAAGCGATCGAGCGGTTCTCGAACTACCGCCCCGGTCGGAGTGCTGGTGACTACGAGTGGTGGGTCGCCTCGATCCGGCCGGTCGAAGAAAGGTAAAAGCACGCCTGTTGCTTCTTCGCGTGAGATGGCGTCGAAATCGCACCTCCAACTTTGCCGGACTTCAGGGCAGGATCTTGCGCCACGTTCGGCTACGTCCCTCGCGCCGGCACCTTCTCTCGGCGTCGATTCGTCTCACCTCAGCTATCACTCTTCCCTTCCCCAACGGCAAACAACCGTGCTATACTCCGCCGAGAGTCCGTCGGAACGAGGAGGCGACCGCCCCATGACCCCTGTCACCGACCCTGCCGCCCAAAACGAAGTCACCATCCTCGCGCGCGTCCTTGGCAACGAGGAGGGTCGGCTCCCGCCCGCGATGGCCCGCTACGTCCTCGGCCTCGGCTTCGGCGGCCGCGACAAGGCGCGCATGCACGACCTGGCCGTCCGCAACCAGGACGACGCCCTCTCCCTCGCCGAGAAGGAAGAACTCTTCGCCTACGCCAAGGCCGGCTCCCTACTCTCCCTCCTCACGTCCAAGGCCCGTCGGGTCCTGAACGTCAAGCCCAAGAACCGCTCCACCTCCTGAGGGGCTCATGGACGCGGCGCTGGTGCGAGAGGTCTGGCGGCGGGCGGGGCGTTGTTGCGAATACTGCCGGATGCCCCAGGACTACGACGACACCCCGTTCGAGATCGACCACGTCATCGCCCGCAAGCACGGCGGGCTCACGCTTAGCCTCAATCTCGCCCTGAGTTGTTTTTATTGCAACTCGTTCAAGGGCTCGGACATCTCCGGCCTGGACCCGCGGACGCAAAAGCTTACTCCGCTGTTCAACCCCCGCCGCCACAAGTGGTCTCGTCACTTCCGCTGGAACGGACCCTCCTGAAAGGGCGCACCGCAGTCGGCCGCGTGACCGTTGCCCTCCTCCGCATCAACGATCCCTTCCGCGTCGAGCTTCGCGAAGGGCTCAGGGAGGAAGGGCTCTTCCCGCCGGGATAACGACTGCACCCCGACGGGTATCGCCGTGCGGAGGATGGCTAAGGAGCAAGGACGGCCCCGGCGCGGCCGAGATCACACCCCGAAGTCTCTCATGGAAAAAGTCGAAGTGTTGACCGAAGATAACAATTGACAAACATACAATGTAGAGCGTCACTTATTCCCCATAACCTCAGACAGTGAAATATCGAGGAATTTTTGTGTCTCCTATTCTAACCCTCTCCGACGCCGGGTTCCGCCAGTTCGGTCCACTTCCCGTCTTCGGAGGAGGCATCGACGCCCTTAGAGCGGCCCAGGCGGCGAGCCAGTGCGGGGACTACGAGGCCGCAGGCGCGTGGGTTCGACGCCGCGGCCGGAAACGCGGTGTGAACCCGGTGCGCAGTTTCGAGATCATCGACGTTATCGCAACCGACACGCCACTTGTGGGTGACCGACTGCGCTTCATCGACGAGTTTTGGACAAGCGAGTACGCCAACGCCGACGTGCCGGAACTGACCACCGACGACGATGTCCTCCTCTCCCTCGTGGAAGACGCTGAGAACGAAGATTGTCGCTGGCGCGGCATGTACCGGCTGAGCCAGGCCCTCCACTACGCTGGCCGGGCGCGGCTGAAGCCCCTGTTCCGCGACCGGGTCGCCCCGTGCTTCTTCAGGCTATATCCCGGCGGCAGGATCGCCGTTGTCCGCTACGACGCGGAGAACGACGAGGCCGCCGCGCTGATGCGGACGCTCTACGCAGCCGCCCAAACGCCGCTTGGGCAAATCGACCGAGGCAGCTTCGGTGGCTTCCGCACCCTCCAGGAGTGGCACCTGAATTCACTCACGCTGCTAGGGCCGGTCCTCTTCGAGATCTTCAACTTCCTGTTCTATCCCTTCGTATGTGGGTCGCGCGGCGGACCGGTCGGGCTCGACTTCTTCTTCCTGTTCGAGCCCCAGGAGGCATACAGCCCTGCCGTTTACCCCCGCAACTGGCTTGCCGTCGCCAGCACCACCGCCGGGTTTGGCCGCGAGGACGTCGACCTCTACGCCTCGCTCCGCAACGTCGGCGGGCCGGAGTGGGAGCATGCCGCCCATCAGCGCTTCCGGCACCTCCGCCCGTACACCATCTCCGAACGCTTACTACTCCTGCGCTGGTACGTCAACCGCGTGAACCGCCTGCTCTACGAACTGACAGACGTGGCCAACTTCACCGAGGGCCGCGACCCGCAATCGGCCATCGACCCCGTCTTCGCGTTCGAGCACCACCTGACAGTGGACCGCCTCGCGCGCAAGACGCTCCTTGCGATGTCGCTGGAGGAGGTCGGAACGGCGAAGCACCTGATGTATGAGGTCGCCGAACTATATGACGGACTCAGCAACCTCTTCGGCAACAACGCTGGCGGCGGCGACTTCTTCAAGAAGTTGTTCGACACCCAGGCGGCATCGGGCCTGCTCCAGGGTCGCCTCGCGCAGCTACCTGCGCCCTTCGGGACGGAACTGCCTGTCCTGGCCGCCGAACTGTACCGCAAGATCGAGGAGACGGTCGTCAACTCCGTGTGGCTCACCTCCAAGGTGACGCCGCAGGGCGTCATGGTTCGGAAGAAGGCAGACCCGGCCTGCGAGGAAATGGTCCCCCGGCATCAGTTTGTCGCCGAACTGATGCGCGCCTACCGGAACGCCCACCACGGGTACTTCTCGGCGGCCGACAAGAACAGCAACCGGCCGTCCCGGTATCTCTTCCTGGTCGACGGCAACCTGCCTGCGGAACTGACGGCCTTGCCGGCCCTCTGGTGGCTCGCTTATCTCGCCGACCCTGGCCTGGTCGGCTGGCGTTACCTTCCTATCGATGAGTTTGACTGACCGTATCAAGAGAGCGACGACGTCTGTCACGAAAAATCGAGTCCGCTTGGGTTTGCGCCGAACTCGCCCCTCCAACCTTGCCGGACTCCAGAACGAGATATAGCGCCACGTTTCCCGACGCCCCGCCCGCTTGCGCCGGCACCTCCCCTCGGCGCCGATTCGTCTCACATAGGCTGTCGTTATTCTCATCTGGGGGTAGAGAACTCGTCAGACGAACCCGAGCCGGGCTACGACCCGGCGCCTTGCGGCCGCGCCGGCGCCGAGATACAGTGACGCTCGGACGACCCCATCCGACCTTGAGGAGCCAGCGACGATGTCCACCGACCGCGCCAACCCGCCCGCCGCGCCGGCCGGCACGGGTCCGGTGCCGCCCCGCGCGTCACACGCCGACGGTCTCGTCGTCAACGTGCAGGAGTGGCTCGAGGACCAGACCGAGAAGCGCGTCGACGCGATCGAGATGCTCGGCGAGGAGGAGGCCGCCGGCTTCGGCCCCGGCACGCGCTCCGCCGTCGGACCCGGCCTGCGCTACCTGCACGCCAGCCGCACCATTCACCAACTCGTCACCGACCGCAACCGCGCCGTCGGCCTCTACCTCGCCGTCGCCTCGCTCCTCTGGACCGGCTCCGGCGCCGTCCTCAACGCCAAGCCCGGCGCCCGCCTCCTCGTGCCCATCGAGGTCATCCAGCGCTGGTGTCTGCCGGCCACTTTCGGCACCCTCGCCGTCCTCGCCCTGTTCGTCGGCTTCATGCTCATCCGCACGCGCATCGGCCTCATCTACGAGGTCGCCAAGATGAATCTGCTGCTCGGCCTGCCCGTCGGCCGCGTCAAGCGCGTCAACCCGCTCAGCCTGTTCTTCCTGATGCACCTGCTCGTCAGCCTCGCCGGCGGCGCCTCGGCGGCCCTGTTCGTCGCGCACATCCTCTACGACCCGGACGCCCCCCGCCACGCCGGCACCCTCGCCGCGGCGGTCCTGGGTGGCTCGGGGGTGACGATCCTGCTAATCTTGCTCTATGTAGGCACGGTCCTGTCCACGACGTCGGACCAAAAGCTGCGGAACACCGGGGCCTGACAGGGGCGAGGCTGCGATGGCATCGGCGAGCGAGCGCGTCTGCGTGGTGATCGGCCGCACCCGGCACAAGATGATCCAGGCCGAAATTCAGGAGGCGGCGCGCCGCGGCGCCCGCCTCCTGGAATTGCGCCTCGACTTCCTCGCCAAGGCGCCGGACTTCAAGCGCCTCCTCGCCGGCAAGCCGTGCCCGATGGTCTGCACCGTGCGCCGCCCCCGCGACGGCGGCCGCTGGCCCGGTACCGAGGAGGAGCGCCACATGCTCCTCCGCCAGGCCATCGCCCTCACCAACGGCTTCGACTGGGTCGACCTCGAAACCGACGTCGCCGACACGATCCCCCGCTTCGGCTCGACGAAGCGCATCGTCAGTTACCACAACCTCCGCGAGGTGCCGGCCGACCTGGAGGAGATCCACGAGCGCATGTGCGGCCAGGACCCCGACGTGGTCAAGCTCGCCGTGCGCGGCGAGCAGCCGGCGGACAACCTGCGCCTGCTGGACCTGGTGAAGAAGGCGCCGAAGCCGACGGTCGCCTTCTGCACCGGCGACATGGGCATGCCGAGCCGCGTGCTGTGCCTCAAGTACGGGGCGCCGTTCACCTACGCCGCCTTCAACAAGGAGCGCGGCATCGCGCCAGGGCTGCCGTCGTTCGACGAGCTGAAGCACGTCTACCGCGTCGACCACCTCGACGCCGACACGGAGGTGTACGGCGTCGTCGGCGACCCGGTGGCGCACAGCCTGAGCCCGTTGCTGCACAACGCCGTCTTCCGCAGTCAGCGCCTCAACGCGGTGTACCTGCCGTTCCGGGTGCCGCGCGGCGAGCTGGAGCCGTTCCTGAAGGACTTCGACGCCCTGCCGGTGCGCGGCTACAGCGTGACGATCCCGCACAAGGAGGCGGCCGCCGCCGCGACCAAGGTGCGCGACCCGAGCGTGTCGCTGACGCAGGCGGCGAACACGCTGGTGCGCGCCGGCGCCGGCTTCACGGCCTACAACACCGACTACCACGCCGCCGTCGAGTCGCTGCTGGCGAGCCTGCCGCCGACGGAGGACGGCGCGCCGTCGACGCTCCACTCGAAGGCGGTCCTGCTGCTCGGCGCCGGCGGCGCCGCCCGCGCCGTGGCCTACGCGCTGCAGCGCGAGGGCACGCTGCTGTCGATCGCCAGCCGCACCTACGACCGCGCCCAGAAGTTGGCCGAGGAGGTCGGCTGCCGCTCCGTCGAGTGGCACGCGCGGCACAACGTCCTGGCCGAGGCCGTCGTCAACTGCACGCCGGTCGGCATGCACCCCAACGTCGACGAGAGCCCGCTGCACCCCAGCTTTCTCAAGCCGGGCCTGGTGGTTTTCGACGTCATCTACACCCCGGAAACGACTCTTCTGATCAAGGAGGCGAAGGCGCGGGGCTGCCACGTCGTCACCGGCGTCGACATGTTCGTGCGCCAGGCGGCGGCGCAATTCCGCCTCTTCACGGGGCAGGAGCCGCCGCTGGAGTTCATGCGTACCGTCCTCCGCCGGGCGCTGTCGCCCGTGTCGCTGAAGGGGCCGGAGGAAATGAAAAAGTCCTGAGCCCGGCGGGCCGGGCTCGGGACGGTAGGCCCGACGAAAGACGACGAAACCACTACAGATGTCTGAAATTGCTTCGCCGCCGCCTCACAACCTGCTGTTCCTCGTCGGCTATCGCGGCACCGGCAAGAGTACCGTCGCCCGCCTGCTGGCGTCGCGCCTCGGCTGGCACTGGGTCGACGCGGACGACGTCGTCGAGGAGCGGGCCGGACAGACGATTCGGCAGGTCTTCGAGGCCGAGGGCGAGGCCGGCTTCCGCCGCCGCGAGTCGGCGGTGCTGGAAGAGTTGTGCGGCCTGCGCGAGCATGTGATCGCGACGGGCGGCGGCGTCGTGCTGAGTGCGACGAACCGCGAGCGGATGCGCCGCGCCGGCCGCGTCGTCTGGCTGACCGCCGACCCGCCGACGATCCTGCGAAGGATTGAGGCGGACCGGACGACGGCGGCGCGACGGCCGGCGCTGACCGTCGGCGGCCTCGCCGAGATCAAGGAACTGCTGCGGGCGCGCGAGCCGCTGTATCGCTCCTGCGCCGACGCGACCGTCGACACGGCCCACCGCTCGCCGGAGGCCATCGCCGACGCCGTCCTTCAGGTGGCCGCGCCGACCGGGAAGCCTACTCCTTGACCTTTTCCCGCCCGCCTTTAGATGAATCGGTCTGTAGGGGGTTGGGGATTTCGTAGGATACCGTCAGCGGCAGCCGGCGGCGTGTCATGAACAAACGTCTATTCTAAAATCGTATGGCGGGCCGAGCGCTCACTCGGGAGAACACCGATGTTTTTGACGAGCATTAGCTACAGGGAACACGAGGGGCGGGACCAGGAGTGGGTGCTCGAGGAGTTGTCGCTGGGTAACAGCAATCTTCTCGTCGGAAAGAACGCAACGGGCAAGACACGTACTCTCAACATCATTGGGGCGCTCGCCCAACTGCTCCGCGGGGAAAGGCCGCCGACTCTCTTCTCGGCAAACTACGAGGCGTGCTTCGCCGACCGAGGCAAGACGCTGACTTATTCCTTCCGTGTGGACGACAACAAAGTCGTCGCCGAAACCTTTGCCCTCGACGGGGAAGTACTCTTGAAGCGTGGGGAGGGCGGGGTCGGAACTTTGTTCTTCAAAGAGATCGATGGAGGGAAGCCGCTCCAATTCCAGACCCCTCAGGACGAATTGGCGGCCGTCGTACGGCGCGACTCCATCCAGCATCCGTTCTTCCAACCTTTGTACGAGTGGGCCGCCGCCGTCCGCCATTACTACTTCGGCTCGTCTCTTGGCAAGGAGGTTTTCGCGGTCATCGTCCCGATGGGGGGGGCAATCCCGGACGACAAGGATGCGGCGCAGGTAGTGGGGATCTATCGTCGCGCCGTCAAGGATTTCGGCGAGGCTTTCAAGGAAGCAATGTTGCGCGACATGAAGCGTGTCGACTACCCGATCGCGGATATCGGTACGGACCCGCCGATCTCCTTTCGCGTGACTGCGGGCGTACCGGGAGAACTCGTCGGCCTGTGGGTGAGGGAAGAGGGTCTCAGATCCGTCACGGATCAGCACACGATGTCTCAGGGAATGTTCCGGGTACTCTCGCTGCTGACCCTGCTAAACTACCTGAGTCTGGCAAAGAAGGCAGGCTGCATCCTAATCGACGACATCGGAGAGGGGCTCGATTTCGACCGCTCTTGCCTGTTAATCGATCTGCTCCGGGAGAGTGCCGCGAAATCATCCGTTCAACTCATCATGTCGACGAACGACAAGTTCGTTATGAACAAAATCCCACTCGAGGAGTGGTCGGTATTACAGAGACAGGGGAGCCACCTCCACGTCCGAAATCGCGAAAACTCACGCGAGCTTTTCGAGGAGTTCAAATTTACGGGACTCAGCAATTTTTCATTCCTCGAAATGGACTTCGTGAACGGGAGTCCGGCGGAAGGAGCCGCGGCCCATGAATAAGCTCGCCGTCTTCGTCGAGGGATACACCGAGGTCGCTTTCGTCGAAAAGCTTCTCTGCGAGGTCGCGGGGGAGAATAACATCCTGATCGAGACCCGTCGGATGACCGGCGGGAAAAACGCCCGCCGGCGGAGCGCTCTCATCCGGGCCGCCAAACCGAGTACGGGCCAGAAATACTTCGTACTCATCGTGGATTGTGGCGGCGACCGCCAAGTCAAGGCTCGGATCAGGGAAGAGCACGAGAATCTTACGAGGGGAGATTACACGAAGGTCATTGGGCTGCGCGATGTCAGGCCCGAGTTTGCCTACGCGGACATTCCAAGGCTGGAAGCAAGCCTCCCGAGGTACATCAAGACATCCTTGATCCCTGTAGAGTTCGTACTTGCCGTAATGGAAATCGAAGCCTGGTTCCTGGCCGAGACTACTCATTTTTTGAAGATCGACCCTGCCATCACGGTGCCGAGGATCATCGCGACCCTTGGCTTCGACCCCGATAATGACGACATGGGGCTAAGGCACGCACCGGCGGACGATCTCAATAGCTGCTATGGGATCGCCGGGAAGACGTACCAGAAGCGGCACGCTAACGCTACTGTCGATGTGCTCGATTACGCCCTAATCTATTGTCAGACGGCAAAGAAGTTCCCACACCTCGATAGACTCATCGGCAGCATCGGGCTGTTCTTGTCGTAACATACTTGTAAGGCGTTGGCTACTCTGACGGGAGTAGCCGTCCCCGCGGCGCTCAATCCCTCCGCTTCCCCGAACCTGGGCTGACGTCATGCTGTCCGTCTGGCTGCTGCTCGTGTTCGTGCTGGGCGCGGGCGTCGGCCGCGTGCTGAACGTCGCCGTCCGTCGCCTGCCCTACGAGAAGAGCCTTCTGTGGCCCGGCGGCCGCTGCGCCGCCTGTCTCGCTCCGATTCGTTGGTACGACGCGCTGCCCCTCGTCGGCCACTGGCTGGCGCGCGGCCGCTGTCGCCGCTGCGGGACCGCCTTGCCGAAGCGGCCGTTCGTCCTCGAAGTGCTGACCGGGCTGCTGTTCGTCGGGCTCTTCTACCTCGAAGTGGTCGCCAACGTCCACGGCCTCGCCCTGCTGCGGTCGAAGGGCGCGGACATCGCCCAAGGAGAAATCCCCTGGCAGGGATGGGTCGTGTTCGCTCATCACGCGCTGCTGCTGTCCTTCCTCCTTGTGGCGTCGTTCATCGACCTGGACCACTACGAGATCCCGCTGCCGCTGACGATGACGGGGACGCTGGTGGGCCTGATCGGCTCGGCGCTGTGGCCGTGGCCGTGGCCGGCGGGGCCGCTGCCGCCGGCGCCGCTGCCGACGTTTCCGCGCGACGTCCCGTTCGGCGCCGTGCCGCCGACGCAGACCGGCCTGTACGCCTGGCCGTTCTGGCACCCGCTGCCGGACGGCTTCGCGCCCGGCGGCAACTGGCAGACGGGCCTGATGACGGGAGTGATTGGCGTCCTCGCGGGGACGGCGCTGCTGCGCGGCGTGCGCTTCGTCTTCGGGTTGGGCCGCGGCAAGGAGGGGCTCGGCGTCGGCGACGCCGACCTGATGATGATGGCCGGCAGCTTCCTCGGCTGGCAAATAGTGGTCGTCGCCTTCTTCCTGAGCGTGTTCCCGGCGCTGCTCATCGGGCTGGTGCAGCTGGCGGTCCGGGGCAATCAGGAACTGGCCTTCGGGCCGTCGCTGTCGCTGGGCGTCGTCATCACGATGCTGTGCTGGCGCTGGATCGGGCCGGGCGTATCGGCGGCGTTCTTCGACCTGACGCTGGTGGGGCTGATGGTCGTCGCCGGGGCGGGGTTTTTGTTCGTCATTAGCGTCGTCCTCCGCCTGATTCGCGGCGGCGGCGGGCAGGAGACCGCGTAACCGGCCGCCCGCCGCCGAACGAGGAGTTATCCCGTGCAAAAGATCCTCATCATCGACTATGGCCTGGCCAACCTGCGCAGCGTGCAGAAAGCGTTCGAGAAAGTCGGTTATTCCGCCGAGATCACGGGCGACCCGAACCGCCTCCCCGACGCCGACAAGGTCGTCCTCCCCGGCGTCGGCGCCTTCCGCGACGCCATCGCCAAGCTGCGTGCCTCCGGCCTCGCCGAGCCGATTCTCGACCACGTCCGCCGCGGCAAGCCGTTCCTGGGCATCTGCCTCGGCCTGCAACTGCTCTTCACGAAGAGTCACGAGGACGGCGAGTACGCCGGCCTGAACCTCTTCCCCGGCGAGGTGGTTCGCTTCGCCGACGTGCCGGGGCTGAAGGTGCCGCACATGGGTTGGAACGCGCTGCGCTTCCCGCGCCCCTGCCCGCTCTTCCGCGGCCTGGCCGACGGCGCCTCGGTCTACTTCGTCCACTCCTACTACGCCGCGCCGACGAACCCGTCCCTCGTCGCCGCCGTCGCCGACTACCCCGAGCCGTTCGCCGCCGCGGTCTGGCACGAGAACGTCTTCGCCACGCAGTTCCACCCCGAGAAGAGCCAGAGCGCCGGCCTGACCATGCTGCGCAACTTCGCCGCCCTGTGACGGACGGGCCGCGCGGGCTTCTCATTCGCCCCCGTCAAAGACCAGGGTGCCGAACTTCTCGAACTCGTGGAAGCTCGGGCCGACGCGCGCCCAGTCCCAGCCGGTGGACTTGCCGCCGTCGTGGTCCACGCGGTAGAAGTTGGCCCGCCACTTCGCCCCCGGCTTGGGCGGCACGTTGGCGAGCGGCGTGAGCAGCTCGTAGGGAATGAACACCTCCGCCTTCCAGCCCGTCACCTTGGCGCCCGACTCCTTCGGCCCTCCCACCGCGGCCGTGGCCTTGCGCGTCTTGCGACCGCCCTCGTAGTGCCACGGCCGCCAGCCGATGAACTTGCCGCCGAGATTCGGGATCAGGATCGGCAGTTCATAACCCAGCGGAGAAATCTCGTACTCGAAATAGATGGGATTCCGCTCGTCGGGCCACAGGAACGCCTCGAACACGTCCTCGGTCCAGAGGTCCTTGTAGTCCTCCTTGAACGTCGCCGTGAGCTTGGCGTCGGTCGCGTCCATGAGGACGTAGAGCCCGGTCTTGGAGTGCAGCACCTTCACGCGCGTCTCGTAGGGGTGGCCGTCCGCGGTTCGCTTGTGCAGCGGCTCCCATGCGGCCTTCTTCCACGCCGCGTTGCTCCCGTCGCCCGTGACCTCGAAGTCGTCGCTGGCTTTGACGTGCATCTCGCGGGGCGCGGGTTTCTCCTTGCCCTCCCCCTCTCCGAAGAGGATGCGCTCGGCGTTCTTGTGATAGACCTTCGCCAGCACCTCGCGGGGGAGAAAGAGGCCGTAAATGTTCCAGAAGCCCTGGCGGTGGTGGCTCGCGGAGCAGTCGAAGTACTCGTCGTCGGTCTCGAGGAAGCGGTAGTAGATGCGGAAGGCGTCGCGCTTCGGCGGAGTGTCGGTGCCAAACAGGATGCGGTCCGCGTACTTCAGGAAGAACTTCCGCGCCGCGTAAGGCTGCCGGCCCAGCTCCGAAATGCGGGCGTCGATGTCCACGACCATGTTGGGGTACCTGTCCAACTTGTCCGCCACGGAGGCCAGATCCTCGGCGTTGTTGCCGAAGTGGGTGTTGACGAACGTCGTCCGCGGGTGCTTCGCGATGACGCGGTGGAGCTGGTCGAGCAACTCCTGACGCTTGGGGAATTGCTCTCCGAAAAAGAGCCAGCTCGGGTTGGCGTTCAGCTCGTGCCAGCGCTCGTTGAAGCGGTCCAGCGGCGTGAAGAACGCGGCGGGGTCGGCGATGTGAATGACCACGGGCCGCTTGTGCTTGGCGCACGTCTCCCAGACCGGGTCGAGCTTGGGGTCGTCGATCGGCACGAGCTTGCCGTTCTTGTAGCGGTGACGCAGGCCGAACGTCTTGTGGAACTTCAGCCCCTTCGCCCCCGCCGCGAAGCCCTCCTCCAGGCGCTTCGCCTCGCGTTGCCCCCAGTCGTCGTCGTCGATGCCGTCGAAGTTGACGAGGGCGAACGTGTGGAAGCGTCCGGGGTGCGCCTGGTCGAGCGCTTGCAGTGTTTCGGTAAGCCGGTCGCCCCAGCCGCCGTCGAGGTTGACGACCGCGCGCACGCCGGCCTCGTCCATCTCGGTCAGGTAGCGCTTCACCCGCTCCGGCGTCAGCAGCGCCTTGCCGCCGCCGAGGTGATTGTGGATGTCGATGACCGGGAACAGCGGCTTTTCGACGGCGGTGGTTTTCGTCGCCATCATCGACCGGGGCTCCCAGTCGCGCAGCTTCAGTTCGCGGATGTCGGCGGGCGGGTCCGCGCCGAAGGCAGGGGCGCCGGGCAGGATCAAGGCCGTGACGAGGAGCGCTATCATCCTCATTTTCATCGCGAGTGTCTCCTTAGAGGTAGCTCAACCAGGCGTCGCGTCGGCGCTGTTTCAGGCCGGCGAACCAGCGGCAGGCGGGGTACAGGGCCAGCCCGGATCAGGCAGACGACGGGCAGGTTCACCGACCTCCGCGGCGGGCACGTCCACCCCGACCTGGTCCGGCGCCGCCTGAGGTCCGGCTCGGCGCGCCGATACCGCCCTCGCCAAGCCCGAGCGCCACGAGATCGGGAGTTCCCCTCTCTCTTAGCCGCGCACGCGCTCCAGCGCGTGCCTCACTTCGTCGAAGAACCCGTACGCCCCGATCGCCAGCGCCGCCACGCCCGCCAGCGCCGCCAGGCCCCACAGAAGACTTCGCCGCCGCACCGCCAGCGCGAACGTGGCGATGGTCACACCCGCCTGGGCGGCGAGCATCGCGAAGAACAGGTGGACGCTCCGCTCGCGGTGCCGGTCCGACTCCAGACTCGCCTTGCGCACTTGCAGCTCGTACAGCCCCGAGATGAAGCGGTTGTACCCCGCCTCGCGCCCGTAGCGCCGCGCCGTGTAGGCGACGTGCGCCGCCTTGACGCTGTTGCTCATCCCCTCCGTCCGCTCCTTCAGCTCTCCGTCAACCCGGAGAAGCGCCGCCGCCGCCAGACGGACCTCGGTCAACCCCTTGCCGTCGCCCGGCGGCACGGCGCCGAGGGCGAAGGTCAGATCGCCGGCGGCGCGGTGCAAGCCGCGCGCCAGGGTCGCCTGGGCCGTGACGAGGGCCTCGATTTCGTCGAGCGCCTTGTTCGTCGGCTCGCACAGTTTCTCGTAGTCGGCCGCCCGCGTCTGCGCGGCGTCGATGGCGCGGGCGATCTCCTCCTCGGCGACGCGGCCGAGCGGCGCGGCCATCTGGCGTTCCGTCCGCCGCGCCTCGACCTGTTCGAGGAGTTCCGGCAGCTCCGGGCGAATGGCCCGGCTCACCTCGCGCAAGCGCTCCGCCGGTTCGGCCGGCTCGCCTTCCGGGTCCGGCAAACTCCGCCCGTCGAGGTAGCGAAACGCCGCGCCGCCCTCGCCGGCCAGGGCGGACAGCGCCTTCGCGCGGCCTTCGGCGGCGCGGGCGCCGAGGCCGGCCGCCGTCGTCTTCAGCCCCGCCGCCGCCCGGCGCAACGGGTCGGCCGCTTCGCCGAGATCCCCCTTCGCCGCCTCGACGGCGCGTGCCAGGCGGTCCGCCTCGGCGGCGGCGCGGTCGAAGCTCGCCGGCATCCGCTCCGCCGCGGCGCGCACCGTCTCGGCGCGCGCCTCCTCCGGCTCGCCGAGCGAGTGGAGCAGCGTGGCGGTCATGTCCATGCTGGTGCCGCGGATGCGCTTGGCCTGGAAGAAGTTCCACTGGTCGCTGACCTTCGCCTGGTGCTGCGCGGCCAGCGCGCGGTAGTACTGCGCCCGCGTCATCTCGCTCGACGACAGGCCGGCGAAGGTCGTCGCGATGACGGTCAGGATGACCGGCGTCGACCCGAGGATCTTCCCCCAAAAGCGCTGCGGTATTTCCGCCGGGCCGGCCTCGGCGGGCGTGGTGTTTGGTGGGCTCACACGTCGACCCCTTGTTCGCGACTCGGGAGGCGGGGACCATTCTACCCGCGTCGCCGACGCCCTGTCCACGCGCCCGAGGCTCAATCCTCCGGGGCGGGTGCGTGCCGCGAATCTGGTCGTTGAGGTATCAGCCCCGTTCACGGGGCTTTCCGCGCAGACACCCGGGAGGTAGCCGTCGGATCACTTCTTCTTGCCGCCCTGCCGCGCCTTCTCGATCTTCGCCCACGAGTCGCGCAGCGACACCGAGCGGTTGAACACCGGCGCCCCCGGCGCCGCGTCCTTGTCCAGGCAGAAGTAGCCCTGCCGCTCGAACTGGTAGCCCGTCCCCGGCCGGGCGTTCGCCAGGCTCGGTTCCAGCTTGCAGCCCGTGAGCACGACGAGCGATTCGGGGTTGAGGTTGTCTTTCCAGTCCTTGCCCTCCGGTACGTCGTCCGGGTCGGGCACGGTGAACAGCGGGTCGTACAGCCGCACCTCCGCGTCGACCGCGTGCGCCGCCGACACCCAGTGAATCGTCCCCTTCACCTTGCGCCCGTCCGGGGCGTTGCCGCCCTTCGTCGCCGGGTCGTAGGTGCAGCGCAATTCGACCACTTCGCCCGTCGCCGGGTCCTTGACGACGTCGTCGCACTTGAGGAAGTACGCCCAGCGCAGCCGCACCTCGCGCCCCGGCGCCAGGCGGAAGAAGTCCTTCGGCGGGTCCTGGCGGAAGTCATCGCGCTCGACGTAAATCACTCGCGCGAACGGCACCTTGCGCGTCCCCGCCGCGGCGTCCTCCGGGTTGTTGACCGCCTCCAGCTCCTCGGTCTGTCCCTCGGGGTAGTTCGTGATGACCACCTTCAGCGGCCGCAGAACGCCCATGACGCGCAGTGCCCGCTTGTTCAGGTCCTCGCGCAGGGCGTCTTCGAGCCACGCCCGGTCGATGGTGCCCTCGAACTTCGACACGCCGACGCGCTCGCAGAACTTGCGCACCGCCTCCGGCGTGTAGCCGCGCCGGCGCAGGCCGCAAATCGTCGGCATCCGCGGGTCGTCCCAGCCGCTCACAAGGCCGCCTTTCACCAACTCCAGCAGCTTGCGCTTGCTCATCACCGTGTAAGTGATGTTCAGCCGCGAGAACTCGATCTGCTGCGGGTGATGGATGCCGAGTTGGTCGATGTACCAGTCGTACAGCGGCCGGTGGTTCTCGAACTCCAGCGTGCAGATGGAGTGCGTGATCCCCTCGATGGCGTCGGACTGCCCGTGCGCCCAGTCGTACATCGGGTAGACGCACCAGGCGTCGCCGACGTGCGGGTGCGTCGCGTGCAGGATGCGGTACATCACCGGGTCGCGCATGTTCAAATTCGGGTGCGCCATGTCGATCTTGGCGCGCAGCGTCCGCGCGCCGTCGGGAAACTCGCCGGCGCGCATGCGGCGAAAGAGGTCCAGATTCTCCTCGACGCTCCGGTCGCGGTAGGGGCTCTCCGCGCCGGGGTGAGTGAGGGTGCCGCGCGTCTCGCGCATCTGCTCGGGCGTCAGGTCGCAGACGTAGGCTTTGCCCTTTTTGATGAGCTGCTCGGCCCAGTCGTAGAGTCGGCCGAAGTACTCGGAGGCGTAGTACAGGCCGTCCCACGCGAAGCCGAGCCAGCGGACGTCGTCCTTGATCGAATTGATGTATTCGACGTCCTCCTTGACGGGATTGGTGTCGTCCATGCGCAGGTTGCACTTGCCGCCGTACTTGCGGGCGGTGCCGAAGTTGAGGCAGATCGACTTGGCGTGGCCGATGTGCAGGTAGCCGTTCGGCTCCGGCGGGAAGCGCGTGACGACCTGGCCGCCGAAGCGGCCGGAGCGGTTGTGCTCGTCGATGAGGTCGTGGATGAAGTTCGAGGGAGAAGGGGACTCAGGTAGGGACATCGGACATCCTTCCTTTATCTCAGCCCCGTAGGGGCGGCGGATCGTAGCCCCGGGTGGAGCGCAACCCGCGCAGCGGGTGCAGCGCAACCCGGGGTCAGCCACGCGGACGTGTTCATGTATTGAACCCGCGGAGCGGGTGACGGATGGTAGCCTGGGTGGAGCGCAACCCGGGGACAATTTCATCTACGGCTTGGCGCCCGAAAAACAAGTCGAGGGCGACGCGGTGGTGAGAGTGCCCC
>JBBROG010000180.1:0-18387 GCA_038229635.1 Gemmatales bacterium
ACTGACGTCGTCGTCGACGCGGCGCGAGGACGTGCAGGGCAAGTTCGTCCTTTACCGGGACGTGCTGCGCGTGCCGGAATACTTCCTCTTCGACCCGTTCGGCGACCACCTCGACCCGCCGCTGCAAGGCTACCGCCTGCGGGGGGGCAAATACCAGCAAATTCGGCTGGTCAACGGCCGGCTGCCGAGCCGAGTGATCGGCCTGCACCTGGAGCGGAACGGTTCTGAACTGCGACTGTACGACCCGGCCACGGGACAGTGGTTGCCGACGGACGCCGAAGCCCGTCGCCGCGTCGAAGTGGAACGAGATGAGGTGACGGAAACGCTCTGCCGCGTCAAGGCCGAACGAGATGCGGCGACGGAGACGAGCCGGCACGCCGAGGCGGAACGAGATGCGGCCCTCGAAGCCCGCCGCCGCGCCGAGGTTGAGGTGGAACGACTGCGCCGCGAGTTGGAAGGACGGCGCGGGTAAGGACGGCCGGGACTCACTTCCCGCCCTGGACGAACTTGGTCGGCGTCCCCGTCAGCGGCCCACCGGCCTCGCCGCGCCAAAGAACGACTTCCTCGATCTTCTTCGCCAGGGCGAAGTCCTTATCGGTGATCCCGCCCGCCGAGTGGGTTTGCAATTTCACCCACAGCTTCGCGTAGGTGACGCTCAGGTCGGGGTGGTGCCACGCCGCCTCGGCCAGGAAGCCGATGGCGTTGACCAGCAGCAGCGTCGTCGGCCAGTTTTCCGTGGTGTATTTCCGCCGGATCCAGCCGTCCTCGAAGTGCCAGCCGCTCAGCCCGTGCTCGGCCAGCTTCGCCGGGATTTCCGCCTCGGGGTAGACGTGCAGTTTCTCGTCGGGCATCGGAACCTCCGCATCGCGGGGCGCGAGAGAATCAGGGCCAGAGAAGGCGTGCCGCCACGGCGAACAGCAGCCCGCCGCCGAGCGCCGCGACCGCCAGCAGCGTGAAGAACCAGCGGTCCGTCGTCGGCGGCCGGGTCGGGGCCGCCGGGCCGGATGTCGTCGGGTGCGCCGTCGGCGCGGGCGTCGAGGAGGCGTCGGCGGTCAGCGTGCCCGCCAGCGCCGATTCCGCGTCGGACACGCCCGCCGTACCCTCCGGGTCGGACGGGACGCCTTCGTCGCCGACCGGCGTCGGCAGCGCGTTGCCGCCGACGTCGCTCGGGCGGACGGGCGGGAAGGCGACGGGGGCGTCGGCGCGGAACGGCCGCAGCGCCTCGGCGGCGTCGGCCGGCGTCGGGTAGCGGGCGTCCGGATCCTTGGCCATGAGTCGGCGCACGACCTTGGCCACCTCGCGCGGCACCTCCGGGCGCAGCTCCTCGACGGGCGTCGGCTCCTCGATGCTGTGCCGGACGAGCTTTTCCAGCGTCGCGCCGCCGGGGAAGGGGACTTTGCCCGTGAGGAGGAAGTAGAAGGTGCAGCCGAGGCTGTAGAGGTCGCTGCGGATGTCGGCCTTGTGCAGGCTGCGCGCCTGCTCCGGGGCGATGAAATCGGGCGTCCCCATCACCGTGTTGGCGCGCGTGAGGATGGTGCCGTAGTCGCCGGCGGGCTGCCCCTCGGGGGCGCCGAGCCGCGCCAGGCCGAAGTCGGTGATCTTGATCGAGGCGTGCGCCGGCGCGCCCGCGTCGCCGCCCGCAGCGGCCGTCGCCACCGGGGCGGCTTCGAGGAGCAGGTTCGCCGGCTTGATGTCGCGGTGGACCAGGCCGAGGCCGCGGGCGTACTCGAGCGCTTCGGCGGCCTGGCAGACGAATTCGCACGCCTGGCCGACGGGCAGCGGACCCTGACTGCGCACAAGTTGGTCGAGGTTCGGCCCGTCGACGTACTCCATGACGAGGTAGTGCCGGTCGCCGTCCCGGTCGGCGTCGAGCGCCTTGACGATGTGCGGGTGCTCCAGGCGCGAGACGGCGCTCACCTCGCGGCGGAAGAACTTCAAGGCGCGCTTGTTCTTGAGCAGGCGCGGGGCAATGGCCTTCAGGGCGACGACGTGGCCGGTCTCGCGGTGCTCGGCCTTGAAGACGCAGCCCATGCCGCCGGAGCCGAGTTGTTCCAGGACGCGGTACGGCCCGACGAGGAAGCCGCGCGTCCGACCCGCCATCAGCTGTTCCGCCTGGAAGCGGGTCAGCGCGCCCCGCTCGACGAGGGCGCGGGCCACCACGCGGCCGCGGTCGGTGTCGGGCAGGTCGTCTTCCAGGGCAGCGAGCTGCTCGGCGCCAAGCAGTTCGCTGCGGCGCAAACGCCGCAGGAAGGACTGCCGATCGACGTGCAGAGGAGAGGACATAAAATCGCTACCGGGTCAGGGGGATATTCTCGCCGTTCCGGTGGCGAGCGGTTCTCCCGAAGAGAACGTCTTTGCTGACGGCCCTTGCGCCAATCCCCGGCGCCTTCCGCCACAGTAATAGACGACGCAACGGCCTAAACGTTCACGCGGCGGGACGTGAACGGGCGTCGCCGTTACGACGGTGTTACAGGAACCGGGAAGATGCGCGGCGACGACACTGTCAGCAGCGCTGGCCCCGCCGCGCTCCGATCAGCGAGGAACCATGCGAATAGGATACCACGGCGGGCCGGCCGGGGGAAGACGGACGTGAGGCCGAGGCCGTGGTAGGGATCGCGGGGCTGAACCACAAACGACAGAATCCCCGCACGCTCGCGCCCGTCACCACCCCTCCGCGACGACCTCGATGCCGCTCAACACCGGCCCCGGCCCGCCCGCGTCGGCCGGCGTCAGCGTGAGACTCAGGTCGCGGATCACCTTGACGCCGCGGAACTCCTTCACCACGCCCCGCAGCGGACGCCCCGCCTCCGCGGCCACGTCGAAGTCGCGCAGCAGCGTGCGGCCCGGCACGCCCACGTCGAAGACGCGCTGCCCCGGCACCAGCCGGTCCGGCTCCAGGAAGAAGAGCCGCAGCGTGTAGGTTCGTTCGACCGCGTCCTTCGCCAAGGTGACGTTCACCGAGGACACGCCGCGCGCGCCGGACGCGGCCACCCACGGATGGCCCGCCCCGTCGACCCGCGACTCGTGGCGGCGGAACCACTCCACGCCCGCCGGCTCGACCTTGACCGCCAGCCGCGGCGACGGCCCGCCCACGCTCGGGTATTCCAGCCAGAGCGTCCCGTCCTCCGCCTTGCGGTTGCCCGGCGCCCCCAGGTTGATGCCGGCGCGGCGCACCGGCCCCTTCACGTCGCCCGTGCCGAAGTACGTCCACATTTCCCCGTCGGTAACGGGCACGAGCGCCACCGACGTCTGATTCTGGTAGCTGCAGGTGCAGGTGCGCGTGTAGTCGGGGGCACACAGGAGCCCGTCGGCGACGACGAGGTTGTTCGTGCAGCCGGAGCGGAAGCCGCCGAGGTTGCCCGTCCCGCCGTCGCGGCACAGGTCGTAGTAGCCCGCCGCGCCGGAGCGGAACGTCAGCAGGTGTTCCGACGCCATCGGCGTGTTGCAGCCGTAGGCGCGCGTCCACGTCCACTCGACCTTCTCGCCCGTCAGCAGGTCATCGCGCAGCACGGGAGCGCCGGTGCGCAGGTCGCAGGCGCTGCGGTCCTTCAGGATCGTGTCGCCGTGGATCATCGCCGGGCCGACGTAGTCCTTGCGATACCACAAGGCGGAGCCGTCGGCGCCTTTGTAAGCGCGCATCCCCTTCGGCTCGTCGAGGAGCGTGTCGCGGGCGACGCGGCCACACTCGACGAGGACGTCGCGGTCCGCCGAGTAACTCAGCCAGGTGCCGAAGACGTCGGCGGCGCTCGACCATAGCTCCTTCCCCGAGCGCAAATCGAAGGCGGCGACGCGCGGCTTGGCGGGGGCAGGCGTGGGGCGGCGGAAGCGGGTCAGGAGATCGAGCGACGGTCGGTCGATGGCGTAGAGCCGTCCGCCGCCGAGGCAGACGGCGTTGTGCCGGAAGCCGGAGCGAGCCGTCGCCGTCCACAGCACGCGGCCGCTGTGCCGGTGCAGCGCGACGAGCTGACGGCTGGACGAGACGGCGTCCTTGCGGGCGCGCCCCTCCGGCGGCGGGTTGACGCCGGCGATCAGAGTGTCGTCGAGGACGGTGACGAAGTCCCACGTCGGCGCCGGCTGGCCCTTCGGCGGCGGGAGCGTCAGATCGCCGAGGCGCCGGCCGGTGGCGGGGTCGAGGACGACGCACGATGCGCCGGCGGCGACGTAGACGGCGTCGTGCGTCGTGACGTAGTTGCCGCCGCCGGCGTTGGCGCCGGGCTGGTGGGCCAGGTTGTCGTAGGCTTTGCCGACACCGGGGATCTTCGTTTCCCACAAGAGACGGCCCGTGTAGACGTCGACGGCGCGCATCATGTCGGCGCCCTCGATGAGGACGCGGCCGTCGAGCACCTGCGGCTGCGGCCCGTGGCCGTGGCGCGGCAGGACGCCGTCGTTCGACGTGCCGCCGAACCAGAGCAGGCCGAGCGGCGCCTTGACGACGCGGTCGCGCGACACGCGCGTGTTGGCGGCGTCGGCGTGCTCGTGCGTCCAGCCGGCGGCGCCGGGCAGCGGGCCGTCGCGCGTCACCAGCGTCCACGCGCCGGCGTCCCTCACCCTGGCCTGCGCCAGCGCCGGGTCGGCGGCGAGGCTCGCCGTCTCGGCGCGCTGGCCGGGCGACAGGGCCAGGCAGGCGACGCCGCCGTAGGGGCGCAGCACGGCGAAGGCGCGCGGCAGGAAGGCGGAAAAGCCGTCCATGCCGGCGGCGTCGAGGTCTTCCGAAACCATCAGGCTCGCGAAATAGGGCGGCAGTTGGACCGTGTCGGGGTCGGCCGGCAGGACCGCGACGCGCTCGCCGTAGAGCCCCGCGGCAGTCAGCTCCTCGCGCAGCGCGGCGGCTTTCGCGGCGTCGGCGTCGACCACGATCAGATGCAGGCTCGACCGGCCGGCCAACGCGCGGACGAGACGGCCGGCGCCGGCGCCCCAGACGACGCCGTAGCCCGCGCGGACGCCGGTGAGGGCGAGGACCTGTTCGGCCTTGGCGGCCGCCGCGTCGGGGGCGGGAGGGAGCGACGCGGGGGGCGAAAAGTGGCGCGGCTCGACCGGCTCCTCGCCGAAGCAGAAGAGGCGTCCTTCGCGGGTACTGACGAACAGGCGCCCGGCGGCGGCGAGCAGGTGGGCCGGTCGGCCGTCGATGGGCACGCGCCAGGACACTTTGCCGTCGCCCCGGCTCAGCGGCAAATCGAGCGCCATCACTTCCCCCGGCCGGGCGGCGATCAGGCGCGCGCCGGCGCGGATCAGCGCCTCGACGCGCGGCAGGTCGGCGGAGCCGGCCTGGCGCGCCGTCCACGTCTTGCGAACGATCTTCTTCCCCTTGTAATCGACCGTCACTTCCGAACGGACGCGGACGTTCTTCAGGTCGTAGGCGCGCACTTCGGCCGGCGCGGCGCTATAGAGGACGTCGCCGGTCAGCACGGCCGGCTCGCCGGGCTGGGCGACGGGGTCGCCGGTCGCGAGGTCGAAGGCGGCGCCGCCGTTGAAGAACAGGCCGTGGCCCGCGACGACGTCCGAGCCGCCGCCGGTCTTGCCGTTGTCGGCGAGGCGGAAGTGGACGAGCTTGCCGGTGCGGCGCTCGTAGCAGGCGGGGACGGAGCGGCCGCCGGGGACGAGGAGCTTGTCGCCGACGACGACGAGGGCGCCCTGCGGGGCGACGCCGGCGAAGGAGTCGGCCTGGTGCGGCTGCTTCATGTAAGTGCTGCCGTCGCCGTCGTTGGTCCAGACGACCTCGCCGGTGCGGGCGTCGAGGGCGTGCAGGAAGATGCCCATGAACGGCCAGATGCCGGCGGCGAAATAGACGGTGCCGTCGGCGACGGCGGGGGCGCCGCGCGCCGGCCAGGTCGAGATCAGGCGGCCGTTGCCGAGCACCTTGCGGTCGGACGGCCCGCCGCGAAACTTCCAGAGCACGCGGCCGTGGGCGGCGTCGAGACAGTACAGATAGCCGTCGTCGGAGACGACGAAGAGGCGGTCGCGCCAGACGACCGGGGCGAAGCGGACCGGCCCGTCGGCGGTGAAGCGCCAGCGCTCCTCGCCGGCGGCGGCGTCGTAAGCGGTGACGCTGTCGGTCGCGGAGGATGGGACGACGAGGAGGCCGTTGACGGCGACCGGCCGCGCCGCGGCGTCGAACGGCATCTTCGGCTGGTCCGGCCAGGCGGGGCGCGGCGCGGGCAGCTCGCGCACCCATTGCAGGTGGAGCGTCGCCGGCAACTCGGCGTCGCGGTCGGGCGCCAGGCGCTCCGGGCCGCCCCGGCTGGCGCGCGGCACGATCAGCCCGCCGAGGAGGAGCGTCGCGCCGAGAGTAAAGATCGCCCGGCGGGCACTTCGGGAAGGCATGGCGGGGGCTTTCGTGTTGGGGCCAGGGGGGGAGCGTCGTCGTGCGGGGCGCGGCGTCATTTCGCCTTCGCCTGCACGGTCACCCAGTCGCCCTCCTGCGCGGTCTTGAGCGTGCGGGCGAACTCGCGCAGCATCGGCTCGGCGTCGGGCCGCAGCCCCAGCGCCTTGGCCCCCTTGCCTTCGGCTCCGTCGCGCGGCGTCAGGTACTTCCGCAGAGCCGTCGCCGCCGCCTCGTCGGCGCAGCGCACGGAGGCGTCGAGGGTGACGCCGTCGTCGCACAGCAGCGAAGCGCCGGCCGTCCGCACGCCGCGAACCGTCTCCCAGTCCGGCCCGAAGAGCGGCGCGAGCAAGAGTTGCGCGCCGACCTTCTCCCAGCCGTCGACGTGTCCGGCCGCCCACACCTGGGCCGACGGCCCCAGCCGCGTCGTCAGCACGGACCGCAGCGCCTCGGGCAGGTGGTCGACGCCCCGGACCGGCGTCGCCGGGATGCGATCGAAGTCCTCGGGCTTGCGCGCCACGACGAGCGTGGACGCGCCGGCGCACCACAGGTAGGCGTCCAGCCCGAACTGCTCCGGCGCGAAGCGGTACAGCGTTTTGCCGCCGCGCTCGCTGCCCCGGCCCGCCTTGAGGGCGCCGCGCACCCGCTCGGCGTCGTAAGGGCGCAGCGTGCGGACGACGAGCGTCATGCGCGGCAAGATCTGCTCGTCGAGCGTCAGCCCGAGCGCGGCGTGGTCGAGGTCGGCGAGTTTGAGGCCCGTCCACGTCTCCAAACTGCCGTCCCCGAGCCGCAGCCGCGCGAGCAGGTCCTTGCCCGCCGGGGTCTGGAGCGCCTCGGCGACGTGGACCGCGACAACGGCATTCGTCCCCGGCGGCAGGTAGCCGAGCGCCGGCAACTCCGCGGGCGCCACGCGGGCCACGGCCGGCGTCTCTCTCTCGACGGTCCCCTGCCGCGCCGGCCGCCCTTGTAGCATCACGATCGCGGACCCGGCGGCGACGAGAGTGACCACGGCCAGCGCCGGCACGGTCAGCCGCTGCCAGAGAGTACGCCCCCCGGCCGCACGCTCGCCGCGGTTCCAGCCCCAGAGCAGCGCCGCCACCAGGCCGACCACATAGAGGCCCAGCAGGACGCGCATGATGGCGGGGATGGCGACCGCCCGCGACTTTGGCAGGGCGGCGTCGTGGTCGCGGCGCACGTCGACGGTTTGCAGGGCGAACGTCAGCGCGACGAGAGCCAAAAGCAACATGACGCCGAGGATTCCTGACGCGACGAGGGCGTTGGAGCGGCGCCGCGGCGCCGGCGCGGGAAGAGGAGACGTCGTCGGCGCCGGGGCGGGCAACGGCTCGGCGACGGCGACACCGCGATAAGGGAACGATTCGCCGCAGCGCCGGCAGACGACGCGCTGCCCCGGTTGCGTGCCGGGCGGGACCTGGGCGGGGCTGTTGCAGTAGGGGCAAGTCAGGGGATCGAGGCTCATACGCGGTCGTTTCCGGCAGGCGTCGGGGGGAGATCGAGGTCACAGCGGTCATTGTAAGAAACCGCGCGGCGCCCTTGCGTGCGGCGGCGGGCTTCGGCAGGATAACGGAGCCGCTTCCCGATCCGGAGAAGGTTCGATGTTCACCCGCCGCCGCGTCCTTCTCGCCTTCGCCCTGGCCGCCGTCGCGCTCGGCCTGGGCCTTTTGTCCGGGCCGCTGCGGGGCGAGTATCACCTCCGGCGGGCTCGTGCCGCCGCCGAGGCGCAGGACTTCCCCCGCGCCTACGGCCAGGCCGTGCAGGCCCTCCGCCTGCGGCCCGGTCTTGCCGACGCCCACCTGCTCGCGGCGCGCTGCGCCCGCCGCGCGGGGCTCCTCAAGGAGGCGGCCGAACACCTCGAAGCGTTCCAGGTCCTGCACAAGTCGATCCCCGAAGAGGCCCGGCTGGAATGGCGCCTGCTCCACGCCCAGGAAGGACGCCTCGGCGACGTCGAGCCCGCGCTGCGGCGCGACGTCGACGGCGGCCACGCCGACCGCGCGCTGATGCTGGAAGCGCTCGTGCAGGGGTACATGAAGCTGGAGCAGTACGACGTCGGGCAGGCCGCGCTTGCCAAGCTCCTCGCGGCCAATCCGGAGAGCGTGTGGGGCATTTACTGGCGCGGGCGGGTCATGGAGCGGGGCGGCAAGGTCGACGAGGCCGAGGCCGATTATCGTCAGGTGCTGGCGCGCTCGCCCGACCACGTCGAGGCGCGCATGCGGATGACCGAACTCCTCCTCGGCGACAGGCCCGGCGAGGCCCTCGGCCACGTCGATTATCTGCTGCGGCTGCGGCCCGACGACGCCGGGCTGCGCGTCGCCCGCGCCGTCTGCCTCAAGGCGATGGGCGACGCGGACGCGGCGGCGCGAGTCCTCGACGACGTCCTGGCCGACCACCCCGACGACGCGCGGGCGCTGTCCGAGCGCGGCCTGGTCGCGGTGCAGAGCGGGCGGGCGACGGAGGGGGAGAAGTGGCTCCGCGAGGCCGTGCGCCTGCGGCCCGCCGCCGAAGATACGCACTACCACTTGTATCAGTGCCTCGCGCAGCAGCCCGGCCGCGCGGCGGAGGCGCGCCGGCAGTTCGAGGAGTGGCACCAGGCCAAGGAGGAGGCGAATCGCCTGATGGAGCTGGGCACGGTTCTCCGCGCGAAGGCGCTGCACGACCCGGCGCTGATGCACGAGTGGGGGACGCTGCTGCTGAAGGCTCACCACGACGAGCAGGCGCTGGCCTGCTTCGACCTCGCGCTGCGGCTGCGCCCCGACTACCAGCCGACGCACCGCGCCCTCGAGGAGTATCATCGGGCGAAAGGGGATGCGGCACGTCCGTGATCGCCGCGAGCGGCAAACCCGTCACGGCCGAATCGTCTGCCCCGGCACAACGGTCTCCGGCTCGTCCTTCCCCTCCTCCACGACGACGTGCCGATCCCCCCGCACGTCCGTCAACACCTGTTCGGCGCCGGACGGCCAGCGGATCGTCAGCCGCTCCACGCGTTCGCGATCTCCCAAGCCGAAATGAACCATTGCCGGCGCCTGCGAGCGGAAGCTGTTGACCGGGTATAACTCGCGCACCAGGTTCTGTCCGCCGACCGTCGCGACCAAGCGGGCGCCGATGCCGAGGCGGTTGCTCTTCGTGCCGCGCAGCGACACCTTCAGATAATGCCGCCGCGGAAAGTGGTTCTCGAACAGCAGCAGCGGCCCGCCGCTGACCTGGCGGACGACGAGGTCCTGCATCCCGACGTTGCGGAAGTCGGCGGCGACGGCGCAGCGGCCGTCGCCGTCGCTGTCGGCGCCGGTCAGGTAGCTGACGTCGAGGAAGCCCTGGCCCGCGACGTTCATCCAGGTACGGTTGCGCTCGTAGGCGCTCAGGTTGTGGCCCTTGCGGACGATGTCCCACGGGTTCTCGACCCAGAACTCGCCCAACGTCTTATCGACGGCGCCGGGGGCGGGGATGGCGGCGCCGCGGTCGCACGGCTGTGACACGACAGCCAACCAGACGCAGTTTCAGCCGTCCGGCTCGCCGCGCGACTTGCTGATGAAGCCAGCCGTCGCGTGCAGGTCGAGCCAGCCGTCGTTGTCGAAGTCGGCCAGCGCGGCGCCGTAGGCCCAGCCGCAGTCGGCCAGCTGCCACTCCTTCCCCTTCTGCTCGAAGCCGAGACCGCCCTTGTTGAGGTGCAGCTGGCTGCCGCGCACGAACGTCTTCATCTTCGACAGGATCGCGTCGGGGAAGGCGTCCGGGCGCAGGTTGCCCATGACGCGGCTGCCCGCCTTCGAGTACATATTGGCGCAATAAATGTCGATATTGCCGTCATTATTGACGTCGCCGGCCGTGACGGCCATCGTGCCGAAGTCGCACGGCCGGTCGGCGAGCGCCGCCGGCTTGAAGGTGCCGTCCTGCTGGTTGACGTACAGGACGCCGTTGCCGAACTCGTTGGGGACGTACAGGTCGGGCCAGCCGTCGTTGTTGACGTCGAGCCAGACGGCGCTGAAGGTGGAACGGTGTCCGCCGTCGGTGCCGCTCTTCGCGGTCACGTCCTCGAACTGAAAGTTCCCCTTGTTGCGCAGCAGCGTGTTCCCGTAGGCAAAACCGCTCTCGCCGCTCAGCCACGAGCTGGCCTTGCCGAGGCCGTAGCGCGTGACGTACAGGTCGGGCAGGCCGTCGCGGTCGAAGTCGGCGATGGCGACGCCGGTCGAGGAGTCGGGCAGGCGGAAATTGCAGCGCGCCGTCACGTTCACGAAGCGGCGCCCGCCCTCGTTGCGATAAACGGAGTCGCCGAGGATGAGGTCCTCCCAGCCGTCGCCGTCGAGATCGACGAACGCCGCCGCGGTCGTCTTGGCGTCGCCGCCGCGCAGCATTTCGGGGAGGCCGACTTCCAGGGTGACGTTGCGGAACGTGCCGCCGGGTCCGCCCTTGTAGAGGTAGACGCCGGTCAAGTCGGTGACGAGGACGTCGAGCCAGCCGTCGCGGTCGTAGTCGCAGACGTAGACGCCGCCGGAGTGCGTCGCCTGGCTGCAGCCGTCCTTCCAGTTGTCGTGGAACTGCGCGGCGTCGATGCCGCGCGCCTTGGCCGACTCGCGGAACAGGAAGCCCTGGGCCTTGCCGACCTGGCTCTGGGTGAGGCGGCACGACGCCAGCCAGCCGGGCCGGGCCAGGTTTTCGGCCGTCGGCTTCGGCACGCGATATTGCAGGTAGGCGATGACCTCGCCCGGCTTGCCCGGCTCGCGCTCGCCCCAGAGGCGCAGCTGGGCGGTGCCGTGCCACGGCCCGTCGAGGTGGTCGCGCTCGACCGGCGACAGGCCCATGAGCGACATCTTGACGCCCGGCGGCTTGCCGAAGACGGCGCGGAACTCCATCAGGCGGGCGACGAACGCCTCGCGGCCGAGCCTTACCGGCGGGGTGTCGCCGTCGGCGAGGCGGACGACGTCGAGCAGGTCGGTGCGCGTGCGCGTCTCGTCAGGCCGGTCGTACACTTCGCCGACGAAGTCCGCGGCGAAGAGGCGGGCGAGGGCCGCGCCGTCGCCGCGCTTGAGGGCGTCGCCGACGGCCACGAAGCCGTGCTTGACCAGCAGGTTGCCGTGGTGCTCGACCTGCCAGAGATATTCGCGCTCCTCTTCGGGGAGCGCGAAGGACTTTTCTTCCGCGGCGGGGGCGGGCGTGTCGGGCGGCGTTGACGGGCGGGCGTACCAGACGAAACCGGCGCCGGCCACGAACAGGGGAAGGAGCCAGAACCAGGGTCGGCGGATGATCCGAGGCATCGACGCCTCCGAGGAGCGGGTTTCGTGTCGGTTCCATAAGCCCCTCTCCCCAAAGGGGAGAGGGGAGCTAAGTCTCTCTACGCTGATGATACCCCGTGCCGGCGGGGGCAAACAAGGGCGCGGTCACGGCGGCGCGTCGGCCAACCGCCGCGCCGCCAGGGCACACGCGACCGGCGACACGTCGACGCCGACCCAGCGGCGCCCCAGCCGTTGCGCCGCCACCAGCGCCGTGCCGCTGCCGCAGAAGGCGTCGAGGACCACGTCGCCGGGGTCGCTGCTCGCCGCCACGACGCGCTCCAGCAGCGCCACCGGCTTCTGCGTCGGGAAGCCGACGCGCTCCGCCGACTGCGCCTGGAGCGGCGGAATGTCGTCCCAGATCGAGTCGACCGGCCGGCCCTTCATCTCGTCCAGGTAGCGCTTTTGACACGCCAGCCCCGACGAAGTGGTGTGGATCAGCCCGCGCCGCCGCGCCTCTTCCATGCGCCCCCGCGTCCAGCGCCAGACGCGCACATGGCCGTTCCACTCGTAGGTGAGGTTCGGCCGATCCGGGTTCGGGTTGGTCAGATCGCTGAGGCGGTAGCGCCGCCCCGTGCCCGGCTCGACGAAGCGGTAGAAGCGGCGGACGTACTCGGGGTCGAGGGCGCGGTAGGGCCGGTGCCAGGTGAAGCGCGCGCCGGCGGTGTAGTAGAAAATTGTATCGTGATTGTTCGGAAAGCCGCGGAAGGCGAGGCCCTTGGCGTTCGTGCGCCGCCAGACGATCTCGCCGCGGAAGTGCCGGGCGCCGAAGACGTCGTCGAGCATCAGCCGCACGTGATGGCTGGCGTGGCGGTCGCAGTGGTAGTAGAAGCTGCCGGTTTCCTTCAGCACCCGCGCCAGTTCTTCGCAGCGCGGCCGCATGAACGCGACGTAAGCCGCCGCCGAGCCGTGGCGGTCGTCGAAGAAGGCGCCTTCATCTCCCTCGTAAGAGCGGTTCGAGTTGAACGGCGGGTCGACGGCGATCAGGTCGACGCAGCGGTCCGGGAAGCCGCGCAGGACGGCGAGGTTGTCGCCGCGGTGGACGACTTGCGTGACGAGGGCGCGGCCGGCGCGGGGCGGGCGAGTCGTTCGCGGCATGGGGTTCGTCCCTCGTCCACTTCCTCGCGCGGCCGTTTCCCGCGTCCGCAATTCATCCTAGATATTCCTTGGGCCGCTGACCTTGTTCCGGCGCCGGCGACTCATGAACCAGGAAACGACGACGGGGAAGGGCGATGCCGATGAAGAGCGTGCTGAAGGCCCTTGCGAACGGCGTCGCCGTGCTGCTGGTGCTGCCGGCCTTCGCGATCTACTTCTTGGGACGGTTGGCGATGGGGCCGGAGAGGGCGTTCCCCGGCTGGTCGCAGTTCTTCAGCCTGTTCCCCGGCGTGACCGGCGTCACCCTGCGCCGCGCCTTCTATCGCCTCGTCTTCCCGCGCTGCGCGCCTGACTGCTGGATCGGCTTCGGCACCGTCTTCTCGCACCCGACGGCACGGGTCGGCCAGCGCGTCTACGTCGGCGTCGCCTGCTGTCTCGGGGACGTCACGCTGGAGGACGACGTGCTGCTCGGCTCGCACGTCTCGGTGATGAACGGCGGCGCCCAACACGGCATCGCCCGGCTCGACGTGCCGATCCGCGAGCAGCCGGGGGTGTGGCCGCGCGTGACCGTCGGCCGCGACTCGTGGGTCGGCGACGGGGCTATCGTCCTCGCCGACGTCGGCAAGCACTGCGTCGTCGGCGCGGGCTCGCTGGTGACGAAGTCGATTCCCGATTACGCCATCGCCGTCGGCGTGCCGGCGCGCGTGCTCCGCTACCGCGACGGGACGCCTGTGGCGGCGGAAGCGACGTAGTGTTTTGCATCCCGGCCGGCGCTCCGCTATACTGAAGAGTTGCACGAATGCCCTTCCGTTTCGAGTGCCGGGAGTAAGGCCGCGATGCCTGAGACGAATGCGCCGATGCTGGGAGCCGACATCCTCGTCCAGTCCCTGGTGAGACACGGGGTCGACGTCGTCTTCGCCTACCCCGGCGGGGCGAGTATGCCGATCCACCAGGCCCTGACGCGGGTCAGCGACCGCCTGCGCACCATCCTGCCGCGTCACGAGCAGGGCGGCGGGTTCGCCGCCGAGGGCTACGCCCGCACCACCGGCAAGGTCGGCGTCTGCGTCGCCACCAGCGGGCCGGGCGCCACCAACTTCGTCACCAGCCTCGCCGACGCCAAGCTCGACTCGACGCCGCTCCTCGCCATCACCGGCCAGGTCGGCACCGCGGTCATCGGCACCGACGCCTTCCAGGAAACGCCCATCGTCGAGGTCTGCCGCGCCGTCACCAAGCACCACTACCTCGTGACGCGCACCGAGGACATCGCCCGCGTCATGAAGGAGGCGTTTTACGTCGCCAGCACCGGCCGGCCCGGCCCGGTCATCGTCGACGTGCCGAAGGATTTGCAGATGCGGCAAGTCGTCCCCGACTGGGACGCGCCGATGAACCTGCCCGGCTACCTCCCCGACCGCGCCGCCTCGCGTGCCGAGCTGGAGAAAGTCCTCGAGATGATCCGGCAAGCCAAGCGGCCGATGATCTACGCCGGCGGCGGCATCATCAGTTCCGGCGCGGCGCCGTACCTGAAGGCGTTCGCCGAGCGCACCGGCATCCCCGTGGCGCTGACGCTGCTCGGCCTGGGCGGCTTCCCGAGCGAGCACTTCCTCTGCCTGAACATGCTCGGCATGCACGGCACCGTCTACGCCAACTACGCCGTCAACGACGCCGACCTGCTGCTGGCCCTCGGCGTCCGCTTCGACGACCGCGTCACCGGCAAGGTGAGCGAGTTCGCCAAGCACGGCAAGATCGTCCACATCGACATCGACCCGTCGGAAATCAACAAGAACAAGGCCGCTCATCTCCCCATTGTCGGCGACGTCGGCCGGGCGCTGCGCGACCTGCTGGCGCTGCTCGACGAGCAGGAGAAGGGCAACGGCGCCCGCGGCGGCCGCTTCAAGGACTGGATCCGTCAGATCGAGGAGTGGCGCGACACCGAGCCGCTGCGCTACGCCCGGCGCGACGACGCCATCCTGCCGCAGTACGCCATCGAGCGGCTGTGGCAGATCGTCAAGGAGCGCGGCCGGCTCGACGAGACGATCGTCACGACCGGCGTCGGCCAGCATCAGATGTGGGCGGCGCAGTATTACCGCTTCAACAACCCGCGTTTGTGGGTGACGAGCGGCGGCCTCGGCTCGATGGGCTTCGGCCTGCCGTCGGCGGTCGGCGCCCAGGCGGCGCACCCGAACAAGACGGTCGTCGACATCGACGGCGACGGCAGTTTCCTGATGAACGTCCAGGAGTTGGCCTGCGCCTACACCGAAAAGCTCCCCGTGAAGGTGCTGTTGCTGAACAACCAGCACCTCGGCATGGTGGTGCAGTGGGAGGACCGCTTCTTCGACGGCAACCGCGGCCACACCTACCTCGGCGCCGGCTTCGACCAGGCGCCGTACCCCGACTTCGTCACCCTCGCCAAGGGCTTCCGCTGCGGGGCGAAGCGCATCACCGACAAGAGCGATGTCGACGGGGCGCTGGAAGAGATGCTCGACAGCAAGGGGCCTTATGTCCTCGACGTGATGGTGCCCTACCAGGAGCACGTCCTGCCGATGATCCCGAGCGGCATGACGGTGCGCGACATCATCAAGGCGTGAACGAACCCGGCTTGCCGTTTCGCGCCCGCACCGTCGTGTCTCTTATTCCGGATTGCGGAAACGGCCGAAAACGCTCGCCGAGAAGTGCTTGTCCTAACCCGCCGGCTCGGGCAGGCTCGCGGAATCGAGCCAATCCTGGACCGCGTTGGTGAACAGTTCCTTGAAATCGTGCCTGCCGCTCAGCTTTCTGTCCGAAAGATAGACGAACGTCTGATTCACCGCCGCCCGGAGTTCGGGCGGCGTGAGTTCGACCGCGAGGCAGTGAACCACGTCCAAAATGTCCACGACGGCGATGTCTCGGCCGTAGGGCTCCAGCGCCAGGGCCATCGTCGCCGGGACCTTCCACGCGCTGTCCGCGTTGACCCCGGCGGCGATGATGACGTACTTCGACAGCCCGAAGCGGTCCATCTTCTTCTTGAAGTTGGAGATGCGATTTTTCCAGTCGTCTCGGGCGGTCACTTCGTAGGCGCGCACGAGTTGCCCGTCCCGTCGTTCCTCGATGTCGCCGGCGGTATCGTCGGAAGCGTCGGCGGCATGCGGGTGGTGCGTTGTGATCTCAAGGGAGGCTCTGCGCCGGTACTCCCGCAGGAGGGCGGCGATAAGGAACTGTTGGATGTGGCCCTCGGAGGGGAGAGCGATGAGCCGGTGGAACAGCACTTTGGCCCGAACGAACGTCAGCACGTCGGCGCCGACCGGAGGCAGTGGCGTCGCTTCCCGCTTCGACTCGGCGAACCGCTGGGCCAGGTAGTCAGCGACCCGGCCGACCTCCCGCGGGTCGGCGCCGGCGTCGGCAACACTCTCGAGAAAGTGCCGGAAGCGGTCATCCCCCGACAGACGGATATTTTTACTGCGGACATTCCCTTTCCAGCCCAGGTTTTCCCCGTAGGCCGTGATCGCCCCGTGAAGTGTGATGCTCCGGTTCGTGAGTTCCTCACAGAGCTTCTTGTCGCCGTACCTGCCGCGGGCGCCGGACGGGACGCTATCCCTGTCCCACGCGGGGTCTTCGAGCCAGTAGAAGACCAGGAATAACGTCGCCGTCCTGACGCTGGCCGACTTCTTGTCGAGGAGTTCCTGGCACGCTCTTCGGTGGGCCGGCCGCGGCAAGTCCACCTTTTCTCCGCCGAGGAATACGTCAACCCGCTCCAGGGCCTTATTGACCGCCCTGGCCACCAAGACGTTTCCGCGGGGCGGTTTCTCCCCGGACGAGGCGTGAGCCCTGGTCATGGGAACAGTGTCCTCTGGCGCGGCACGCGCAGATCCGGCGTACTCGGGGCCGACCCTCCGGTGAGTTGTTCGAGAAGGGCGCGGCCCAGCACTTCCGCCAGCCGAGGCGGGACCGCGTCGCCGACCTGGCGGTACTGCGCCGTGTGCGGGCCACGGAACACGGTGTCCGCCGGGAAAGTCTGGAGGAGGGCCGATTCCAGCACGGTCAAGCGCCGGGCGCCGGGAAGAGTTCCGCTCCTCGGCTTCCCGCCGGCGGACAATTCCTGGTGGTAGGGCGGGACGAGCCCCTGGTCGTCAAAGAAGTGCGTCTTGTTCCCGCCCGCGGAGGCCAGGATCGTGTGGGACGGGCGGGTCCGGTCAATGGGACGCCCGCCGCCGTTGAACAGGTGGCCGTCGAACGGGCTGGGTCGCAAGTCGGGGTTCTTGGCGTAGAACACCTTCGACGGGTTCGGCTGGCCGATCGGGTGGGGAGGAAGCACGTCGCAAACGGCGACGTAGGGCAGCGCCTTCGCCGGCCCGTGGGTCGCCTCCGGAAAGCGGAACCGGGCTCCCCGCAGTCCCACGATAAAAAGCCGCCGCCTCTTCTGCGGCACTCCGAAGTCGGCGGCGTTCAGGACTTTCCAGCTAATGACAAAGCCGAGACGTTCGAGCCGGTCCATCACGTCTTCGAGGTAGGTCTTCCGGTCGCCGACCGCGAGGCCGGGGACGTTCTCCATCAGGAAGGCGGGCGGACGGATTTCCCCGACGACGCGGATAAACTCAGGGATCATGTCCCGCTCGTCCGAGGCCGCGCGCCGCTTCCCGCCGGAGGAGAACGGCTGGCAAGGAGGTCCGCCGTACACAAGGTGGATCTTCCCTCGGTAAGAGGAAAAACAGGCCTGCCTGACGTCGCTCTTGAGGACCGTCGCCCCGGGCGTGTGGAGCCGAAAGGTGGCGGCTCGGTAAGGGTCCACTTCCACGGCACAAACGGTCGTCACCCCCGACGCCTTCACGCCGAGGGTGAGCCCGCCTGCCGAGGCGAACAGGTCGATCCCAAGCACATCGCTCTTGTTCACCGCTTCCCCCACGGCTACCCCGTCAGGCCCGACTCCGGTGTTCAGTATACCACGATTGTGCTCCGGCCCGCGTGACGGCGCGGGCGCGAAACGGCAAGCCGGGTCGGCGTTGCCCTACCTCTTCCTGATACCCCTTCCCTCCCGCCCCCCAAAAAAGCGCCGAAGTGCCCTTGACTCCCCGGTCGGCGTCGGTTAAATTATCACTCAAATTACCCCCCCCGCATTGTCCATAATAAAGGACATGGGGTGCGTTGACTTCCCGATGGGGGGTGGGGTACGGAACGACGGAGGCGCGTCCGCAAACCCTACTCAGGAGCGCATCGATGAAGCACGCAACCTTGGCTCTCGTGATCGCCTGCCTGTGTCTCGTGGCCGACGCCCGGCCGGTCAGAGCACAAAGCATCACGAACACGCCCACTTCCGGGTCGGACAACGTCGGCACCTACATCACGCCGTCGGGGACGTGGAGCACTGGCTTTCTTCAGGCGGGGATTAATCTTACGATGGAATGGGGACTGTGGACGGGCGGCGCCTTCCAATCCTTCGCCGCCCCGCAAGTGCAGACTCAGACGCTCACCGGCGCCGGCGACAATACGCCCTATTCAGGGATCCCCATATATGTGACACCGGGCGTCACTTATGGGATGCGGGTCAGGTTGAGGTACAGGAACAGCGTGGGGCTTCCTGCTTATACCTGGGCTTTTGCAAAGTAACAGGTTCGTGTGGCATTTGATCGCTTCGCGAGACATTATGCGAGACCAAGATGGGCGACCACGCGATCTTTGTCCCAAGCCTTGAGCGTCACACGATCAATCGCCCACGTCAGCGTCGTG
>JBBROG010000181.1:0-18251 GCA_038229635.1 Gemmatales bacterium
CCGCAAGCGGGAGGGCAAACCGGGGGGATTGTGCCAGGGACGTCGCCCGGCGGGCGCTTGCCCCGTCGAAAATGGCGGAGCCCGACAGTTGCCGGCGCGCGTGGGATGTGTTACAAACCGGAAATCAGTTGCCCCGCGCCGCACCCGTCAAGGAAGACCCGGTCTGACACCGTCGCCGAATCGCGCTCACCCGCGCTCCGCCGCCAGCCAAGTCTCCGAGGAGGTCTTCATCGATGTCGGCCAAGATCCATATCGAGCGGATGATGTACCGCAGCAGCATAACCGTCGCGGGCGAGTCCGCGGCCAGCTACGCCCTGATTAAGCTGATCCCCAGCGCCGAAGGCGCCGGCAAGCCCCTCGGGCTCAACCTTGCTCTGGTCCTCGACGTCAGCGGTTCGATGTACGAGGAGGACGGCACCGGCATCAGTCGCCTGGCGCGCATCCAGCAGGCCGCCCACGCCGCCGTCCAAAAACTCAAGCCGGACGACAACCTCGCCATCGTCGCCTTCGCCCACGACGCCCAGGTCATCCTCCCTTCGACCAGCCTCGCCGACAAGGAGAAGATCGAGGAAGTCGTCGGCCGCATCGACCGCTTCGAGGTCGACCCCGGCGGCACCTCGATGGATCAGGGCATTTCCCTCGGCCTGAGCGAGTTGGAGAAGCACCGCGGCACCGGCCGGCTGTCGCAGCTGGTCGTCCTCACCGACGGCGAGACCTCCGGCGAACACATGTGCCGCCAGCTCGCCCAGCAGGCGGCGCTGAAGAAGGTCCACTTCACCGTCATGGGCGTCGGCACCGAGTGGAACGCCAGTCTGTTGAAGGACCTCGCCCGCCTCGCCGAGGGGAAGTGGTACTACATCGACGTCAACCAGGCGCACGAGGCCGAGCGCATCTTCGTCGAGGAGTTCGAACACCTCGCCGCCGCCGGCTTCACCAACGTCGAGATGAACTTGAAGCCGTTCAAGGACGTCAAGATCAAGCGCGTCCGCCAGGTCGTCCCGGACATCAAGGATCTGTCGGCGAAGGAAAGCGAAGGCCAGGGGCTGACGGCGACACTGGGCACGCTGGAGCGCGACAAGTCGACGCGCTACATCCTCGACCTGAGCCTGCCGAAGCGGCCCGACGGCAAGTACGCCATCGCCAAGATCGAGGTGACTTACGACATCGGCGGCGGCAAGCGTGAGACGACCGGCGAGGTGCCGTTGGAGGTGCAGTACAGCGCCGCGCAGGGGTACGTCAACGCGGAGGTGGCGCGGCACATCGACGAGGTGCAGCTGTTCGAGCAGAACAAGGTGCTCCAGCAGGCCATCGCGACGAACGACCGGGCCGAGGCGGTGCGCGTGGCCCAGGCGATGGAGCAGAAGGGCCAGCTGATGGGCGCGCGGGCGGCCAAGAAGACGATGCTGGCCCGGCAGGTGCTCCAGGAAATCAACGTCGGCGGCCGCGTCTCGAAGAAGACGCAGCTCGCCGTCGACGACGCCGCCCGGCTGGCCGAGGAGATGCCGGCGGGGTAGTGGTCAGTGGTCAGTAAAGACCCGTCGGCCACTGACCACTGACCACTGACCACTGACCACTGATTACCGAGGTGAATCCCCCATGATTAAGTGTCCTTTCTGCCACTTCGAGAACGAAGACGGCGCCCTGTTCTGCGAGCAGTGCAAGTCCGACCTGGCCGGCGTCGAGAACGTGCCGACGGCCGAGCCGGTCGAGGCGGCGATCCCGTTCGCCACGGCCGAGGTCATCGAGACGATCCCGATGATGGGCGTCCACGAGGGGATGCCGGTCGTCGAGGCGGTTCTCGCCGAGCCGTTCCTGGGGTCGCCGGTGGAGGCCCTCCCCGTCGAGGCCGTCGCGCCGATCCCGTTCGCGCCGGACGCCTCCCCGCCGGTGCAGGTGTCCCCGCACCACGCCTCGCCCATGTCGTATGAACCTCCTTCGGTCCCGGTGATGACGCCGGGGGCGCCGACGATGCAGGGGGTGTCGCCAATGCACGCGCCGCCGACGATGTCGGCCGCGGCGCTGGCCGTCGCCGCCCACACGGCGCCCCTGGCGTCGGCTCCGACCGCGCCGGCCGAAGGGGCGCCAGCGACCGGCGCGGCCGGCGTGCTGCCGCCGGACGCCCAGCCGCGCCTGGTCGTGCTGCGCGGCCTGAAGCGCAACGTCGAATACCCGATCTACGAAGGGCACAATTTCATCGGCCGCGCCGACGAGAAGCCGGTCGACATCGACCTCGACGACCAGGAGCCGCCGGACCGCGTCTGGTCCTCGCGCCAGCACTCCCTGATCACCTTCGAGGACGGCCGGCTGCTGATCGAGGACCTGAACAGTTCCAACGGCACCTTCGTCAACCGGGCGCGCATCTACCCCGGCCAGAAGCGCGAGCTGGCCGTCGGCGACGTCGTCCAGATCGGCACCGTGCAGATGAAGGTGATCGTCTAGCGGCGTTTTTCGCCCGACGTCCGCGTCATGATGTGTTGAACCCGCGGAGCGGGTGACGGATCGTAGCCCCGGGTGGAGCGTACTCGCGCAACCCGGGGAACACGCAACCCCGGGAATCCAGCCGGGGACGTGTGAATTGTATTGAACCCGCGTAGCGGGTGACGGATCGTAGCCCCGGGTGGAGCGCAACCCGCAGAGCGGGTGGAGCGCAACCCGGGGAATCCGACCGGAGACGTGACATTGTTATTGAACCCCCGGAGGGGGTGACGGAAGCGCGGACAGTCACGACTCCGTCACCCCCTCCGCAGGTTCAACACACGACAACTCCGCGTGCTTGTCCCCGGCTGGATTCCCCGGGTTGCGCTTCACCCGCTGCGCGGGTTGCGCTCCACCCGGGGCTACGATCCGCCGCCCCTACGGGGCTAAGACGGCCGAAACGAATGTCCCAAACCTGTGGCAAATGTACCCGTGTCAATCCGCCGGAGGCGTCGTATTGCTTTTACGACGGGGCGGTCCTGGCCGGCCACGCCCGCGACGGCGGCCCGGTCCCGGTCGGGTCGCGGCCGTTCACCGTCCCCTTCGTCTTCCCCGACGGGCGACAGTGCCGCAGCTTCGACGAGTTGGCGCTGGCCTGCCAGCAGGACTGGCCCGCGGCGCGCGACCTGCTCGAAGAGGGCTTTCTCGAAACCTTTCTGGACGGCCTGGGCCGCGCGGACCTGGCGCGGGCGGCGCGCGAGTCGGCCCACTTCCCCGACCGCGACCGCGGCCTCGACCGTCTCCTCGACACGCTCCCCAGCGGCGTCGTCGAGCCGCCGCGGCTGCGCGTCGACCCGCTCGACTTGCACCTCGGCCTGTTGCAGGTCGGCGAGGACCGCCGCTTTGACTTGCAGCTCGAAAACCAGGGGATGCGCCTCCTCTACGGCTCGGCCGCCTGCGACGACTGCGACTGGCTGGCGCTCGGCGACGCGCCCGGCGCCCCGGAGAAGCTCTTCCAGTTCGGGCAGGAAACTGTCATCCCGGTCCTCGTCAAGGGCAAGCGGCTGCGCGCCAGCACGCGGCCGCTGGAAGGTCGGCTTCTCGTCGAGTCGAACGGCGGCACCGTCAGCGTGGTTATTCGGGCGGAGGTGCCGCCGAAGCCGTTCGCCGACGGCGTCCTCGCCGGGGCCGTCACGCCGCGCCAGGTCGCGGAGAAGGCGAAGGCGGCGCCGAAGGCGGCAGCCGTCTTCTTCGAGAAGGGCGCCGTCGCCGCCTGGTACGAAGAGAACGGCTGGACCTACCCCGTCCGCGGACCCGCCGCCAGCGGCCTCGGCGCCGTGCAGCAGTTCTTCGAGGCGCTCGGCCTGACGCCGCCGCCGAAGGTCGAGGTCGGCGAGAAGGCGGTGACGCTGTCCGGCGCCGTCGGCGCCAGCCTGCGGCACGAGTTGGCGGTGCGCTCCGAGGAGAAGCGCCCCGTCTACGCCCACGCCACCAGCGACCAGCCGTGGCTCGAAGTCGGCCGCGCCCGCCTCGGCGGCCGCGTCGCCACGATTCCCCTCATCGTCCCGCGCGTCCCCGACCGCGAGGGCGAGACGCTGACGGCCCGGCTGACCGTGCGCTCCAACGGCAACCAGCGCTTCGTCGTCCCGGTCACGCTCGTCGTCGGCGGCAGCCTCGACTTCGCGCCCGCCCCCAAGAAGACATTGCCCCCCGTGCCGCCGCCGGAAATGCCGACAGCGCCAAGCGGAATCGCTTACGTCCGGCTTCTCCTCCACGCCCTGCCGGTGCTGGCGCTGCTCCTCGCACTCGCCGCCGTCGCCGCCTACGACCTGGCGTCCCCGAAGGCGGGGGGGGGCGGCCGTGCCGGCGACGACCTGCTCGACCCGGAGCCGCGCCTCGTCATCGACTTCGACCACGACACGCAGCGCTTCGGCCTGCGCATGCTCAGGGAGCGCGACCCGAAACTCCCCGACAAGTACAAGCGCCTTACTTACGAGGAAAAGGGGACGACGAACAACACCTGCGTCAAGATCGACGGGTTCGAGTACCTGCTCGGCGAGCGGCCCGGCCGCTGGATCCGGCGCGAGGTCCCGACGGGCGACGGCCGCGGCTACGAGTCGTCGTTCCGCTGGTCCGGCGAGGACGTCGAGGTGACGCAAACCGTCCTCCTCGTCCCCGGCCAGCAGACGCGCCTGCTCGACACCTGCCTGGTCGTTTACACGGTCGAGAACCGCTCCCGGGCGCCGCGCAAGGTCGGCCTGCGCATCATGATCGACACGTTCATCGGGGCGAACGACGGCGTGCCGTTCGTCGTGCCGGGCCAGCCGGGGCTGCTCAACACGCTGCGCCGCTTCGGCGCGAAGGAGATCCCCGACTACGTCCAGGCGCTCGAGCATGACGACCTGAACGACCCAGGGACGGTCGCCCACCTGGGGCTGAAGGTGCCCGGTTACGAGGACGTGCAGAAGATGCTCATCTGCCGCTGGCCGGACAACAGCCGTATCAAGTGGGAGATCGAGCCGTTCAAGGCGATGAACGACCCGCCGGACACGAAGGATTCGTGCGTGACGCTTTACTGGGCTTACGAGGCGATGAACCCTGGCGAGAAGCGGCGCCTGGCATTCACTTACGGCCTGAATACGATCTCGACGGTCGGCGAAGGGGGCGACGGGCGGCTGGCGCTGACGGCGGGCGGCGACTTCCGGCCCGGCCGCGAGTTCACGGTGACGGCCTACGTCAAGCGCCCCGACCCCGACCAGGCGGTGCGGCTGCGGCTGCCGGACGGCTTCGGCTTTGCGGAGGGGCAGGAGGCGGACGAGAAGGTGAAGGGCGGCGGCGATTACAGCCAGGTGTCGTGGCGCGTCCGCGCCGGCGCCGCCGGCAATCACACCCTGGAGGCGGAGTCCAAGGGCTCCCGGGCGAGCTACCGCGTGCAGGTCCGGGAGAGGAGCATTTATTAGTGTTCAGTGTTCAGTGTTCAGTGTTCAGTGGTCAGTAAATGCCTTTCTGACCACTGACCACTGACCACTGAACACTGAACACTGAACACTGAACACTGAACACTGAACACTGAACACTGAACACTGAACACTGAACACTGCTTATGTCCTTCAAACTGTTCGTCTACTACTGTGCCGTGTGCGGCGCCTCGTTCGGCTTCCTCGGCTGGCTGCTGGGGCGCCTCGTCGCGCCGGGCAGTCCGGAGGACACGGGGGCGTTCGTCCGCACGGTCCTACGCGGCCTGAGCCTGGGGGCGATGGTCGCCTTCGGCCTCGGTATGCTCGACGCCCTGTGGAACTCGTCGGCACGACAGGTGGTCAAAGTCTTCGCCCGCGGGCTGTTCGTCGCCGCCGTCGGCTGTCTCGGCGGACTGCTCGGCGCCGCCGTCGGCCAGGTGCTGTACAGCCGCAGCGGACTCGACTGGCTCGTCCCCTGCGGCTGGCTGCTGACCGGCCTGCTGATCGGCGCGTCCGTCGGCGCCTATGATGTGGTAGCCCGCGCGGCCCGCGGCGAGAGCGCGGGTGGCGCGACGAAGAAGGTGCGGAACGGACTCCTCGGCGGCGCCGCCGGCGGCCTGCTCGGCGGGCTGTTGTACATCGCGCTGGGCGTCGCCCTGAGCCGCGTGTTCGCCCGGCCGGCGGAGGACGTTTACAGCAGCAGCGCCTGGGGGTTCGTGGCGCTGGGGGCATGCATCGGCCTGTTCGTCGGGCTGGCGCAGATCATCCTCAAGGAGGCGTGGGTGCGCGTCGAGGCCGGCTTCCGTCCGGGGCGGGAACTCATCCTGACCAAGGAGCGGACGCTGATCGGCCGGGCCGAGGGGAGCGACATCGGGCTGTACGGCGACCCGGCCATCGCCCGCCAGCATGCCCGCATCGTCTACAAAGGACGGCGCTATTTGCTGGAGGTCGTGGACGAGGCGGCGGAGGCGTTCGTCAACGACGAGCGCGTGACGCAGCCGAGGGCGCTGCGCTCCGGCGACCTGATCCGCGTGGGCAAGAATTTGCTGCGCTTCGGCGAGCGGCAAAAGAGGAAATAGGCGCCCGCCGCTTGCGGCTTCGCAATCGCCAAGCCGCCAGCGGCGGCGAATCGAGGAAACGCATGCCCCAGGTCATCCGCTGTCCCAAGTGCGCGAAGATGATGCAGGTGCCCGACGGCGTGGCCGGCAAGCAGGTCCGCTGTCCGTCCTGCAAACAGATCTTCCTCGTAGGCGCGACCCCGGCGCCGGCGCGCGAGCCCGCCGTCGCCGTGCCGCGCCCCGTCCCGCCTCCGTCAAAGCCGCCGACGCCCGTGCCTCCTGCTCCGGCGCCGGGGCTGAAAGAGTGTCCCTCCTGCAAGTCGCCCGTGGCCGACAGCGCCATCGCCTGCATGGACTGCGGTTACCTCTTCCAGTCGGACGTCGGCGCCGCCGAAACCGAAGGCCCGCCCAACCTGTGCAGCAACCCTGCCTGCGGCGTCGCCAACCCGCCCGGCGAGCGCACCTGCCAGCGCTGCGGCAACCCGCTGCCGACGCCGCCCGGCACCGTCCTGCACAACCGCTACAAGATCGAACGCCTCCTCGCCATCGGCGGCTTCGGCGCCGTCTACCTGGCCGCCGACACCAAGATGGGCAACCGCCCGGTGGCCATCAAGGACATGATTTGCGCCGACCCACAGGAATTCGCCATCCGCCTGAACTTCTTCCGCCGCGAGGCCGAGATCCTCCGCGCCCTGGAGAGCCTGCCGGTCGTGCCGCGCGTCTACGACCTGATCGAGCAGGGGCAGACGGCTCACCTCGTCCTCGAATACATTCGCGGTACAGATTTGCTCAAGTTGATGGAGAACAACGGCAACAAGCCGTTCCCCGCCGCGCAGGCGGTCGAGTGGGGCAAGAGCATCTGCGACGTCCTGGCGACGATGCACGGCATGTCGCCGCCGGTCGTCCACCGCGACATGAAGCCGGACAACATCATGCTGTTGGAGGACGGCCGTTCCATCAAGCTGATCGACTTCGGCACCGCCCGCGACCTCGGCCGCACCGCCAAGGACCGGCAGGCGGCGAAGACGCGCGTCTACACCGAAGGCTACGCCCCGCCGGAGCAGATCGTCGGCAAGCCCGAGCCGCGCAGCGACCTGTTCGCCCTCGCCGGCACCTTGTACCACCTGCTGACGGGCAAATCGCCCGAGGGCTTCTACACCGCCCGCGAGTTGGAGGAGCAACTCGGCGGCGCCAACGGCCCGCTGCCCGCCGAGCACCGCTGGCTGTACGAGCTCATCAAGATCAACCTCTCCGAGGACGTCAAGGATCGCTATTTCTCGGCGCGCGAGATCAAGGCCGACCTGGAGAAGCGGCAAGTGACGCGGCAGGCGACCTGCCCGAAGTGCCAGCAGGTGAACAACGTGCGCGAGCCGTACTGCGGCCGCTGCGCCGAGCCGCTCACCGACGCCGCCCCGCCGTGCCACAACTGCGGCAAGCCCAACCGCATGGGCAGCCGCTACTGCATCCACTGTGGGAACCATCTGCGCTGACGGCGCCGCTCGCGGATGAGCGTGTCGTCCCCGGCGCGGGAATGAAGGACCGTTATGTCATCCAACCCCTCCGACCCGACATCTCCCCGTCCGGGCAGTTTCCGGGCGATGCGCTCCTGGCTGAAGGGGATGGTCGAATCGCTGAAGCCGTCCGAGTCCGCCGTCGAGCCGGGAGAGGCGCCGCCTGCCTGGAGTGGTTCCGTCGAGCCGACCGCGGCCGAAGAACCGCCCCCCGCGCCCGTCAAGGTCGAGGAGCCGCCGACGGTGGAACTGCCGATGCCGCATTGGCCGCCGCTCGAGCCGGTCGTTGAAGCGACTCCTCCTCCCGAGCCCTCCCCCGTCGAGCCGGAGACGGTCGCGGAAACGCCTCCCCCGGTCGCCGAGGCCGTCGCCGCCGAGCCGGAGATGCCGGCCGCGCCGCCGCGGCCTTGCCCCGCCTGCAGCACGCCCCGCGTCGGCACCGACGCCTACTGCGACAGCTGCGGCTACTTCTTCCCGCCCGAAGCGGCGCCCGCCATCGTCCCCCTAGCGGAGGGCCTTACATTGGAATCCTCGTCGCCGCGCCTCCGCGGACGTTATGAGTTGGGCGAGCGCCTCGGCGAGCGGGCCGGCGTCGAGCGCTTTCGCGGCCTGGATCACGGGGCGGAGACGCCGGCCGTCATCGTCGTCGTCCGCTCGCCCGTGCCGCCCGCCGCCGAAGTTCTGCCCGCCGCCGAGCCGGTCCCCGCGATCCCCATCGACATCAAGGACGTGACGCGCGCCGTCTTCGAGTCGCCGACGGAGGAGATCACCGTTACCTTCGACGACCCGGCCGCCGCGCCCGCCGCCGGCCCTGCCTGGCCGGGCGCCGCCTGGGAAATGAATGTCGTCAAGGCGGCCGACCACCCGTTCTTGCCCGGAATCCTCGACAGTTTCACGGAGGACGGCCACGAATACCTCGTCCTGGAAGTGCCGGCCGGCCGCGTCCTCTGGGACGCCTGGGACGACCCCGAGGCGACGTTCGAGCAGCGCTTCACCTGGCTGAAGCACGTCGCCGAGCAGCTGCGCGCCTTGCACGGCGCCGGCGCCATGCCTGAGTCGCTGCGCCCCGAAATGGTGGTCGTGACGGGCGACGGGCGCGGCCGCCTCGCCGACCTGGCCGAGCTGCTGCCGCTGCCGCTGCCGCCCGACGCCCCCATCCGCGGCTCGCTCTACACCGCGCCCGAAGTGGCCGCCTTCAGCCCGAGCGCCGACGCCCGCGCCAACCTCTATAGCTTCGGCGCGACCCTCTACGCCCTCCACGTCGGCCGCGAGCTGACCGAGATGGACTTCGACCGCCCCGGCCAGCCGAAGGCGTTCATCCCGCGCTTCCCCGACGTCCACCCGGCGTTCGGCCGCCTCGTCATGAAGACGTTTTGCCGCGAGCCGGCCGGCCGCTTCCCCAGCGACGAGGCCGCCCGCGAGGACGCCACCGGCCTCACCGAGTTGATCCGCACATTGGAGGTCTGCGCCCGCACTCTCGACACGGTCCGCCTGGAAATCGCCGCCTGGACGACGACGGGCATGGTGCGGACCGGCAACGAGGACGCCTTCGCACTCTTGCACGCCTGCGAGTCGCGCCAGGACGACGTCGGCGACTGCGCCCTGGTGCTGCTCGCCGACGGCATGGGCGGTTACGAGGCCGGCGAGATCGCCGCCGCCCTCGCCATCCGGGCGCTGCGCGAGAACCTGTCGCGGCAGAAGCCGTGCGCCGCCGTCGCCGGCGCCTCGGCGTTCCCGAACGAGGTGCCGCGCCCCGAGGGCAACGCGCCGGCGGCGCTCGACGTCGAGGCGGCCAAGAAGCTGGTCTACCAGGCGCTGAAGGACGCCAACCGCCAGGTGTTCGCCGCGTCGCGCACCGGGGTCGGCCGCCGCGGCATGGGCTGCACCGCCGAGGTCGTCTACGTCGACGGCCGCAACGTCGTCGTCGGCCACGTCGGCGATAGCCGGACGTATCACCTCCACGAAGGGCGCCTCATCCAGTTGACGCGCGACCAGACGCTGGTCAACCGCCTGGTGGAACTCGGCACGCTGACGCCGGAGGAGGCGGAACACCACCCGCGCCGCAACGAGTTGCAGCAGGCGGTCGGCGGGCAGCCCGAGGTCGAGCCGGGCGTCTCCCACGGCGTCATGAAGCCCGGCGACTGGGTCGTCGTCTGCTCCGACGGCCTCACCAACCACGTCAAGGACCGCGAATTGAAGCAGATGCTCCAGAGCGAGGCGACCTCGGCGGAGATGGCGGCGCGGCGGCTGGTGAACCTCGTGAACATCGAAGGGGCCACGGACAACGCGACGGTCGTCGTCGTCCGGGCGACGTGAGCCGCTTTGCGGATTTAGAGAGGAAATCATTCCATGTACGACTCGAACGACCCCGCGAAGGGTTCGCCCGTCTCCCTCTGGACCTGGGCGGCGTTCGTCGTCGCCCTCGTGACGGCGGGCGGCAGCCTCACGCTGACGCTGGTGGAGAACAAGGTCGCCTGCCCACTCTGCTTTTACCAGCGCTCATTCGCGCTAGGCGTGGCCGCGTTGCTGGGCGTCGGCCTGCTGACGCGCGCCGCGCCGGCGTCGAGCCTGGCGGCGCTGGCTCTGCCGTTGGCGCTGGGCGGACTCGGCGTCGCCGGCTTTCACGTCAGCCTGGAGGAGCGCGGCATCCTGGAATGCCCGGCGGGCCTGGGGGAAATGATGACCGCGCCGAAGCAGAGCGCGGCCGCCTTCGGCGTGCTATCGCTGCTGCTCCTGATCGAAACGCTGCGCGGCCTGAGCGCCGGCGCGGCCGGTGTCGCGCGCCTCGTGCTGGGGCTGCTGCTGGGCGGCGGCATCGCTTACGCCTCGACCGCCGCCAACCCGCCGCTGTCGCCCGCCGCGACGAAGCCCTACGACGGCCCGCCGCTGACGTGTCGGCGGCCGTATACGCCGTGAAAGGCCCGTAAGAATTTATAAGGCATCCTTGATACGTTTCCACTCGCAGGTTTCGGCATAAGTCGCTTCGAGGTCGACCGGCACGCAGACCTCCGCCTCCAGCGACAGGGCGACCGTCGGCAGCGGCTCGCCGACCGCCAACGCCACCGGCCACGCTTCCGTCTGGTCGCGCCCCCCGACGCGGAGAGGCCGGTAGGAGACGGCGTACAGCGGGGGCGGCCCCAGCATCTCGAACGTGGTGTCCAGGCCGAGCAGGCGCACCAACTCGTTGTGGAGGTTCTTTTTGCGGCGCGTCACGATATCGACGACGACGAGCCCGACGCCCCGAGTCAGGTAGGTCGCGCACTTGGCGGCGAAGAGACGTCGCTTATCCTTACGGTCCTTATTGCCGGGGCTGACGAGTTCGATGGCCGCCACCAGCGTCCTTCAGCCGCCCTCCTGGTGGATCTCCACCGTGTACCGGGGCGGGTAGAGGGAGGGCATCACCAGGGGCGCGGCCGCCGGCGTCCACACGGTCCGGGGCAGCGTCGCGGTCCCGCCGCCCGCCCCGTTCGTCTTGCCCTGCTCGTCATAGGCGGCGACGTCGATTTCGACGGCCGGGCCGGCGTGGACCTGCTCGTGGGCGATGAATCCCCTCGGCAGGACGCCGTGGTTGAGGGCCTTTGCCAGGCAGGTCGCCCAGGCGGCGTGGAACGACTCCCAGGGCCGGCGCTCCCGGAGCGGCGCGTGGAAGTGGTCGTAAAGCGGCACGGCGAAACCCTCCTGCGGCCCGGCGAAGCCTGGCGTCCGAAGACGCCCTTCCAGGATACCGCTCTCCGGCATCGACGCGAATGCCAAGCCGAGCGCGCCGGCGTTCGCCATGAAAGAGCCCCGCCGGTCGCTTCCCTTGTGTCGATCACGTCGCGCGGCGTAAAATACCCGTGGTCATCGAAGGCTTTCTCGGTACGGGGCTTAGCCGTGAGTAACCTTGAAGTTCGGGACGTCGCCGTCACCTTGCCCGCGCCGGTCGTCGAGGTTCGCAAGGTGTTCGTCAACCCTCCGCCCGCCCCCGACGACCCCAAGCTGTTACGGGAACACCAAGCCTTTGTCGACCAGTTTCCCCAACTGCTTCAGACACATTACGGACAGTATGTGGCCTTCCATGAGGGGGAAGTCGTCGAAAGCGGGGACGACAAAGTCGCCGTCGCCGTCCGAGCCTATTCGCGATTCGGTTACGTCCCCATTTACGTTCATCTCGTGACCGACCAGCCTCAACCCTTGGAAAGCCTCCCGTCGGCCCGAACGGGCAGGAGCCAACGCTGACATGGTCCGCTTCCGCTATGTCGAGGACGTGACGCCCCCGGCGCCGTTCGTTCAGGTCACGTTGCGCCGGCCCGACCGCTCTCAGGAGGTTGGCCTGTTGCTCGCGCAGGTTGACTCGGGGGCCAGCAGGACCGTGCTGCCCGCGCGAATCGTTGAAGACCTCGGGCTGATCGAGGTCGACCGAATTCCCCTTATGGGACTTGGCGGCAACGTCATCATCATGCCGACCTTTCTTGTGCAGGTCGAGATCCGCCAACTCGTCCCGCTCACCGTGGAAGTCGTCGCCAACAGCAACGAGCCCTTCGTCCTCCTGGGGCGCGACGTCTTGAACCACTTCCGGCTCCTGCTCGACGGCCCCAACCTCACCTTAGAGATCGGCTGAGACGAGGCGGCCCGCGAAGCCGCAAGCGGCGTGGGTCCCCTACCCCTTGCCCCTTCTCACCAATTTCTCACCCCGGTCGGCATTGACTTTCCTGGTCCGTTCGGTCTAATAATAGCCTGACTGAACCTTTTGCCCTATTCCCCCCTCCGGATCGGAAGGTAGACCTTGCCCGGACCGCCGACGAACAACGGCCGCAAGAAGACGCGCGGCGACGTCGCCTCCCGACGCCGCGGCCAGATCGTTGAGGCGGCCGTCGCCGTCATCGCCGAGCAGGGGGTGCAAAACCTCTCGCTCTCCGAGATCGAGAAGAAGGCCGGCATGGCGCGCGGCCAACTGACCTACTACTTCCCCACCAAGGAAGGTATCTTCCTGGCCGTGTTCGATCACCTACTGGGCCTGATGTACCAGCGCGTCGGCACGCCGGATGGGGCGGCGGGGGAGAGGGGCTGGGGCTGGGTGCGGCACCTGCTTGGCGTCATGCTGCTCCAGCCGCCGGCGTCGGCCGAGTTCCATTGCCTGCAGTACACCTTCCTGTCGCAGATCGGCCACCGCGACGACTTCCGCCGCCGCCTCGCCCAGCTGTACGAGGAGTGGCGCGGCAAGATGACGTTGGGGCTGGCCGCCGACTTGCAGGACGCCCCCGCGCCGCCCGACGCCGACCCGCGCCTCGTCGCCTCGCTGGTGCAGGCGATTCTGCACGGGGTGTCGATGCAGCTGGCCGCCGACCCGAACGCCTTCGACCGCGCCGCGATGCTGCGCCTTTGCCTCGACGTGCTCGGCGGCTACCTGCGCCTCGGCGAGCACCGCCCGCAAACGACCAACGGCACGGCCGCCAGGACCGGGCGTGCTTCGCGCAACGGCGCGCGAAAACGCCGCGCCCCCAGAACCACGGGTGAGCCATGAACAACGACCGCGAATCCACCCTGTCCGCCCCCCGCGCCGACGGCGTCGCCGGGCGGCACAACGCCAACCTCAGCGACCGCGTCCGCTCGCTGCGCCTGAACGACCAGGCCGGCGAGCGCCGCGGCGCCGGCGGCTTCTTGCCCTGGGCGCTGTGCGTTTTCCTGCTGCTGACGTCCGTCGCCTTCGGCGCCAAGGCGCTGCGGCCGCGCGACCCCACCACCGAGGAACTGGCCGCGGCGGCGTCGGCCGCTCGTCCCGCCGGCAGCGCGGACGGCGCGGCGCGAGCCACGACGACGACCTCCCCGACGGCCGGCAGCGGCGAAATCGTCCTCGAAGCCAAGGGCTACGTCATGGCGGCGCACCAGATCCAGGTCAGCCCCAAGGTCGCCGGCATGATCGTCTGGCTTAACGACCGCTTCGAGGAAGGGCAGCGCTTCGAGAAGGGCGACGTCCTCGCCCGGCTCGAGTCCGACGACTACGAGGCCGACGTCAACCGGGCCAAGGCGTCCGTCAACGCCGCCGAAAAGCGCCTCGCCGAGCAGGAGAAAACCTGGCCGCTGGAGCGCCAGCAGGCCGAGGCCCGTCTGGCCAGCGCCAGGACGAACATGGACTACCGCCGCCGCGAGCGCGACCGCATGCAGCGCTCCGGCACCGGCATCAGCGCCAAGGAGCGCGACGAGGCCGAATCGCTCCACGACCAGGCCGTCAAGGCCCACGACGAGACCGTCAAGGCGGTCGAGCTGCTCGGCGAAGTCGGCCCGCGTGCGTCGCGCATCGCTTCCGCCAAGGCCGAAGTCGAGCAGGCCAGGGCCGAACTAGCGAAGGCCGCCTGGCGCCTGAAGCAGTGCGAGATGGTGGCGCCGGTCACGGGCCGCATCCTCACGAAGAAGGCCGAGAAGGGCAATCTCGTCAACTCGGTCGCGTTCACCGGCTCCACCAGCCTGTGCGAGATGGCCGACCTCGCCGACCTCGAAATCGACCTCAGCATCCAGGAGCGCGACATCGCCAGCGTCTCCGTCGGGCAGGAAAGCGTCGTCATGCCCGAGGCGTTCGTAAAGAACGAGGCGTTCCGGGCGAAGTACCCCCTGGGCTACAAGGGCGTCGTCTCGCGGCTGATGCCCATCGCCGACCGGGCCAAGGGAGCCATCCCCGTGCGCGTCAAGATCGACCGCAAGCAGATCCCGCCCGAGGAGGAGGGGGTCTTCCTCAAGCCCGACATCAGCGTTATCGTCTCGTTCAAGAAGAAGTAGGCCAAGTCCTTCTCCCCTCTCCCCAAAGGGGAGAGGGGAGGAATCGAGGGTCTTTTATGTCCTCCGAAGCCATCGTCCGCGTCCGCGGCGTCCACAAGTACTTCCGGCGCGGCAGCGAGCAGATCGACGTCCTCATGGACCTCAGCCTCGACGTCCCCGAGGGCGAGTTCATGGCCCTCATGGGGCCGTCCGGCTCGGGCAAGACGACGCTGCTCAACCTCATCGCCGGCCTCGACCAGCCGAGCGAGGGCGAGGTCTGGGTCGGCGAAAACCTCATCAGCCGCATGAGCGAGGCGCAACTGGCGAAATGGCGGACGCGGCACGTCGGCTTCGTCTTCCAGTTCTACCACCTGCTGCCGGTGCTGACCGCCTACGAGAACGTCGAACTGCCCCTGCTGCTGCTGCCGCTCAGTTCCGCCGCGCGCAAACGGCAGGTGACGACGGCCCTCGACCTCGTCGGCCTGACGGACCGCATGAAGCACCGGCCCGGCCAACTCTCCGGCGGCCAGCAGCAGCGCGTCGGCATCGCCCGCGCCCTCGTCACCGACCCGACGCTCATCGTCGCCGACGAGCCGACCGGCGACCTCGACTCCCGGTCGGCCGAGGAAATCCTCGACCTGATCGGCGAGGTGCGCAAGAGCCTCGGCAAGACGATCATCATGGTGACGCACGACCCGCGCGCCGCCCGCCGCGCCGAGCGCGTGCTGCACCTGGAGAAGGGGCGTCTGGTGGATGAGGCGACGCCGGAAGACGCGCCGCGCGGCGGCAGCGACCAGTTCCAGGAGGCCCCGCGATGAACCGCCTGATCGATTTCCTCGTGTCGCTCCCCGACGACCCGCTGCGCTTCCTGGCGGTCGCGGGCGTCATTCTGGCCCTCGCGGCGATGCTCTACTACCGCAAGCCGGTCGCGTTCATCGCCAAGAGCCTGCTGCGCAACAAGGTGCGGACGATCCTCACCGGCCTGGCGACGGGGTTGTTCGTCCTCATTGTCACTCTTGTTTGGAGCGTTCTGTCGTTCCTGAGCCTGGTGACGCAGGAGAAGGCGAAGGACCTCAAGGCGATCGTCACCGAGCGCTGGCAGATCCCCAGCCAGATGCCGTTCGCCTACGCCACCGACCTCGCCGACGGGGGCGCGACGAAGAAGGACGACGTCAAGCCGACCGACTCCATGACGTGGCAGTTCTACGGCGGCACGCTCGACCCGGTCAACCGCACCCGCGAGAATACCGTTTTCTTCTTCGGCATGGACCCGAAAAAGATCCTGACCATGATGGACGGCATCGACGAGTTCAGCGCCCAGGACCGGGCGAACCTCGAAAAGGGCATCCAGCTCATGGAGGAGGACAAGCGCCGCGTCGTCATCGGCATCGAGCGCCTCCGGGCGATGAACAAGCGCGTCGGCGAGCGCATCAAAATCTACTCGCTCAATTACAAGGACCTCGACCTCGACGAGTGCGAGATCGTCGCCGCCTTCCCGGAGGGTCGATACGGCCAGAGCGGTCTGATGCACCGCGACCGCATCAACGACGCCCTCGACCAGTACAAGGCGAAGAACGGCAAGCCGCACCCGATGGCCGACCGGACGCTGAACCTCGTGTGGCTCAAGGTGCCCGACACCGCGACCTACGCCAAGGTGGCCGAGCAGGTCGAGACGTCGCCGAAGTTCTCGAGCCCGTCGGTGAAGTGCGAGACGGCGTCGTCCGGCGTGGCGTCGTTCCTCGACGCCTATAAAGACCTCCTGTGGATCGTCCAGTGGCTGCTGGTGCCGGTGCTGATGGTGTGCATGGCCCTGGTCATCTGCGCGGCGATCAGCATCAGCGTGCGCGAGCGGCGCACGGAGATGGCGGTGCTGAAGGTGCTCGGCTACAGCCCGAACCACATCATGGCGCTGGTCCTCGGCGAGGCGCTGTTCATCGGCGGCGGCGCCGGCCTGCTCAGCGCCGGCGGGGCCTACATCCTGTTCACGCACGTCCTCGGCGGCATCAAGATCCCGATCGCCTTCTTCCCGGCGTTCATGGTCCCGCCGGACGCGCTCTGGTGGGGCCTCGGCCTCGGCGTGACGACCGGCTTTCTCGGCAGCATCGTCCCGGCCGTGTTCGCCATGTCGGTCAAGGTGTCGCAGGTGTTCTCGAAGGTTTCCTGAAACGCCGGACGGAGAGTCGTTCATGGACAAGTTCGCGGTCTCGCCGCGCCTGCTGGGCCTCCTGGCGTTCTTCCTGATTCTGTTCCTGGCGCTCGCGGTCTTCGGCAAGGTGCCGCTCAAGTACAACCTGCGCAACCTCGTGGTCCGCTGGCCCATCACGCTGCTGACGGTCGCCGTCTTCTTCCTCGTCGCCTCCCTGCTGACGGTGATGATGGCCTTCGTCAACGGCATGTACAAGCTGACGGAGGGCAGCGCCCAGCCGGGCAACGTCGTCGTCCTCTCCGACGGCGCCACCGACGAGCTGTTCAGCAACCTCGGCTACCGCGACACCAGCGACCTGGAGCGCGACCCGCCGAACATCCTCAAAAACGACAGGGGCGAGCCGCTCGCGAGTTGGGAGTTATACCTCGTCGTCAACCAGCCGGTCCCCAAGGACAGCCCGGTGCTGAAAAGCTCGGGCAAGAAGCGGCGTTTTCTCCAGATGCGCGGCCTCGATGACCTCGAGCGCACGGCGCAGGTCCACGGCCTGGAATTGAACCCCGGCGGGTCGTGGATCTCCGCCTCCGGCGTGCAGGCGGCCGCGGACGGCAAGGGCGAACAGGTCTGGCAGACAGTTATCGGCGAGGGCATCGCCCGCGAATTGGGCGCCGACCTCGGCAAGAAGACTCTGGAGCCCGGCGATATCTTTGAACTCGGCGACCGCCACTGGGTCGTCAGCGGGGTCCTCAAGTCGGGCGGCACGACGTTCGACTCGGAAATCTGGGCCAAGCGGCAACTCGCCGGCCCGAAGTTCGGCAAGGAGTCGAGCTACTCGACGCTGGTGCTGCGCACGCCCGACGCGGCGACGGCGAAGGAGACGGCGGAGTGGGTGACGGCCAACTACAAGAAATCGGCGGTGCAGGCGCGGACGGAGATCGACTACTACGAGAGCCTGAACGGGACGAACGCGCAGTTTCTCGTGGTCTTCGTCGTCGTGGCGGGCGCGATGGCCGTCGGCGGCGTGTTCGGCATCATGAACACGATGTTCGCCGCCATCAGCCAGCGCATCAAGGACATCGGCGTGATGCGCATCCTCGGCTTCGCGCGCTGGCAGATCCTGATGTCGTTCTTCCTGGAGACGCTGGTCATCGCCCTCGTCGGCGGCGCCGTCGGCGTCCTCGTCGGCTCGCTGGCGGACGGGCTGAACATGACGAGCATCGCCGGCAGCGGCCAGGGCGGCGGCAAGAGCGTCGCCTTCAAGATGACGGTGGATAACAACATCCGCCTGGGCGGCATCCTGTTCGCCCTGGTCATGGGCTGCCTCGGCGGGCTGCTGCCGAGCTTGTCGGCGCTGCGGCTCAAGGCGCTCGACGCGGTGCGCTGAACATCGCTTGCGGTTTCGCGCCCGCGCCACGGTGGCGCGGGCGCGAAACCG
>JBBROG010000182.1:0-18066 GCA_038229635.1 Gemmatales bacterium
CTCGTCGGTCCAGTTCGGCCCGTTGGCGTCAGCCTTCAGCAGAATCTGGGCACGCCGAACCTTTTGGCCGGTTCCCTTCAGCTTCTTGATGACGACTTGCAGTTCCGTCCGCTCTTGGTCCGTCAGTCGCACCACGTACACCTTCTGCATGGCACTCCTCCTGGTGCCATGCAGAATCGCCGATTCGACCGAATTTGCCAACCCGAACTTTTAGGCGTGACAGAGCACTAGTGACACCCACAGAAGTTGGGATCCGCAGTCAGAGTGCAGCTGCAAACACTACACTGCGGGAGCGAGTTGTTGTTGCAACTCTTGGTACACGTTCCACCCGAGGACAGAGAATTCGTGCAATCGACGTTGCACGGCCACCTCCCTCCCTTAGGGTCATCGATGTACGGACAGTTCGTCGGCTGGGCAATGGCCTCTGTCACGACCGTCTGGAAGAGCAGTCCACCCGCGACGAGTAGCACCGCCCAGCCCGCTGCCTGAAGAAGGTACACCCCGAACCCGCGAAGCGTCAGTTGCATGGCCATTCTCCGTGTTGAGGAAGACACCCGACTCGTCGCCCCTGCCGTCACTCGCCGGCCACCGTCCAGTTCACCGTCAGCGCCAGCAACAGCAGTCGCCCGTCGCTCTCGCAGTACAAAACGTTGTGCGCGAGCCGCCGCCCCGGTTTCCCGCGGACGGTGTACGTGAGCGGCAGTTCGCCCACCGCCCCGGGCTCGATCACCTGCACCAACCCCGGCCCGGCCTCCGCAAACCCGGTTTGCTCCAGCCCGACCACCCGCACCGAGCCGGACGAGCGATTGTGCAGGCGGGCTGAGACATCCACCTTGGTCCCGGCGGGGTGTTCGCCCAAGTCGATCGTCCGCGGGTCAAGGTAGACCGCCGGCCCACCGAGGGAGGCGCGGAGTTGCTGGGCTGTCCCGGTCCGGGCGAGCCCCGCCGCGACCACAAACACCACGCCGACCGCCGCCGCCCACCGCCAGCGTACGCGGAAGGTCGGCCGCGGGAGGAACACGTTCAGGATCAGCCCCGTCGTCAGGGAGGCATCGACGGCGAACATCACCCAAGGGTTCACCCGCAGGGAGCCGAAGCAGCCACAGGTATGGGCACCGGAAACACCATTCCACAGGTTCAGGGTGGAGAACCCGGCATAGGCGACCGCCGCCAGGATCACTTCCACCCCGCCCAACAGCCGCCCGAGGAGTGAAACCCCCAACAGACACTCCGCCAACAGGAACACCGAATGGAGGGGACCGTTGGTGACGGCGAAAAAAGTGGCATCGGTGTAACTCGGGGAGAGCCAATTGAGACCGGCCGCGAGTAACAACAGCACGCCCGCCGCATAACGGCTTGTGTCGGCAAGCAGACTCCTTACCATCGTACTCATAACAACAGAACCTAACGACCCCGCGGACGAGTGTCAAGCGAACCGCGCGCGGATTCGAGCGCAGGCGCCAGGAACAGTGTACGCCAGACCGACGGGCGGGCCGGCCTCCGCGAGGGCTTTGTCTGCGCCGCCTAACGACCAAGCTCAGCGGCCGTTGCGGTTACGGCTCTAATTGTCCACACGGCCTAGCTCAGGGCCACGCGCAGATCCTCCTGAAGATCCTCGACGTCCTCGATGCCGACGCTCAGGCGCACCAGGCCGTCGTCGACGCCGCGCGCCTGCCGCAGCTCCGCCGGGATGCTCGCGTGCGTCATCGTCGCCGGGTGACAGACCAGCGACTCGACGCCGCCGAGGCTCTCCGCGAGGCTGAACAGCTTCGTCCGCGTCAGGAACCGCAGCGCCCCTTCCTTGCCGCCTTTCAGCCGCACACTGATCATGCCGCCGAAGTCGCGCATCTGCCGCTTCGCCAGCTCGTGGCCGGGGTGGCTCGGCAGGCCGGGGTAGTAGACATTCTCGACCCGCGTTTGCTCCATCAGCCAGGCGGCGAGGCGGCGGGCGCTCGCGCAGTGTTGCCGCATGCGCACCGCGAGCGTCTTCAGGCCGCGCAGCGTCAGGTAGGCGTCGAACGGCCCCGGCACGCCGCCGGCGGCGTTCTGGTAGAAGGCGATCGGCTGCAACAGGTCGCGCCGGCCGATCACGGCGCCGCCGACCACGTCCGAGTGCCCGCCCAGGTACTTCGTCGTGCTGTGGACGACGAGGTCGGCGCCGAGGCTCAGCGGCGTTTGCAGGTAAGGAGAAGCGAAGGTGTTGTCGACGGCGAGCAGGGCGCCCGCCTTGTGCGCGACTTCGGCGACGGCGGCGATGTCGAGGATTTGCAGGAGCGGATTCGTTGGCGTCTCGATCCAGACGAGGCGCGTGGCCGGCGTGACGACCTTGCGGAAGCCGCCGGGGCTCGGGTCGTCGGTGTAGCGGGCGACGACGCCCCAGGGCTTGAAGACGCGCTCCAGCAGGCGGTAGGTGCCGCCGTAGAGGTCGGCGGCGGCGGCGACCTCGTCGCCGGGCTTCAGCACGGACAGCACCGCCGTCGTCGCGGCGAGGCCGGAGGCGAACGCCAGGCCGCGCTCGCCGCCCTCCAGGGAGGCGAGGCACGTCTCCAGGGCGGTGCGCGTCGGGTTGCCGCTGCGCGAATACTCGTAGCCCTTGTGCTCGCCGGGGGCGGCCTGCGTGTAGGTCGAGGTCGCGTAGATGGGGACGACCGTGGCCCCGGTCGCGGGGTCGGCGTCCTGGCCGGCGTGGATGGCGCGCGTCGAAAAGCCGTGCATCGGGAGTCCTCCGGGGCTCGCCGTTTCGCACCCGCGCCGCGGCGGCGCGGGCGAAACGACGAGACTATCCTATGGGATACTTCCGCCCGACGCCCTGGTCACGGGGCGCCGCTTACGGCCAGAGCGCCCGGGCGAGGGCGGCGCCGAGCAGCAGCCCGGACGCAGCCGCGGCGCCGATCATCAGGCCGCGGCTCCTTGTCCTCGGAGGGGGCGGCGCATTCTTCTCGTCTCCCGACGCGCGAACGACGACGGCGGGAGAAAGCCGTCCGGTCGGCAGGGGCGTGTGGTCGTCGATATCGAGGCGTGTCGCCTTCTTCGGAAGCGGGCGGGCCGGCGACGCTCCCGGCGCCCCGGCCCACGGGCGCAGCGCGGCGATCACCTCGGCCGGCGTCTGGTAGCGGTCCGCCGCCCGCTTGGCGAGCATCTTGTGGACGACCGCCGCCATCCCCGCCGGCACCTCGGGGCGGACGGACGTCATCTCCTGAGGCGCGTGCATCTGGTGGGCGAGCAACTTCTGCGGCACCGTCTTGCCCTCGAACGGCGCCCGGCCCGTCAGCAGGAAGTAGAACGTGGCGCCGAGGCCGTAGACGTCCGCCCGGATGTCGACGTCGTGGCTGCGCGTCGCCTGCTCCGGCGACAGATAGTCGACGGTGCCGAGAACCTGACAGGCGTCGTAGCGTTCCGTCAGCGCGTCGCGTTTGTCGCTGAGGAAGCAGGCGAGGCCGAGGTCGAGAATCTTGATCGCCCCCTTGCGGTCCAGCAGCAGGTTGGCCGGCGTCAGGTCGCGGTGGACGAGGCCGTTCTCGTGGAGGTGGGCGAGTCCTTCGGCGGCCTGGGCGACGTACTGGGCGGCGCGGGCCGGGTCGAGCGGCCCGTCGCGGCGCACCAACTCGTGCAGGCTGACCCCCTCGACGTAATCCATGACGAGGTAGAAGTGTTTGCCGACGCGGTTGAAGTCGTGGGCGCGGACGAGGTTGGGGTGATTGACGGCGCCGTTGGCCCGCGCCTCGCGCAGGAAGCGCTCGACGAGGGAGGGGTCTTCGCCCTCGGCGGCGGACACGACCTTCATGGCGACGCGGTGCCCCATCGCGGCGTGTTCGCACAGGAAGACGCGGCTCGTGCCGCCGGCGCCGAGCGGCTCCAGGACGCGGTAGTTGCCGAGGTAGAAGCCCTTGTGATGGCCCCGCAGCAGCTCGCGCGCCTGGAAGGCGGTGAGGAGGCCGTCGCGGATCAGCCGCGCGGCCAGCGGTTTCGGCTCGTCGGGCAGGCTGCCCGACGAGCGGAGCGACGCGAGGTGTTTGTCGAACACATCCGGTTCGACGAGGTTGCTTTTGCGCAGGCAGGCGAGGAAGGCGTCCGCGGTCGTTGGCGCCGGCATGGAGGAGACCTCGGTGAAAACCCGGCCCTTGGCCCCGGCGTCGGAGGGCGCCCTTGCCCTTCCGTCGCCCGAGGCGGACCCCGTGGGAAACCCATTCCCGGACGCGGTTCGCGCGCGCGCGAACCGCGGGCGGGTGTGTGGTTACGGCGGCACAGGGGGGACGCGCGCGGCGTCCGGTGCCGCACGGGGCGCGAGTCCACCTGCCGGAAACGACGTGGTCCGTCAGGGAACGGTCACACTGAGGAGACCTTGGTGGGGAGAAGTATAGCAAGCCGGGGCGCGAGAGGTACAGGGAAAAATGTTGTGATTTGTGAAAGAAAAAGGGAGAGCGCCTCCGAGCCGCCCGCGCGGCTCGGAGGCGCGGCGAGGTTATTCGCCCTTCTTGGGCGGGTTCGCCGTCTCGAACTCCGCGCGGCGCCAGCCCTTGATGATCGTGACCTTGAACTTGCCGTCGATCTTACGGGCACAGACCGCGACCACGTCGCCCGGCTTGTAGTAGTCCAGGCCGGTCTTGCCCACTTCCTTGACGATCTCCTTGCCGTCCAGCGTGAGGACGGCCCCTGACGCCAGCAGGCTCGGGGGAATCGTGATCTTGAGATAATTCTTTTCTATCTGTGGCTTGGTCTGCTCCTTCATCTCCTCGGTGAAGCAACTCTTTTCGTCGGGGATGCAGACCGTGCCGCCGGCCGAGCGGATCTGGGCGACGGTAATGCAGCAGGGCTCCGCGACGTCGTGCGTCTTGGAGTCGTCGGCGGGGGGCTTTTCGCCGCACCCGGAAGTGACGGCGAGAGCGACGATCAGCACGGCGGTCGCGAACAGGGGTCGAAACATGAGAAACCTCCATAAGGGGTCAGGGTTTAGGGGGATGTTTCGCCAGGTAAGTGCGTGCGACGCGAAAGCCGACGTCGCGCCGTCGCACCAACTCGGCGTCCGAAGTCGTGAAAGCGGAGCGCGCCTCGAAAGCGCTCCGGTCGAAGGCGCCGCCGCGGAGGACGCGGACCTCGCCCGGGCGCGGAATCGTCGTCTTCTCGGTGTCGTTGAGGAATTCGTCCTCCCTCCCCGGCCGCGGCACTTGGTGGACGTCGAGGCACCATTCCAGGGCGTTGCCGTACATGTCGAATAGCCCGAGGTCGTTCGGCTTGAGCTGTCCGACGGGCCAGGCGCGAGCACCGTCCTCCGTGCGGGCGTACCAGGCGTACTCATGAAGCAGCGACGTCCCCCAGCCGAAGAAGCGCGGCGAGGTCGTGCCGGCGCGGCATGTCACTTCCCATTCGGCCTCGGTGGGCAGGCGGTAGCCTCGGCGTTGCAAGCAATCGTCGGCGGGGATGAGGGAGTTATCACTCCACTTGAAGCACCAGTCCCCTTCGCGAAATCCCGCCCGCTCGCTCAGCCAGTTACAGTAGTCCGCGGCCAGTTGCCAGGAGACGCGCACGGCCGGGCCGTCGGGCGCCGGACTGCTCAAGGGTCGGAACGGCAGCGGGCCGTAGCGCTCGGTGTTGCCGGTTTTCTGACGCCTCTCATCCAGGAATTGCTCGAACTGAGCGACTGTCACTTCCTTCGTCCCGACGCCAAACCAGCGAAAAATGCGGCGGCGGCGCGGCGCCTCCGTGAGCGGGTCGCGGTCCGGCTCGTCGGCGCCCGAGCCGAGCAAGATCGGGTGCCCCGCCGGCGGTGCCATCACCAGGGCGAACGTATGCCCTCCCCCGGCCTCGGCACGCCACTGTCGGTCGCCGTAAATAAAGTTGTTGGCCGAAACCTGAACGGCTAATTGTTCATCCGCGCGTCGCAAGTCCTCGGCCTTCCCCCAAGCACACTTGCGCGGTGCTGACCCTTGGCGGTCGTGGCGGAGAAGCCAATCGATGGCCGAGTGGACTCCCGGGTCGGGCTCGTTCTGGTAGCACTCCAGAAGCCAAGCAGCCGCTTCCTCGCGTAGCTTTTCGGAAAGCTGCTCCGCGCGGAATTCTCCGAGGCTCAGGATGAGTGCCTTAAGTTCCGCGGTGCCCGGCCTGTCCGTGGTCGATCGCGAAATGGGTTTGTTTTGAACGATCTCTTTCGGCAAGAGTAATATTGGGGGTGCGTTCGGCGCCTTCTTCATCCGTTCGACGAGAAGGCCCGCGTCGCAGCCGAGCCGGCCGAGGACGTGGGTCAGGTGCGCCCGCCGGCCGGGGTCGGTGGTGTTCTTCAGCGACCGCCACACGCGCTCCGGCTCGCCGAGTTGCAGCAGCAAGGCGTCGGCGTGAGCCAGCCGCCGCGCCAGGCGGTCGCGCTCACTGTCGGGAAGCTTGGCGGTTGCCGCTTCCACTTCCGTCCGCGTCACTTCCTCGCGCGCCCATTCGGCCAGGCGCGTCGTCCCATCGGCGGGCGGCGCCTCGCGGCCGAGGCTTCCCACCAACTCGCGGACCGCGTGCGGCGTGCGGCCCTCCAGCGCCCCACGCACCGCCAGGAACTCGGAGGGATGCTCGGGCTCGCCGTCGAGCAGGTAACGCGCCAGCGGCTCGAACGTGTCCTCGACGCCGAAGAGACGCAGGGCCAGTTGGGCGTTGCGACGCGCCTCGGCGGGACGCGCCCGGTCGTCGGCGAGGACGGCCAGGAGCGGAAGGACGCGGTCGCGCTCCTCGCCGATCTCGGCGACCAGGGCGGGCACCTCGGCCAGGTTGGCGGCGGCGAGGCGGTCGATCGTCTCGGTGGCGAGCTGGGTCGCGGCGGAGCGGCCGTGCCACAGGACCAGTCCGGCGACGGTGAGACCCAACGTAACGGCGGCGACGGTGGCGCTCGTCAGGTGGCGCAGCGTCGCCCGCTTCATCATCGCGCGCTGCGGCGCCGTCCACGTCGGCGGGCGCGTGAGAAGGCGGATCTTCGCCCACTCCCACGCCGTCGGCAGTTGTTGGGCCTCGCGCCGCGCCGCCCACAGCGCCGCCCGCTCCGCCAGGCACAGTTCGGCGCGGCCGCGCGGCGTCTCGCGCCGCTTGCTCAACAGCCACTCGCGCAAGGACGGCACGAGGTAGTCGTGCGTCAACTGATAGCAGCGCGTCCCGGCGCTCGCCTCGGCCGGCGTGACGAGCCGCACTTCGCCGTCCAGGAGACGTAACAGGGCGTCGAACTCCGACGGCGACGCGCACCCCGACGCGGTCAGCAACTCCTCGCGGGAGCGGGCCGCGCCGCGGACGTCGCCGGCGGCGGGGAGCAGGGCTTCCAGGACGGCGCGGGCCTCGGCCGCGCGGGCGCGCAGCGTCGGGTTGGCGGCGCGGCCCTCGAAGGTTTCGGTCAGGAAGCGGACGCCGAGGCCGTCGAGGCCGTCCTTCGGCAGCGCCGCGACGTCCCACGGCGCGGCCTTGACCAACTCCGCGAACAGGGCGAGACGCACCGGGACGACGCGCCCGTCCGGGCCGAGGTCGGCGACGGCGCGGGCGACGAATTCCTCCTGCGCCGCCGACAGGGGCCGCGGCGCCTCTGGCAGGCAGCCGTAAGCGCGGCCGAAGGCGGTCAGCACCTTCGCCGCGTGGGCGGGGGCGAACAGGTCGACCGTGGCGAAGTTGTCGCCCCCGACCAGGGCGAAATCCAACTCGTGCAGGAAGCGTCCGGCCGCCGTGCAGAAGTCGTCGCGCGCCAGCAGCAGACATTGAAGACGAATCCCGTCGCACTGCCGCAGGGCGCGGACCAGCCCGCAGTCGCTCAGGTCGCCGCGTCCGTGCAGCCAGCGCTCGAACTGGTCGATCACCAGCAGCACCTTCTCGCCCGGCGCCAGCCCGGTGCCGCGCCGCAGGGAGAGTAAGGCGCTCTCCAGATTCTCCGCCGTCGCCAGGTCGGGGCAACGGCGGACCAGCGCCCGCAGCAGACGCGCCTCGGTGTCGGCGGGCGCGGCCTCCACGCGGACGGCGTGGACGTGCGGCGCCAGGCGCGGCAGCAGCCCGGCGCGAACGAGCGACGACTTGCCGCCGCCGCTCGGGCCGAGGAGGACGCCGACGGCGAACGTGTCTCCCGCGCCGGTTTCCTCGACGCGCGCCTTCCAGAAGCGGACACTCTCCGGCAGTCCGCCGCGGTCGCGCGGGCCGGGCAGCAGTTCCAGGAAGAAGTCGGCGTCGTGCTCGTCGAAGGCCCGCAGGCCCTTGGGCATGACGCGCGCCGGCGGGTCGAACGTCGATTTCTGGGCGAGCGTCGCAGCGGACGCCGGAGGCGCCGTGAGACTGCCTTCGTGTGCGGTCGGCAATGTCTCGGTGCCCGAGGAGGCCAGCCACTGGCGCAGGTCGTCGGCGAGGTGGCGGGCGCTGGCGTAGCGCTCGGCGGCGCGGGTCGCCATCGCGCGCAGGCAGATCCGCTCCAACTCCGGCGGCACGCGCGGGTCGTGAGTCGTCGGCGGAAGGAAGTCGCCGCGCGCGACGCGCCGGAGCAGCGTGTCGACGAACTCGGACTCGAAGGGACGGCGACCGGTGAGGGCCTCGTAGAGGACGACGCCGAGGCTGTAGACGTCGCTGCGGGCGTCGACGCGGTGCCCCTCGCTGAGGGCCTGTTCCGGGCTCACGTAGGCGGGCGTGCCGGCGAAGGCACGGGCGGCGCCGACGTCCTCCTGGCGCAGGGCGAGGCCGAAGTCGGCGACGAGGGGGCGGCCGTCGCTTTCGAGGAGGATGTTCGCCGGCTTGATGTCACGGTGCACCAGCCCCCGCGCGTGGGCGTAATGCAGGGCCTCGGCGGCGCCAGCGACGATCTCGGCCGCGCGCGTCAGCGACAGCCGCCCCTGGCGCAAGGCGTGGTGCAGGCTGCGGCCGGGGACGAACTTCGAGACGAGATACCAGCGGCCGTCCGGCGCCTGGCCGGCGTCGTAGACGGACAAGATGCCGGGGTGGTCGAGCGCCGCCAGCTTCCGCCCTTCCGCCAAGAACTGCTCGGTGTCCGCCGCGGAGGGCGGGCGGCGCCAGCGCGCCAGCTTGATCGCGACCGCCCGGTCGAGGACGTCGTCGCGGCCGCGGTAGACGACGCCGAAGGTGCCACGCCCCAACTCCTCCAGGACGTGATAGCGGCCCAGCGCCCGCGGCGGCGCCTCGTCGGCGGGGTCGGGCGGCACCGGCTCGGTGGCGACGAGTTGCTCGGCCCGGAAGACCTCGTCGACGAGCGCGCCGTCGTGCGGAAAGCGGGCGCGGTACTCCGCCGGACGGACGCGCTCGCCGGCGCGCGTGCGGTAGGTGACGTCCAGGGCGATCAGGTCGTGCAGCAGGGCGACCCGCGCGGCACCGGCGAGGCCGACGAGGTAATTCTCGACGCGCGGCCGCTCGCCCGCCCGCCAGGCGGCGTGGAAGCGCTGGCACAGTTCCTCCAGGCGGGCTTCGCCCTCGGGAGTCAGGTCGTCGCCGTCGCTCATGTCACCCCTCCTGCTCCTCCTGCGCGTGGCTCGCCCGGAGTCGTTTGTGAATCTCCTCGAGCCGGCGATGGACGGTGCGCGGGCTGCACGTCAGCCGCACGGCGATCTCGCCGGGGCCGTAGCCCTCCAGGTGCCACAGGGCGACGCGGGCCGGTTCCTCGTCGCCCAGGCCGCGGAGGAAGGCGCGCAACTCATCGACCGCGAGGGCGGCCACGTCGGGCTCCGGCTCGCGGCCGACGACGGCGGCCTCGTCGATGTCCTGAAGCGCCTGGCCGGGGAAGCGCTTGTCGGCCAGCTCGGCGCGGCGCAGCCGGCACGCCTTGTAGACGGTCATGCGCACCAGGAGGTGCCAGAGGTCGTTGCGGTCCTTCAGGCGCGGGAAATGGCCCCCGGCGGCGCGCTCGAAGAAGCTCTTCCACACCTCCTGGAGCAGGTCGTCCTCGTCGCTGCCGCGCAGCACCTTGGCCTTCACCTGGTCCCGAGCCACGCGCACGAGGCGCGCCCAGTAATGCTCCCAGAGCGGCTGAGCCGCGTCCGGGTCGCCGGCCTTCAGGAGGCTGATCCAGCAAGTCACCGAACCCGGCGCGCTCATGGTCCGCCCATTGGAAGAGGTTGCCGATCCCGGACAGTACGGAGTCGCCGAGATTCTAACCCCTTCCGCCGCGCGGCACAAGCGGGCGGATACCGCCGCCCCCGCAAGAGAACTGCCCTTTTCGGGGTGAGATGTGACAGGAAAATTGCCGCTCGCGGTTTAGCAAGTGCGAAGCCGCAAGCGGCGACGGGCTCAGGCGACCATGTTGACGAGCGTGCCGATCCCGCTCACTTCGATACGCACCACGTCGCCGGGCGCCAGCGCGAAGTCGTCCGGCGGCACGAGGCCGGTGCCGGTCAGCAGCACGACGCCGTCGGGGAAGCTGTTGTCGCGGCCGAGCCACGAGACGAGGTCGGCGAACGTCCGCTTCATGGCGGCGACCGTCGTCGAGCCGTCGAACGCCGTGCGGCCGCCGCGCTCGATGGCCAGCCGGATCGTCGTCCGTTCCGGCGGCGGCATGTCGGCCGCCAGCGTGACGACGGGGCCGAGAGCGCAGGCGCCGTCGTACACCTTCGCCTGCGGCAGGTAGAGCGGATTCTCGCCCTCGATGTCGCGGGCGCTCATGTCGTTGCCGATGGTGGTGCCGACGACCTGCATGGCCGGAGAAATGACGAGCGCCACCTCCGGCTCGGGGACGCTCCAGCGGCTGTCGCGCCGGACGCGGACCGTGCCGCCGGGTCCGACGACACGGCTCGCCGTCGCCTTGAAGAACAGCTCCGGCCGCTCGGCGTTGTAGACGAGGTCGTAGAAGCGGGCGGCGCCGACCGACTCGCGCTCGCGCGCCTCGCGGCTGCGCTTGTAAGTGACGCCGGCCGCCCACACTTCCTGACGGTCGATGGGGGCGAGGAACGTCACTTCGTCCGCCGACTTGTCCGGGAGCGAGGTGTCGATCAGGGCGGTCGCCGCGGCGGCGGGGTCGGCGGCGTGCAGGACGGCGCTGAGGCAGGGGTAGGCCGGGTCGCGGCTCAGGTCGAGGAAACGGACGCGCCCGCCGTCGAGGACGCCGACGCGCACCGTTCCCGCCACGGCGACTTTGCACAGTTGCATGAGAACCGCACTCCTTCCACCTCGGACGGGTGAGACGAATCCGTCGTCACGATGTTCTACGCTTCCTGCGGGGTCCACGCAAGGACGCCTTTACGGAGCCTGCGGGGCACCTGGTAGGCCTGGACAGGCGCCTACCTTCCGGCTACCTTGCAGGGGCAAGGAGAGTCCCGACGATGCCTCGGCCGACCGCAAACTGGACCCTCGACGGCCTCAAGGGCGTGATCCTACGCCACTGGGGCTACCGCGACTTCCGCCCGCTCCAGGAGCGCGCCATGCGCGCCAGCCTGGAAGGCCGCGACTCGCTCGTCGTCCTGCCGACCGGCGGCGGCAAGTCGCTCTGCTACCAGGCGCCCGCCGTCGTCCGCGGCGGCACAACCGTCGTCGTCTCGCCCCTCATCGCCCTCATGAAGGACCAGGTCGACGGCCTGCAAGCCTGCGGCGTCCCCGCCATTCAGATCGACAGCTCGCAGACCGCCACGGAGCGCTTCGCCTACTTGCAGGACATTCGCGACGGCGCCGTCCGCCTCGTCTTCGTGTCGCCGGAGCGCCTCGTCCTCACCGACTTCCAACGGCTGCTGCGCGACATCGACGTCCGCACCTTCGCCATCGACGAGGCCCACTGCATCAGCCACTGGGGCCACGACTTCCGCCCCGAGTACCGCGAGATGGGGCGCCTCCGCGAGCTGTTCCCCGCCGCCGCCGTCCACGCCTACACCGCCACCGCCACCGAGCGCGTCCGCCAGGACATCATCGACCAGCTGGCGCTGCGCGCCCCCGAAGTCCTCGTCGGCAACTTCGACCGGCCGAACCTGACCTACCGCGTCCTGCCGCGGCAAAATCAGCTGAAGCAGGTCCTCGAAGTGATCGAGCGCCACCCGGAGGAGGGCGGCATCGTCTACTGCATCAGCCGCCGCGAGGTGGACGAGGTGTCGGCCGGCCTCGTCAAGCAGGGCGTCAAGGCGGCCGCCTACCACGCCGGGCTCAGTCAGGAGCAGCGCAAGCAGGCCCAGGACGCCTTCATCGCGGAGGAGTCCGACGTCGTCGTCGCCACGGTGGCGTTCGGCATGGGCATCGACCGCTCGAACATCCGCTTCGTGCTGCACGCCAGTATGCCGAAGTCGGTCGAGCACTACCAGCAGGAGACCGGCCGTGCCGGCCGCGACGGCCTGCCCGCCGAGTGCGTGCTGCTCTACTCGGGCAACGACCCGCGCGTGTGGCGGTCCATCATCGAGCGGTCGGCGCAGGAGGGCGGCGCCGGCCCCGACTACGTCGCCGGCGCCGTGCGCCACCTCGACCACATGGACCGCTACTGCCGCGGCGCCACCTGCCGGCACCGGGCGCTGGTGGAATACTTCGGGCAGACTTACGAGATCGCCAATTGCGGGTCGTGCGACCTGTGCCTCAACGACACCGAGGAAGTCCCCGACGCCGTGGTCGTCGCCCAGAAGATCCTGTCGTGCGTGGCCCGCGTCAACCAGGGCTTCGGCATCGGCCACGTCATCAGCGTGCTGCGCGGCGAGGACACCGACAACGTCCGCAAGCGCGGCCACGACCGGCTCAGCACCTACGGCCTCCTCAAGGAGCATTCCAAGCCGGGGCTGCGCGACTGGGTCTATCAGCTCATCGGCCAGGGCGTGCTGCTGCAAGTCGGCGACGACTACCCGCTGCTGAAGCTGAACGACGGCTCGTGGGAGGTGATGCGCGGCCAGCGGCCGGTGCGGCTGGTGCAGCTGGCGCGGCGCGAAAAGGCGGTCAAGGCGAAGGCCGAGGGCGTGTCGTGGGAGGGGGTGGACCGCGACCTGTTCGAGGCGCTGCGGGTGCTGCGCAAGCGGCTGGCGGACGAGAAGCGCGTGCCGCCTTACGTCGTCTTCAACGACACGACGCTGCGCGAGATGGCGCGGGTGCGGCCGTCGAGCCTGGAGCGGATGCGGGCCATCAGCGGCGTCGGCGATACGAAATTGCGCGAATTCGGCCAGGCGTTCCTCGACGTCGTCGAGGAGCACTGCGGCGGCCGCGAGTTGGGGCGCGACCAGAAGCACGGCTCGGGACGCCCTCCCGCCGAGGTCAAGGCGGCGCCGGCGGCGGCGAAGCCGAATCTCCAACGCGAAGCCGCGTATGACCTGTTCCGCCGCGGCGCCTCGCTCGACGAGGTCGCCCGGCAGACGGGCCGCGCCCGCAGCACCGTCCTCGATTACCTGGCGCAGTACATCGGCGACGCGCGGCCGAAGTCGGTGGCGCCGTGGGTGTCCGAGGAGGTTTACCAGCGCGTCCTCGCGGCGTCGCGGCGGCTGGAGACGCAATACCTGCGGCCGATTTTCGTCGCCCTCGGCGAGAAGGTGGCCTACGAGGAGATCCGCGTCGTCCTGGCGCACGCGGCGGTGGCGGAAGTTTCGTGACGGGGCCGTGCTGTCCGTTCCGGGGTGCGCGAATCATTTCCGGTGTTGGTCTTTGAGCCCCGTTCACGGGGCTGCAACACAACCGCCCGAATCTCTTCGCGCACTCTTGTTAGGGCGCCGCCCGAGCGGTTAAGAGCGGTAAGACGGGGAAGTTGTTGCGACTCCGGCGCGGCGGAGTTAGAATCTCCCTGTGCGGTGCGGTCGCCCTACGAGACAAATGTTACGCCCCCCGGCGACGAATTACCTGTCAGAACGGGCCGGCACGGCCCCGCCCGGCGCGGGGAGCGCCGCGGCTTCTCCCGCACCCGTCGCGGCGCCGGACCGTCCGGGACGGCCGAGGTACTGGTTATGGAACGCCTCCTCGAAGTGATTCTATTGCGCGGCTTCCTCTGGGTCGGCCTGCCGCTGCTGCTCGTCGTCCTCACGACCGGCCCGAGGCGCTGCTGGCGGGCCGTCACGCGCGGCTGGGACTGGATGTGGCGCAAGCGCCTCGAGCCCGAAGAGGTGCTCGGCCAGGTCGTCAAGCAGTACCAGGACCTGGTCGCGGGCCTCGCTCGGACGCTGGACAAGTCGAAAGAGGCGGAGCAGGACATCCTGCGCAACATCACGACGAGCGAGAATAACCTGACGGCGCTGGAAGAATCGGCGCGGAAGGCGGCGGAGGCCCACGACGACCTCGAGGCCAAGGCCCTCCTGTACAAGCGCAACCTGGAGCGCACCGCCCTGGACACGTTCCGCACCCAGCGCGAACGCCAGAATCGACAGATTGATGACCTCCGTAAGCATTTATATTTGGTGGAGTTGCAGCTGCGCCAGTACGAAGTCGGCCGCAGCATCCTCCTGAGCCAGCTCGCGGAGGCGAAGACGGCGGAGCAGCAGTACGCCATCGCCAGCCAGTTCGACCCGTTCAGCGCCGTGGCCAACTGGAAGAAGGCGGAAGACATGGTCGAGGAGAAGCAGCTGACCGCCCGCGCCGCCGAGCGCGTCTACGCCGACCTACTCGAAGTGCCGCTGACGGCGCCGGCGTCGGCCGGCGGGCCGGAAGTCGACCCGGAGGCGCTGGAGACCCAGCTGCGGCAGCTGAAGGAGCGGCTCCGCGCCGCCGCCCAGGACGCGCCGGTCAAGGAGAACGTGCGCCCGCCGCGCGACGCCGGCCTCCAGCCGCGCTCGCGCCAGGTCCAGTAGGGCGCGCCCCGCGCTGACGAGTCACACATAAACCCACGACAGCGCCGGCCGGCCCGGTCGGGACGTCCCCCGTCCGCGCGGCCCCGGCGCCCGTACCCCGAGAGGAGTCCCGAGCGTGTTCCGAAGTCCCAAGTCCTTCGTCGTGCTGGTCGCCCTGGCGGCCGGCGTTTACCTCGCCTACCAGTTCTGGCGGTGGGAGATCGAGCGCGTCGAAGTGCCGCCGCTGCACTTCCTCGTCGTCGTCAACCGCTGGGGCAAGGACCTCGACCCCGAACAGATTCTCGCCCCCGACGACTCCTACAAGGGCGTCCAGCTGGAGGTGCGCGGCCCCGGCCGGCACTTCCTCAACCCCTTCTTCGCGACGTCCGAGGTCGAAAAGATGGTGAGCGTGCCGGCGGGCAAGTGCATGGTCCTGACGCGCAAGTTCGGCAAGCCCATCTCCCCGGAGCGGATCGCCGACGGCGACCTGGTGGCCCGCGACGACGAGCGCGGCATCGTCGAGAAGCCGTTCCTGGCAGGCACCTACTCGATCAACCCCCACGCCTACGACGTCAAGATCGAGGACGTCGTCGAGATCAAGGCGGAGTTCGTCGGCGTGCGCATCGTCAAGGTCGGCAAGAACCCGCGGCTGCTGGCCCGCGCCGCCAAGGCCAGCCCCTACCTCGTCACCGAGGAGGGCTACCGCGGCGTCCACGACCGCTACCTACCGCCCGGCACCTACCCCGTCAACCGCTACGTCGAGACGATCGCCCCCATCGAGGTGCGCAGCCATAAAGTCGAGTTCACGGACATCCAATTCCCCTCCAAGGACGGCTTCCAGCTCCGGCCGCACGTCCAGGTCGAGTACGCGGTCATGAAGGAGAAGGCGCCGGAGGTGCTCGTCCGCGTCACCGACGAGGGGATGCTGAACCAGGCGGACGGCACGAAGGCGGAGATCGAGAAGAACGAGATCCTGCAAAAGATCGTCCTGCCGCACGTCCGCGGCTTCACGCGCATCGAGGGGAGCAACTTCAACGCCACCGACTTCATCACCCTCGGCTCGGACAAGGACAAGTCGGTCAACAGTCGCGAGCAGTTCCAGAAGGCCCTCTTGAGCGCGGTCAAGCCGCGCTGCGAGGACATGGGCATCGAGATCCGGGCGGTCACGTTGGCGACGATGGAACTGCCGCCGGAACTGACGGCGGAGATCTCGGCCCGCGACCGCGCCCTGGCGGAGCAGCAGCGCAACCTCGAAATGGTCAAGCAGCACAAGCAGGAGCAGACGCTCAAGGCGGCGGAGGCGCTGGCGGTGCAGAAGACGCAAAAGGTCCAGGCCGGCACGCGCCTGAACAACGCCGAGACCGAGGCCCAGCAGTTGATCGAGGTCGAGAAGCAGAAGCTGACCGCGGCTCTCACGGTGGCGCAGAGTCAGCTCGAGGCGGCGCGCGAGAAGGCCAAGTCGGTCCGCGCCCAGGCCCAGGCCAAGGCCGACGTCATCCTGGCGGACAACAAGGCCGAGGCCGCCCCGCTGCGCAAGTCGGTCGAGGGCTTCGGCGGCGGCCAGGCGTTCGCCCAGTACACGATCCTGTCGAAGGTGGCGCCGGCGCTGGCCGAGATCTTCGCCACCGACTCGAGCGAGTTCGGCAAGCTGTTCTCCGGCCTCATGCTCCCGGACAAGGAGAGCGGCGCGGCGCGCATGCCCGCCGAGGCGGAGCGGCCGTCCGGGGCAGGGCCGCGTGCGGCGGGGAAATAAAGATTCGGAGGACGTTGCCCCGAACCGCGGCCGTCCCCTCTAAAATAAGGAGCCTCCACCGATGTCCAATACCTTCCTGAAGCGCTTCAACTCCGCCTACCTGAAGAAGATGCTGATCTTCTGGGGCGCGGTCGTCGTCGTGACGCTCGTGGCGTTCCTGCTGACCTGGAACGCCTTCTTCACCTACGTCAAGCCGGGCCAGCATTTGGTGCTGGTCCACAAGGACGGCGAGTCGCTGCCGGCGGGACACGTCCTGGCCAAGCCCGGCCAGAAAGGCCCGCTCGAGCAGGTGTTCGGCGAGGGCTGGCACTTCGTCATGCCGGTCGTCTACGAGACGAGCCTGGAGGACAACACCGTCATCAAGGCGGACGAGGTCGGCCTGGTGACGGCGCTGGGCGGCGACCCGCTGCCGGCCGGGGAGTTCCTCGCCGACGAGGGGCAGCAGGGCATCCTCCGCCGCGTCCTGCCGCCGGGGTCGTACCGCGTCAACCTGCACGGCTTCACGGTCAACAAGATCCCCGCCGTCGAGATCAAGCCGGGCTACGTCGGCGTGCAGCGGCGGCTGTACGGCAAGGAGGGCAAGGGCCTGTTCGCCGACGACGACGGCGAGCGCGGCTACCTCAAGGAAGTGCTGCAACCGGGCATTTACTATATCAATCCGAAAGAGATCGACGTGATCCAGGCGGAGGTCGGTATCTTCCAGACGACCTTCTCGAAGGCGCCCGGTGCCGCGGGCCGGACGCCGATCACCTTCACGTCGCGCGGCGGCTTCGACATCAACGTCGACTGCACGGTCGAGTGGGAGGTTCTGCCGCAGGACATGCCGCACCTCGTCGCCGAGTACGGCACGCGCAAGCGCATCGAGGACAACGTCATCGACTTGCAGACGCACGCCATCGGCCGCGACAAGGGCTCCGACTACGGCGTGCAGGATCTGCTCGAAGGGGCGAAGCGGCAGAAGTTCCAGGAGGACTTCACCAAGGAGCTGACGACCTCGTGCAAGACGAAGAACGTCACGATCCACTCGGCGTTCATCCGCAACATCGACATCCCGGAAGACTACCTGAAGCAGATCCGCGACAAGCAGCTCGCCGTCCAGAAGACGCTGACGAACAAGGCCAAGGAAGCGACGGCGCAGACGAACAACCAGGTCGTCGAGGCCAAGGAGACGGTCGAGCAGGAGGTCAAAAAGGTCGAGGCGGAGACGAAGCGCCTGGTGGCGGTGATCGACAACCAGGTGGAGAACCTCAAGAGCACGACCGACGCGGAGCTGGAACGGATGCGGGCCGTGAACCAGGCGCAGATCGCCATCCTCACCGCCCAGAAGGACAAGGTCGTCGGCGAGGCGACCGCCGAGGCGAAGGAGTTGCAGGAGACGGCGAAGAGCAGTCTGTTCGCGATGAAGATGTCGGCGTTCAAGAACGACTCGGACGCCTATTTGCGCTACTCGATGGCGGAGAAGCTGAGTCCGACGCTGCGGCTGCGGCTGTTCCACAGCGGGCCGGGGACGTTCTGGACGAACATGGACGGCGCCAAGGGCTTCAACCTGATGCTGTCGCCGAACGAGGCGGCGCCGGCCAAGGCCGAGAAGGTGCCGCCCCCGAAGGGGGAGTAATCCGTCGCTTGCGGTTTCGCGCTCGCCCCACCGAGGCGCGAGCGCGACACCGC
>JBBROG010000183.1:0-17937 GCA_038229635.1 Gemmatales bacterium
GAGCTTGCGGCGCAGGTCGAGGGCCTTGCGGTAGCCCGCCTCCGCCTCCGCGTACTTCCCCTGCGCGTTCTGGTTCCCGGCCAGTTTGTTGTAGATGGAGGCGGTGTCGGGGTGTTCCTCGCCGAGGAGCTTGCGGTGCAGGTCGAGAGCCTTGCGCAAGCCCGCCTCCGCCTCCGCGTACTTCCCCTGCGCGTTCTGATTCAAGGCCAGGTTGTTGTAGCTGGTGGCGGTGTCGGGGTGTTCCTCGCCGAGGAGCTTGCGGTGCAGGTCGAGGGCCTTGCGGTAGCCCGCCTCCGCCTCCGCGTACTTCCCCTGCGCGTTCTGGTTCCCGGCCAGATTGTTGTAGCTGGTGGCGGTGTCGGGGTGTTCCTCGCCGAGGAGCTTGCGGCGCAGATCGAGGATTTTCTCGTACAACGGTTGGGCGTCGCGGTAACGACCCTTCGCCCTCAGTTCGTCAGCCTGACGGCGCAGATCCACGACGGCGACCCATCCCTTTCGCCCCTCCTCGCCCTGCTTCAACACCCGTCTGAGAGCCTCCGCCTCCCAGCGACTATCGACCGCCTCCCAGTGATCTTTCCCCTGATACTTCGCACGGAACTCTGCCAGGGTCTCGGTCTTCTTCAATGCCTCCTCCAACCTCCCTTCGTTTCGAAGCTGTTCGGCTTGCTTCTCCAGTTCGTCCGCCTGGCGGGCTAAATCTCCCTTGAGGAGCCGCTGCCAGGGCGGCGCCGCCGGCTTCGCGACCTCTTGCGCTCGCAGGTACGTTCCGCTCATGAGGTGAACGGCCCAGGTCGCCACCACCAACAAGATCAGCGAAATGACACGCATGGCACGTCTTACCTTTGAAGGAATCACTTCCGCCCCCTCGTTCACGGCCTTTTCTTCGGCCCCACCGCGAAGCCGACTGCGCTGACCGCCTTCGCCTCGGGGGCCTTCCGCAGCCAGTCCGTCAGCGCCGCCAGCGGCGTCTTGCCCGCGACATCCTGCCCCTTGCCGCGCTGGCCGGCCGGATCGTCCGCCGTCAAGCCGCGCACCTCCGTCCCGTCGTCGATCCAGACCACGTCGGGTGTCGCCGGGTGCTTGCCCCACGGCGATTCGCTGCACTTCGCGCGCCACTCCCGATAAGGCGGCAGCGGTTCGTCCGAAACCACCACGGCGAACGCCTGCAAGCCCTCGCCCTCGTTCAGCCCGTAGTGGTCGCCGCGCGACACCGACGGGTAGCGCGGCCGGTCCGACTTCGCCGGCACCTTGTCCTCGCTCTCCGGGTAGCAAAGCTCCTCCGTGCCGTCCGGGCGGAAGGCGATCAGGTAGGCGTAGGCCGGACGCGACAGCTCCGCTTCCACCGTCACGCCGTCGTCGCGCCGCGCGAAGAACGACTTCTCGCCCATGCGGCCCTTCGGAAGGTCGCCTTTTCCCAGGTTGGCGAAGTGCGTCACGTCGAGGTGGCGCACGACCAGGGGCTCCCCACGCGAGGCAAAGGGCGCCGGCTCGACGGACGGACGCGGCTCGCGCCTCGCCCAGGCGGTCAGGCCCGCGAGGATCAGGAGGGCAAGGATGCCGGCCGCCGCCAGGAGGCGACGGCGCGACGTCGGCGCCGGTCGCGGTGGCGCTGGCACCGGCGGCGTCGGCAGTGACTCCAGGTCGCTCAAGGCCAGGGCGACGTCCGCCGCCGAGGCCGGGCGGCGCCCCGGCGTCTTCTCCAGCAGGGCGGTGACGAGGTCGACCAGGCGCGCGGGGACGTCGGGACAGAGTTGCGCGAACGGCTTGCGGCCGCTGAGCATCTCGTAGAGGACGCAGCCGAGGCTGAACAGGTCGGCGCGGCCATCGACCTCGCGACCCTCCGCCTGCTCCGGTGCCATGTAGGCCCGTGTGCCGACGACGGCGCCGATGTGCGACAGGTCGCCGCCGCCCTCGACGGCGCGGGCCAGGCCGAAGTCGAGCAGGAGGACGTGGGACGTGCCGCCGTCCGGCGACGCCTTCAGCCAGACGTTGCCCGGCTTGACGTCGCGGTGGACCAGCCCCGCCGCGTGCGCCGCGTGCAGCCCCTCGGCCATCTCGCGGGCCAGCCGCGCCGCCTCCGGCCACGGCAGCCGCTTGTCGCGCTCCAGCCGGACCCGCAGCGACTCGCCCTTCAGCAGCGGCATCACCAGGAACGGCACTCCGTTCGCCTCGCCGACGCGGTAGATCGGCACGACGCGCTCGTGATCCACCGCCGCCGCCGTCTGCCCCTCGCGCAGGAAGCGGGCGCGAGACTCCGCCGTCCCCAGCCGCTCCGGGCGGATGACCTTGACCGCGACCTGCCGCCGCGCGCGCGGCTCCTCGGCGCGGAAGACGACGCCCATGCCGCCCTCGTCGAGGACGCCGAGGATTCGATAACCCGCCAGCCGGCCGATCTCATCCGGCTCCTCGGCCGGCGACAGGAACGAGAACGCCAGCGTCGCCTTCTTCTGCGGCCGCTCGGCGTCCTTCGCGACGTAAGGTCCGGTATCTTCCGCCAGGTGAGGCGACGAGGTGTCGATTGAGACCGACGGTTCATTCAGAAATCGTTCAAGGTCGTCGAAATTCTCAAGCAACTGCGCAAAGGGGTCGCGCAGCTCAGGACAGTCGGCGCACACCACATCGAGCGAGGTGGGCGCGTCTTGCTCGCGCAGGTCGAACCAGCGGTCGAACAGCAGGTCGAGGCGGTCGGGCTTGGTCACGACGATTCCTCCGGTGCGGCGCAGAGTCGGGTCACTCTCCATAACGCCTGGTGCCAGCGCCGCTGGACAGTCTTCGTCGAGATTTCCAGGAATTCGGCGGCGCGGGCGTGCGTCCAGCCGTGGTAGTAGACAAGCTGGACGACCTCGCGCTCGTCGTCGGGCAGGCGCTCGACGGCCTCGTGGAAGGCTTGCCAGCGGCGCAGGTCGCTGGAGGACGACGTGGGGTCGGGGGCGTCGTCGGCGTGGCGGTTGCTGCCCTCGGGCGGCAGCAGCCCGGCGGCCTCGCGGCGGCCGAAGTGGCGGGCCAGGTCGAGCAGGGCGCGGCGGACGTGGACGGCGGTCAGGCCCCAGAAGTCGCGGGCACTCGCCGGCGTCAGCGCCTCCAGAGTGCGGCAGAGGCGGAGGAGAGCTTCCTGAATGACGTCGTCGGTGTCGGCGTAGCGGCCGACGTTGGGAAAGCGGCGCAGCATGGCGCGGGCCAGCCGCTCGACGCGGGCGCCGACGGCGACGAGCAGTTCGTCGCGCGCGGCCCGGTCGCCGCGGTGCCAGCGGTCGAGGTAGTCGTTCAGCAGGGCGGTCGTGAGCGACGGGTCGGGCATGGTCCCCTCGGGAGAGGCCGGAACGGTCCGGGGCCGGGGGTGAGTGTAACGCGCCGGCAAGGGGAAAGGCAAGGAGTCGGCCCCGGCATCTCCGCGATTTGGCGCCAGAGCGGACGCGGGGGAGTTAGCCCCGTAGGGGCGGCGGATCGTAGCCCCGGGTGGAGCGTACTCGCGGAACCCGGGGAACATGCAACCCGGGGACAACCACGGGGCAGTGTTGATGGTTTGAACCCGCGGAGCGGGTGACGGATCGTAGCCCCGGGTGGAGCGCAACCCGCGCAGCAGGTGAAGCGCAACCCGGGGACAACCATGCGGACGTGTCGATATTTGGAACCCCCGAAGGGGGTGACGGAAGCGCGGCCGGTCACGACTCCGTCACCCGCTCCGCGGGTTCCATACCTCGACACGTCCCCGGATGGATTCCCCGGGTTGCGGGTTCCCCGGGTTGCGCGAGTACGCTCCACCCGGGGCTACGATCCGTCACCCGCTACGCGGGTTCCATACCCCAACACGCCCGCGTGGGCGGCGCCGGAAGTTGTGAGGAGTCGTCAATCCGCTCGTAAGACAGGATCGAGAGTCCCAATCCGTCAAAATCTCCGGCGCCGTCCACTAGCCAGAAATCGGGGCGGACAGGCCCTCACGATTCGTCGCGCGCCCCGGCCACGAGATGCTTCAGGCCGTCGGCCAGCTTGATCCGGGCGGCGGCCCAGTAGCGGCGGACGCTCCGCTCCGTGACGCCCAGCAGGCCAGCGGCCTCCTCGCGCGTCAGGCCGTGGAAGCAGAGCAGGTCGACGACCTCACGCTCCTTCTCCGGCAGAACCTCGATCTGCCGGTATAGGGCCTCCAGCGTGGCGTGCAGGTCCTCGTCGCCGGACGGGTCCGCCTCCGGCCCGGCGATCCGATACTCTTCGCGGAGGTGGCGCTGCCGCCGGTCGCTCTGCTTGGCGCGGTTCAGCAGCAGCCAGCGGATGCGCTGGGCGGCCAGGCGGAAGAAGTCGCCCACCGTGGCGGGGCGGATCTCGTCGAGCGCCTGGTACAAACCCAGCGCGACTTCGTTGGCCACGTCGGTCGTGTCGAGCAGGGCGGGCGCGCCCTTCAGCCGCGGGAAGCTTTCGTTGAGGATGACGTGGGCAAGGGCGCGCAGGCGCCCGTAGGCGAACTGAATCAACTCCTGGCGCGCCGCCTCGTCCCGCGCCTGCCAGCGCGTCAGGAGAACTTGCAACTTGCCCGACAAGTCGCTGCTCATGGACCGCCTCCCGCCTCGTGTCCGCCGCGTCATAATAGCGGCGCGTCGGCTCCTGCGGAAGAAAATTGCGAATTCCTGTCCGCCTCCGTGTCTTGGCTCCCCGGTGCTTCCCGCAACCCGGCCTCCGTGGAGTCTCGACCATGACCTCCTCCCGTCGCGCTTTCGCCGCCCGCCCGTGGATCCGCCGCCTGTTCCGTGGCCCCGAGCGCAAGCCGACCTTCGCGCGGCCCGGCGTCGAGGCGCTGGAGAGTCGCACGCTCCTGGACGGCAACTCTCTCCTCGCCGCCAGCCGTCAGGACTTCTTCACCGGCCTCGACCGCTACCTCGGCGAGATCCAGAACGACCTCAGTTTGCACCTGTTCGGCTTCAAATTGCCGCTCATCGGCGACGGCCTCGAACGCGCCACCGGCGCCCAGTTCGTCGGCCAGGTCCGCACCAAGCTCCTCCACGACTTGAACTCCGCCTTCACCGACACCACCCCCGCGCCCGTCCCCGTCGTCCGCCAGACGTTGTTCAGCGCCCTCGGCCCGAGCGGCCTCAACCTCATCTCCGACATCACCGGCGACGGCAAGGTCACGCTCGACGACGTGAAGCTCAAGGACACAAACAGCGACGTCGCGTTCACGATGACGCTCGTGCAGCAGAACACGCTCCTCGACGCCTACGTCGGCTTCGACGTCGGCGTGCCGGGCCTCGGGCTGAGGTCGACGGCTCGCTGCAAGTCCACAACGACTACACCTGGAACCTCGCCTTCGGCGTCGACGACCGCGTCGCCGGCCACCCGTTCTACGGCGACACGCTGTACGGCGACGGCAAGACGATGGACATCACGCTCAACATCGGCCCGTCCGCCGACTTCCACGCCACCGGCCAGCTCGGCCCCTTCCAGCTCGACATCGCCAACCAGCCTTACGTCACTCCCCCCCCCGGCGACCCGCTCAACACGCCGACCGGCGCCCACCTCGAAGTCAGCGTCGGCCTGAGCACGCACAACGCGGTCGTCGGCAGCCCCGAGACCTACAAGTACCGGCCGCAGGATCCCAACGACGTGACCGCCACCCGCATGGCGATTACCCGGATGCAGTTGGTCGCCGACGCCACGATCAACCTGCCGTCCACGCTCAGCATCCTCGGCGACGCCGACTTCCCGCAGGTCCGCGCCACCTTCTTCATCCAGATCAAGGATACCTTCGACCTCACCAAGGAGGGCGCCAAGAACACGCTCAACATCCCCAAGGCGCTCGAGATCCGCAACATCGAAGTCAACATCGGCGACTTCCTGTACAAGACGCTCAAGCCGGCCATCAACGTCCTGGGCATTCCGCTCAAGCCGCTCGGCTTTCTCCTCAACCGCGACACGACGCACGGCCAAAGCCTCGGCCTCTATTACCAGGAAATCCCCATCCTGTCGCACCTGCCGAAGCTCGGCCCGGTCCAGGTGGGCGGGTCGATCAACGAGATCGTCCACAACATCGCGGACAAAGTGCCCGAGTTGAAGCCGCTGCCCATCGTCATCGACGTCCTCGCCGACGTCGTCACCATCGTCAACACCCTCTCCGGGGCGCACAACCTCAACGAGGCGTGGGTCGACCTCGGCGACGAGTCGATCGGCCTGACCTCCGAGGGCGGCGCCGACAAGAACGCGATGAAGCAGACGCGCAAGCCCGGCGCGTCGAAGAGTCACCCGGACGGCGAAGACCCCGCGCAACAGGCGCGCGACGCCGGCGACGCGGCGGGCCGCAACGGCGACGCCAACTCCAAGAAGGCGACCGACGAGACCTTCAAAGAGCCGAAAATGGTCGACGACGGCAACGGCAACATGGTCCCGGTCGGCCTCACCTTCCCGATCGTCCAGAACCCGCTGACGGTCGTCAACCTGCTGATCGGCAACTACGCCAACGTCGACTTCGTCCGCTTCGACATGCCGCCGCTCGTGCCGTCCTACGACTTCGACCTCACGCTGCCGTACCTGAGCGACGTCATCGGCGGGCTGCCGAGCGGCGTCCGCGACGTCCTGGGCAAGATCATCAACGTCATCCCGGTGCAGGTGACGGCGGGCCTCGGCTTCCACTTCCACCCGCTGCTCAACTTCGGCGGCGGCTACGACGCCTCCGGCATCGCCAAATTCGTCCAGACGCACGACGCCTCCGACTTCATCGAGGGCTTTTACATCAAGTCCGGCGAGGTCCTCGGCGTCGACGCCAGCGTCAGCGTCCACGCCGGCGTCAAGGTAACGAACCCGTTCTCCTTCATCCCCGGTACGCCGGACGAGGTCTTCAAGGCGTGGGCCGACGGCAGCCTGAGCGGCAACCTGGTCCTGACGATCAACGACCCGAACGCCGACGGCAAGCTGCGGCTGCGCGAGCTGGAAACGCTGCTCGGCTACAAGAACAGCAACGTCCTCCAGAACCTCGGCGACATCGGCCACGACATCTTCAACGACGTCCTTTCCGGCGACATTGGCGACCTCCTTCACAAGATCGGCCGCGTCGTCTCCGTCAAGGGGAAGTTGAACTGGACGCTGGACGCCGGCTACCGCTTCCTCGGCGACGACAGCAACGGCAATTCGTTCCAGGGCGGCGGCACCATCTTCGACTTCGACACCGCCAGCCGCGACGAGGGCGGCATCGGCAAGGTCGGCCAGAGCGGCCAGGGCGTCAACGAGAACACCAACCAGCCGACCGTCAAGGTGGACCCGCTACTGGCCTCGGTGGGCAAGGACGGCAAGCTGTGGCTCAACGTCGGCGCCAAGGCGGCGGCGCGCACCTTCGGCGACGTCAGCGATGCCAATGAGGTCATGATTGTCGCCGGCAAGGGCGGCGGCGCCTACGACGTCACCATGAACGGCCTGACGGTACGCTACACCGGCGTCAACGCCATCTGTGCGCTCGGCGGCGGCGGCAACGACACCATCACGATCACGGGCGTCGACGTCCCGGTCACGCTGACGGGCGGCACCGGCACCAGCCACTTCACCGTCACCAGCAGCGGTCCCGTCGTCCTCACGGGCGGCGGCGGCAACGATTACCTGGCGTCGCTGGGCGGCGGGCCGGCGGCCGTCACCGGCGGCAGCGGGAACGACACCGTCGCGGGCGGCTCCGGCGCCAACCTCCTCGACACCGGCGACGGCAACGACACAATCTACACCGGCCTCGGCAACAGCACCGTCAGCGGCGGGGCGGGAGACGACACGATCTACGCCCAGCACGGCACGTCGCTCATCGACGGCGGCTCCGGGAGCAACACCCTCGCCTTCGACGACAGCGGCGATCCGATCACTCCGAATGGCAACACCGCCGACACGTCGAACGTCGTCAACCGCAACAACCCCGTCACGTTCAACAGCGCCCAGGCGACCTACCGCAACATCCAGGCGTTGCGCTACAAGCTGGGCAGCGGCACCGACAGTCTCAGCGTCAATGCCACGCCGGGTATCCCCGTCGCCATCGAGACGGGCAGCGGCAGCGACACGGTCGTTGTCGCGAAGATGACCGACCCGGTGACGGTCACGGCCGGCGCCAAGACCGGCACGGCGAGCGACGTCATCCGCGTCGGCGACGGCCTCCTCGGCGGCATCCGCGCCGCACTGATCGTTGACGGCACCGGCACGGCGAAGCTGGTCGTGGACGCGCACCTCGACACGCAGCCGCGAACCGCCAGCCTGCTCAAGAACACCGTCACGGGCCTGGGCATCCCCGGCTCGCTGACCTTCCGCAATCTCGGCTCGGCGGAAGTCGACCTCGGGTCCGGCGGCGACGTCTTCACCGTCGAGGATACCGTCAATTTCCCCTCCCTGATCCGCGGCGGCGGCGGCGCCAACACCTATTACGTCAAGGGACTCGTCAAGGGGGTGAACGCCGACGTGACCCTTGAAGGCAACGCTTCCGACCGGGCGTTCCTTACGGCCTACGGAACGCCCTCGCCCGACCCTGCGGCTCCCGGCGTCACGGTCAAGAACGTCGGCCGGGTGCGCCTCGACAACTCGGGCAGCCGGGCCGGCGACGCCGTGACCTGGACCCTCGTCGGCGGCAAGTTCCGCGTCGGCGACGAAAACACGGGCAACGTCCTGTTGCAGACGACCAACGTCGCGAATACCGACGTGGTCCTCGGCGCCGCCGACGACAGCGTCACCGTCGCCACGCTCGGCAACGCGACGACGGTCAGCGCCGGCGGCGGCACCAACGCCTTCCGCGTCGGCGCCAACGAACTCATCGACCAGCAGCTGCGCCCGGTCGGCGGCGTCGCGTCCAACCTGTCCCTCACGGGCGGCTCGCCGAACGACACGCTGACGGTGGACAACACCGCCGACGCGGCCCAGCGCGATAACGGCGTGCTGGCGCGGCCGCCGGGGGAGCGCGGCCGGCTCACGGGCCTCGGCATGCCCAACAACGTGGCCGTCGATTACGACGTGGCCGGCCCGGTCCGCATCCTCCTCGGCAGCGGCGGCGGCACCTTCACCGTCGCGGACACCGTCAACCCGACGACGGTCAAGACCAGCGGCGGCGTCAACACCGTCCGCGTCCTCGACAACCACGCGGCCGGGGCGGGGTTCGGCGTCGACCTCGGCGCCACCGTCGGCGACACCGTCGCCGTCGTCAACAGCTCGACGCCGCTGAGCCTGACGGGGAGCAACCAGAGCTATCTTGTCATCGACCGCAGCGCCGAGACGACGAACCTGACGGGCAGCCTGACCGACGGCACTCCGGCGGGCGTCCGGGCCGTCGTCAGCGGCCTCGGCCTCGGCGGCGGCGTGACGTTCCAGAACTTCTGGGACGTCAAGGTTCTCCTCGGCGCCGGCAACGACACGCTCACCCTGGACACAACGCTCGCGCGAACGACCGGCACGACGCCGACGGCCGTGACCGTGACCGTCAGCGGCGGCCCCGGCGACGACACGTTCCTGCCGCGCCGCGTCGGCCAGGGCGCCGGCGCCCTGACGACCGTGACGGGCGACAGCGGCGTCGATCAGGTGACGGTCCTTTACGGGTCCGCCTACCCGCCGACTTCCGGGGTGACGCTCGGCGACCACTTCAGCTTCACGGCGGAGCGGCTGCTGGTGGACAACGCGGCGAGCGGCCGGGGCGTCGCCTGGCGGGCGACGGACGACGAGCTGTTCGCCGACGGCACGCGCTTGCTGCGCAGCCTCAGCGGCGTGTACGAGGTGCGCGTCCTCGGCGCCGCCGCCGGCGCCCCGGCGCCGGTCAACACGCTGACCGTCGATGCCCCGAGCAACGCCTCGGTGGACGCCACGATGTCCCTCGACAAAGTGCAGCTCATCCAGGGGCAGAAGGTGCTTTCCTTCGACGCCGCCCTGCACGACGCCGCGCTGAACTTCCAGGAGTCGCCCACGGCCGGCGCGCAGACGGTGACGACGTCCGACAACCAGTTCGTCTACGCCAAGGGCTTCGACAACGGCTTCCTGAACGTCTTCCGCCGCGACCCGACGACGAATCAACTCCGCCTCGTCCAGATCTTGACGAATATCGGCAGCGCCGGCGGGGCCGTCGTCAACGGGCAGCAGATGGTGATTTCGGCCGACGGCCGCTTCCTGTACCTCCTGGTCGGCGTCTCCGGGACCAACAACGACGCCGTCACCGTCCTGGCCCGCGACGCCGCCACCGGTAAGCTGGCCCCCGTGCAGACCGTACCGTTCACGGGCAAGACGCACAGCGGCTTCGTCGGCATCCCGACGCGGTCCCTGGCCCTGCGCGGCGGCGGTCAGCTGTACGCCACGAACGGCAACGTCGCCCTCTTCAACCGCGACGCCGCCACGGGGCAACTGACCTTCGTCCGGGCGGTCCTCGACGACCTGAGCCCGGACTTCCCCGTCGGGGTAGAGGGACTGCACCTTGTCCTCTCTCCTGACGGAAACAGCGCCTACCGCGCCCGCCTCGCCGACCCGGCCGTGGACCAGTTCGGCATGGTGATCGCCAACACTTATACGAATCTCTTCGTCGATAAATACGCTATCGACGCCTCCGGCGGGATGACGCGGGTCGCGTCCGTCGTCGCGTTCTCCGGTCCCCGGCTCACCCGCGTCTCCGACCGCGGCCTCGAAGTCAGCCCCGACGGCCGCTTCCTCTACGTCCGCGGCCAGAAACTGGTCGGACCCGACGTCGCTCACCTGACGAACCAGGAGGACTTCTACGTCCTCCGCACGGACACCCTGGCGTCGGTGCAGACCGTCAACCTCGTGCCGGGGCTCACGTCGCAGGTGCCCTCGACGGAGTTCGCCGTCGCCGCCGGACCGGATTATCGCGTCGGCGGGCAGCCGCACGGCCAACTCTTCGCGGGTCCGAATTGGGTGTTCGACCGCAACGTCGCCACCGGCCAGATCGCGCTGCAACAGCGGGTCACCCTCGTCGGCCTCGGCTGGACCACGATCGACGCCAGCGCCCCGAACGCCGACGGCACCAGCTACGAGGTTTACGGGAACGAGCAGAGCAACTACGCCACGTTCCGCTGGGACGGCACGCAGGGCGTGGCCGGCGCCCTGAACCGCGTCACCCAGCGCTACGACTTCAGCCCGCAAGGGCTGCAATCGACGGCGACCTACGCGCCGGCGAACGGGGGCGATACCACCTTCGCCGTCAGCCCCGGCGACGACCGCTTCCTCGCCCTCCGCGACAACGACAACACCGTCATCAACGTCCAGATCGCCGGCGCGCTCGACGACAACTTCGACCTCGAAGGCATGAGCGCCCTCGCCGTCAACGGCAACGGCAACGTCGTTCTCGTGTCGGCGCAAACGGACACCGTCCTGTACGCCTTCCAGTCCTCGGGGCGCCTGACGCGGGCCGGGCTGAAGCAGTTCGCCGCCGGCGCCCGCAGTGTCGTCGCCGTGCCGAACTCCGGCACGTTCTACGTCGGCGGGCCGGGCGGCATCACCTACGTCCCCAGTCAGGCCCTCAATGGCGCCGTCACCCCGGTGCCCGCCGAGAGCGCCCTCGCCTTCGACGGCGGCGGAGCCTTCCTGTACGCGGCGAGCGGGGCGAACGGCCGCCTGACGGTACTCGCCCGTAACGCCGCGAGCGGCGCGCTCACCGCCGTACAAACGCTCCAAAATGGCGTCAATGGCGTCAACGGCCTGGGCGGCGTTAGCGGCGTGCAGGTCAGCGCCGACGGCCTCAACGTCTACGCCGTCAGCAAAATTGATAGTTCCCTGGTCGTCTTCCGGCGCAACGTGACGGACGGCACGCTGACGCCGGTCCAGGTGCTCCAGAACGGGCGGCGCGGCGCCGGCGGGTTGGCGGGCGCCGTCGCCGTCGCCGTCGCCGCCGACGGCCAGTTCGTCTACGTCGCCGCCCGCGACGAGGACGCGGTGTCCATCTACAGCCGCAACCCGACGACCGGCCGGCTCACGCTCATGCAGGTCTTGCGCAACGGCAGCGCCGGCGTGCAGGGGCTGCACCAGCCGAACTCTCTCGCCCTGTCGCCGGCCGACCCGGTGACGAAGTTCCAGGCGCGCGTGACCGTCGGCACGTCGTCCGGACTGGGCGGGCAGAGCGGCGGCTTCGTCGTCCTCGACCGCATCCCCGGCGTGCTCCCGCCCGCCGAGCGCCTGGTCAGCTACACCGGCATGGCGGCCCTCACCCTCAACGCCCTCAACGGCGACGCCACCGTGCGCGTCGACCGGCCCGACGCCCCGACGCTGACCGTCAATACCGACCTCGGCAAGGACGCGATTTCGCTCCTTAACGCCGCCGCTTTGTCGACGACGATCAACACCGGCGCCGACGGCGACACCATCGACCTCCGCTCCAACGTGGCCAACGCCCGCGTCGCGGTCAACGCCGGCGCCGGCGACGACAACGTTTCCCTGGTTCGCGCCGGCGCCGGGCAGAACACCACGATTAACGGCAACGACGGCAACGACACGTTCCGCGTCGATGGCTACCAGATCGACCCGACGGCGGTCACGACGATCCACGGCGACAACCCGACGGTGCTGCCGGGTGACACGCTGCTGTTCAACCCCGCCCGGCTCGGCTTCTCGCCGAACCCGTTCAGCCAGAACGCCGGCACGCTGCGGGCGGGCACGAAGGGCGTCGTCACCTACGACACGATGGAGCAGGTGCGCGTCATCAGCCCGCCGATCCCGAACGCCGGCGGTCCTTACACCATTTCCGAGGGCCAGGATCTCACGCTCGCCGGCAGCGCCGACGGCGTCGGCGTCCCGGTCACGTCCTACGCCTGGGACCTCGACGGCGACGGCGTCTTCGGGGACGCCGTCGGAGCCACGCCGACGCTGACCTGGAACGACTTGCAGTCGCTCGGCATCGTCAACGACGGCGTCTACCAGATCGCCCTGCAAGCCGCCAGCGCCAACGGTAGCGGCACCGCGCTCACGACGCTGATCGTCCTGAACACGCCGCCGACGATCACCCTGACCGGCGGCAATCCGAACGTCGGCGTGCCGTACACCCTCGGCCTCGCCGCGACCGATCCCGCCATCGACCGCGTCGTCGGCTGGCGCGTCGCCTGGGGCGACGGCGCCGTGGATGACCTCGGCAGCGAGGCGAATGCGGCGACGCACACCTACCAGAACCCAGGCCCCTACGTCATCACGGCGACGGTCACGCAGGACGACCCGAACGACGGCCCGACGAGCGCCACCAAGGCGGTGACGGCCGTCGCCAGCGTCAGCGCCGGCGGGCCGTACCGCATCGCCCAGGGGGACGACCTTGTCCTCCAGGCCACCGCCCCCGGCACGCCGACCGACGTCCGCTGGTCGCTGCTCGTCGGCTCGACCACGACCGCCCTCGGCACCGGCGCGGCGCTGACGGTGCCGTGGAGCCGCCTGCTCGCGCTCGGCGCCGCGCGCGGCAGCTATTCCGTGACGTCCCAGATCTTCTACAAGGGCGTTTTGTACGCCAGCCCGAGCGCGGCGCTGACCGTCGCCGACACGGCGCCGACGCTGACGCTGACCGGCGCCGCCTCCGTCGATCAGCGGGCGACGTTCACCCTGAACCTGTCCGCCAGCGACCCCGGCAACGAGCCGGTCACCGGCTGGACGATCACCTGGGGCGACGGCGTCGTGACGCCCGTGAGCGGCAACCCGTCGTCGGTGACACACGTTTTCGCGCGGGCCGGCAGTTACACCGTCTCCGCCACGGCGACGCAGCCCGTCGGCACGTTCGCGGCGGGCAACACGCTGACGGTCGCGGTCAACCGCGTCGCGCCGGCGCTGACCTACGTCGCCGACTGCGCCGTGGTCTTCGACCCGCTGAATCCGAGCGACGGCCACTGCTACGTCGACCAGTACAAGCCGGTCACGCTGACCCTCAACGGCCCGCCGGCGGGCGACGTGCTGCTGACCGCGTGGACGGTCGCCTGGGGCGACGGCACCGCGGATACTTTGCCCGGCAACGCGGCGACGGTCAGTCACGCTTACGCGAAGCTCGGCGACTACACGCCTCTGGTACAGGGCATTGACCCCTTCGGCGCCTACGTCGCCACGGGGACGCCGCCCTACCCCATCACGGTGCGCTTCGTCCCGCGGGCGGCGCCGACGCTGACGCTCACCGGCGCGGCTTCGGTGAACGAGGGCGCCGTCTACGCCCTCGGCCTGTCGGCGGTCGGCGGCGCCAACAGCGACCCCATCGGGAGTTGGATCATCTTCTGGGGCGACGGCTCCAACGACACCGTGTCCGGCGCGATTGCCAGCGCGACGCACGTCTACGCCTCCGGACCGGCGACGTACACGATCAAGGCGATTGCCAAAGGCGCCGATGCCACCTACTTCGCGACCCCGAAGCTGGTCCTCGTCAACCACCTCGCCCCGACGGTCAGCATCAGCGGGCCGTCCGCGACCGACGAGGGTTCGGTCTATACCCTCGGCCTGTCGGCGACCGGGCTGGCCGGCTCGAACGTCATCCGCGACTGGGTCATCAACTGGGGCGACGGCACCGTCGAGACGGTCGCTTTCAACCCGGCGCAGGCATCCCACGTCTACGCCGACGGGCCGAACACCTACACCATCTCCGCCTCGGCCGACGACGGCGTCGCCCTGCGCCCGGCAACGAACACGCTGACGGTGACGGTCAACAACGTGCCGCCGGCCCTGACGCTCGGCGGCCCGGATACGGTCTTCCTCGGGGCGCCGCTGAAGCTCGACCTGCGCTCCTCCGACCCCGGCCAGGACACGATCCGGTACTGGACGATTACCTGGGGCGACGGCCAGGTGCAGCGGGTGGACGGCAACCCGAGCCGCGTGCCCCACACTTACGCCTCCGCCGGCCGCTACACCGTCTCGGCGACGGCGGCCGACGAGGACGGCACCTTCGCCGGCCGCAACACCCTGACCGTGACCGTCGGCGCGAACGCCGCGCCGACCGTCTGCATCCTCGGCGCCCCCGCGACGACCCTCGAAGGAACGGCGGTTCACCTCACGAGTCAGGTGTTCGGCACGGGCGGTTACAGCTATCTTTGGGAGGTGCGTCGGGTCAATGACGGCACTTTCAACGGCGCCGGCACGAACGAGCGCGACCCGCTCTTCGCCACCGGCACGACGGCCGACTTCACCTTCACGCCGGACGACAACGGCGTTTACCTCGTCCGCCTCACGGTCAAGGACGGCCAGGGCCGGGCCGGCGCCGACGCCGTCAGCGTCGCGGCCGCGAACGTCGCCCCGACGGCGACGCTCACCAACACCGGCCCGGTGGCGCCGGGCGCCGGGGTCGTGGTGCGCTTCGTCAACCCGTCCGACCCGTCGTCGCGCGACACCGCCGCCGGCTTCCAGTACGCCTTCGACGCGGGCACGGCCGGCGCCTTCACCGGCACCGGCAACCTCTTCGGCACGCAGTCCTTCACGACGCTGATATTCGCCAAGGCCGGCACCTACACCGTCATCGGCCGCATCTACGACAAGGACCTCGGCGTCACGGAGTATCAGACGACGGTTGTCGTCGGTCTGGTGCCGACCGGCGACGCCGGCAGTCCTTACGCGATCTCCGAGGGCGACGGCCTGACGCTCGACGCCTCGGCTTCGACGAGTCCGAACGGCCGGATCGTGGATTACTCGTGGGACGTGAACGGCGACGGCGTCTTCGGCGACGCGGCCGGCGTGCGCCCGACGCTCTCTCGGGCGACGCTCCAGGCGCTCGGCCTCGACGACGGCCTGGTGCCGAACAGCCTGAGCACCTTCCACGCGCGGGTCAAGGTGACGGACGACAAGGGCTTCAGTGCCGTCTCCGCCGCGATCGATCTGGTGTTGAGCAACGCGGCGCCGACGGCGACGTTCGGCAACGGCGGCCGCGTCGTCGCCGGCAACCCCGGCCAGGTTTCCTTCACGGGCGCCCAGGACCCGTCGAACGCCGACAACCGCGCCGGCTTCCGCTACAGCTACGACTTCGACAATAACGGGACGTTCGAGATCGTCAACAGCCCGTCGCCGACGGCGACGGTGCCGGCGAGCTACCTGGCGGTGCCGGGCGGCCACGTCATCCACGGCCGCGTCGCCGACAAGGACGGCGGCGCCGCCGACTACCGGACGACCCTCTCCGTCACGGCCCCGGCGCCGAAGGTGGTGTCGTTCCAGGTGCTGTACGGCAACGGCAAGAGCTACGACCTGATCGGCTCGTCGCGCGTCCACCTGCCGTGGCGGATCACCGGCGTCCGGGCCGTCTTCAGCAACGGCGTACTGGGCTCGGCGGAAAGCCTGATCCGCACCGACGGCGCGCTGCCCATCGCCTCGTTCGCCGGCAGCGGGACGGCCACGCTGACCTGGACGTTCGCCACGGCGATCGACCTGGCGTCGGTCGCCGCCCAGCTCGTCTCGGGCGGGCCGAACGGCATCCGCGACGCGAGCGGCCAGGCGCTGGACGGCAACGGCGACGGCACGGCCGGCGACAACTACGTCCGCGGCTTCAAGGTGTTGTACGGCGACTTTAACGACGACGGCGTGGTGTCGATCGCCGACGCCGTGGCGGTCCGCAACCTGATCGGCCGGGCGTCCGACCCGAACTACCGCTTCGCCGACGTCAACGGCGACGGCGTGGTCGATAACACGGACGTCGACATCGTCCGCAACCGCATCGGGACGCGGCTGTAAAAGAGACTTAGCCCGGATATTGCACGGGTGGTGAGGTTCTTGCTCTTGCGCGGCGGCCCAACTCGTGGTAGTAATTGGGTTTAGCACGATCCCACTACTCCCACGAGAGGACCGCCACCGTGACAGACTGTACCACCACCTCCCTCTCCTTCGCTACCCTCAACGGCCGCCGCGTCGAGGCCGACTTCTCCGGGGGCGCCCTTACCACCGACGCCGGCGCCCTCCTGCTTCGCGAGGCCGATCAACGCCTCGGCCTGCTCGACGCCCTGGGCCACTGCCTCCCCGACCCGCGCGACCCCGATCTCGTCACCCACCCCCAGCGCGCCCTCCTGGCTCAACGCGTCTTCGGCATCGCCTGCGGCTATGAGGACCTCAACGACCATCAGCACCTCCGCCATGACCCCCTCTGGCAGGCACCGGCCAACTACGACCCCGACCCCGAGCAACCCCTCGCCTCGGCCTCGACCCTGTGCCGGTTGGAGAACCGGGCCGGCCGCGCCGCCCTGTTCCGCATGTCTCAGGCCCTAGTCGAGCAGATCATGGCCTCTCACGACCGCCCGCCGGAGTGCCTCATCCTCGACTTCGACGCCACCGACGACCCGGTCCACGGCCGCCAGGAGGGCCGCCTCTTCCACGGCTACTACGACTGATGCTGTTCGCCGACCGGACCAGTTGCCCCAGGTTCCTGGCCAACCAGTTTCACCTGCTCATGAGCGCGGCGGCGTACGTCTTGGTGGAGGCCGTGCGACGGCTGGGTCTGGCGGGGACGGCGCGGGCGCAGGTGAGCATGATCCGGTTGCGGCTGTTCAAGGTGGCGGGGCCGGTGCAGGTGAGCGTGCGGCGGGTGCTGGTGCGCCTGGCCAACGGCTTCCCGCTGCGGGAGTTGTTCGGTGCGGTGCTGCGGCGGTTGCAGGGGCGCCGTCGCTTGCCGCCGGGGCCGCGGAGTCGGGTTGAGAGGAGATGAGATCGGCAGCAGCTGGCTCCCCCGGCCCGGGTGGGGGAGAGGGGGCGCTGTGGCCGGCCACGGCCATAACCCCCTCGTCAAGTAGGATAATGACCGTCAACCCGGCCCTTGACCCGTGAAATGCCGTCTGCCGACCACCTTCGCAACATCCGGGTTAGACTCCTGCCGTCCGGTCGCCTGGCATACCCCCCCCTAATTCAGACGACGAGCGTGCCAGCCGGGACTACCACCTCCGCCGTGGACGCGCCAGCACCGCCCAAGGCAGCCACACCCAGACGTTGCGCAGGATCAACGCGATCCCCACCTACAGCAGACGGAGCAGCGGGTCGCGCGTGCAGGTCCGGATCCGTGCCTGACGCAGCTGACGGTAGGTCGCC